>DATDBK010000196.1:0-4523 GCA_036524935.1 Lysobacter sp. | reverse complement strand
TGATCGGCATCCAGCCGATCCCCGGAAACCATCGTCAACGTTCCGTGACGGGTATCCGATAGGGGCAAACCTACAGCCCACTAGGGGCATACCTGTAGTGACGTCAGGGGATCCCTGACATTGTGTCGTGCTTCCGACGCGGACGGTCCGGACGGCGGCGAACGTTGACGCAGCGCGTCAGTTTTTTTGCGACGTCAGCGACGGTCGTGGTGACGCATCGCGATGCGCAGCAGTTCCACGGCATTGCGCACGCCGAGCGTTTCCATCATCCGCGCGCGGTGGGTTTCCACGGTCTTCACGCTGATGCCCAGGTCGGCGGCGATCTGCTTGGTCGTGCGGCCGGTGCCCAGCGCCATCAGGATTTCGCGCTGGCGGCGCGGCAGGCTGTCGATGTCGTCGACGCCCTTGCTGTCGCCATTGGCGTGGCCGTTGTTGCCTTTGCGGGCCTGGTAACCCTGGAGCTGGGGTGCCGAGACCTGCGGGCTGAGGAAGGTGCGGCCCGAGGCCGCCGCGCGTATCGCGATCTCGAGCTCGGCCGGTGCCGCTTCCTTGACCACGAACCCGCTCGCGCCGCGAAGCAGCGCCTCGCGGACATGCAGTGCATCGTCGTGCATCGACATGATCACGACCGCGGTGTCCGGGCAGGTGCGGCGCAGTTCGGCCAGTGCGTCAAAGCCACTGCGGCCGGGGAGGGACAGATCCAGCAGGACGATGTCGGGCTGGGTCTGCTGGGTGCGCACCATCACTTCGTCGGCATTGCTCGCTTCGGCAACGACTTCAATGTCGGCAAACGACTCCAGCAGCCTTCGCACACCTGCGCGAACGAGGGTGTGGTCATCGCAAATCAATACTCGCACCAACGCCAATTCCCCATTGCGCCACCCGGCCAAGATAGCCGCAGTGCGCACATGAAGGCAGCGCTGGAAGGCCGTACTGTGACCGCCGTTTGATATTGCCTCGGATAGTCAGCGGGCGCGGCGACTTTCCGCCACGGCCCGGCGATGGACCCGGAACAGGTGCCGCTCGAGGGCGGCGGCCAGCGCCGGAGACAGCGGACCGAAGCGCAGCCAAAGGCGTGTCCGGCCCGTGGAATCGAGGTCGCAGGCGCTTACCGTGGCCGGCAGCACCAGCGGCGAGGGCAGCCAGTCGGCCGGCTGAATGCGCAGGCGGCCGACCGTACCCACCGGAATGGGGGCGTCCGAGGTCAGGCAGGCGCCCTGGGACGACCAGCGCAGCTCGCGCAGCGGGTCGGCCTGCTGGCTGGTGGCGAGACTGGCGACCAGCGCGGTGAGCAGGTCGAGCTTGGCTTCGATCCGGAGCACGGCGTGGTCGGCCGGCTGCTCGGGCTCGTCGTTGCCGGCGCCGGCGCCGTCCTCGACGACCGAGAGCGCGCGCAGCAGCATTTCGCCGCGCGTCCACAGCGACTGCAGCTGCGCGTGGTCGAGGACGCCGGGCAGGAAGGCCGCCGGGCGAAGTTCGTCGCAGACGAGGGTTTCGCCGAAGACCGCCTCGAGTGCGCTGCCCTGGGTGTTCATGCCAGTTCCCGCAACCAGGCCTGCGCGCCGCGGCGGTCGGCACCCAGGCGCGCCAGCGCAGCCTCGGCCTCGTCGCGGGCCAGCTTCAACTCGCCCATCAGCTGGTTCTGGTCGCGCAGCAGGCCGCTCAGCAGCTCACGCCACGGACCGTCCGCAGGCAGTGGCATTCCGGCGTCGCGGACCGCCAGGGTGACGAGCTCGTGGTGTTGCGTCAGCAACTCGTCGGCGAGCGACCAGTCGTCGGCCGCGATCGCGGCCCTGACCTGTGCGACCGGCAGTTCCGGCACGCGCGCCGTCGACATCAGACCGACTCCGGCGAGATCGCCCGCCAGGCGGATTCGATGTCGCCGAGCAGGGCATCGACTTCGCGCAGCGGCGCGGCATCGTTGTCCAGGTTGGCCGCGAGCAGGCGTCGCTGCGCGTAGTCGTACAGCGCCTGCAGGCCATCGGCGATCTCGCCGCCGGCTTCCAGGTTGAGGGCGCCATTGAGGCCGCCAATAATCGTGCTGGCATCGGTGATCGCCTGCGACTTGCGCGGCAGGTCGCCGCGGTCGAGGCAGGCGATTGCCAGCCGCGCTCGCTCGCGGGCTCCCGACAGCATCAGGGCGATCAGCTGATGCGGGCCGGCATCGAGCACGGCGCTGGACACGCCGGTCTGGCGGTACTGATTGGCGTAGGTGCGGGCACTGTGCATGGCGCGGCTCGTGTCGGTGATCAAAGCAGGGCGAGTTGCTGGGACAGGAAGCTGCTGGTCGACTGCATCTTGGACATGAGGCCGTCGAGCGCGACGAACTGCGCGCGGTAGCGCGCCTCGACCTGGCTCATGCGCCGGTCCAGCGCGGTGCGCTGGTCCTCGATCGAGCTGGTGCGGCCGGCAAGGTTGCTGCTGCGGCTGTCGAGCAGACCGTCTTTCTCGAGCAGGCCGGACAGGGATTTCTGCAGGCCGGAGGCGAGGCTGTTGTCGGCGGCGAACAGCCGCGAGGCGGGCGCCGGATCCTTGGCGATTGCGGCATCGAATGCGGCATCGTCCATCTTCAGCGTGCCGTCGGCGGCGATCGTGATGCCCAGCGCCTTCAGGTCGGTGACCGAGCCGCTGATCTGGTTGCGCAGATCCTGGCCGGTGCCGCGCACCATCGCGTCGCCATTGAATGCCGCCGCGATCTTGGTGGCGGGGTCGTACTTCGAGGTGGTCGTGATCGCGCCAAGTGAGGCGTTGTACGCCGTCACGAACCCCTTCGCGGCGTTGCGCAGAGCGGCCGGGTCGCTGGCCACGCTGAGTTCCTTGACCGTGCCGACGGCAGCCTTGGTCAGGGTCAGGGTCACGCCCTGCAGCATGTCGGTGATGGTGTTGCTGGCACTTGAGCGCACCAGACCGTCGATCTTGACGCGTGCATCGGCCGCGGCGCTGAGCTGGGTCATCGTCGTGGCGTTGGGCGGATCGTTGCGCAGCCCGGCGAGGCCGCCGTCGCCGCCACTGGTGGTGATTCGCAATGCGTTGGCGGCGCCGCTCTGGGTGGCGCTCAGCACGAGATGGGCACCGTCGTCGGCGTTGACGATGGTGGCGGTGACGCCCTTGCCGTCGGCGGCACGGTTGATGGCATCACGGATGCCGGCCAGGGTGTTGTCGTCGTCGCCGATGGTGACGTTGATTGTGGTCTCGCCGCTGACGATGGTCAGCTGGCCGGTACCGACCGCGGTATCGCTTTTGGCATAGGCCGCCGACGACAGCTTGTGGGCCGTGGCGAGCGCGAGCACTTCGACCTGGTAGTTGCCTGTCGCCGCGCCGGCTGCGGCGCTGGCACTGAAGCCGGCCTCGGCCTGGACGCTGACCTTGCGCGCGAGCGCGGAGTCGTCGGAAGTGAGTTTGGTGAGTGCGGTGCGCAGGCCGTCGAAGGCATTTCGCAGGGTCGCCAGGGCGGAAATCTGTGCCTTGGTCTGGCGCTCGCTGCGGTCAATCAGGGCCGCGGTCGGCGCGCGCTCGTTGGCGACCAGCTGGGCGACCAGGGTCGGGACGTCGAGGCCACTGCCGATACCGGCGCTGCTTATCCCAGCCATTGCGCACTCCGCGGGTCAGATTGAAGAAGGAAGGTGAAACAACAAAACGTCTGAAACGACACATGGCGCGGCCGAAGCCGCGCCATGTGGGTGGCTCATCAGCGCAGGAGGCTGAGCACGCCCTGCGGCGCCTGGTTGGCCTGGGCCAGCATCGCCGTACCGGCCTGCTGCAGGATCTGGTTACGGGTCAGCTTGGCGGTTTCGGCAGCGAAGTCGGCGTCCTGGATTCGGCTGCGAGCGGCCGACAGGTTCTCCGAGGTCGAACCGAGGTTGGCGACGACCGAGCTGAAGCGGTTCTGCACGGCACCCATGTTGGCGCGGGCAGTGTTGATCGCGTTCAGCGCACCGTCCATGGCCAGCATGGCGGCGTCGGCGCCGTCGACGGTGGAGATGTCGAGGGAGGCGAAACCAGTCTGAGCGGTGCCGGCGACGGTGGTCGCGGTACCGGCGGTGGTGCCGGCGGTGACGCCACTGACGTTGGCCGCGTTGGCCAGCGTCAGGTTCTGGTCGGTCGAGGTAATCGCACCGCTGGCAGCCATCGTGACATTGGCCAGGCTGGTGTTGGCGGGGTTGGCCTTGGCGGTGTCGAAGGCGGCCTTGAACGCGGTCGCGGCGGCGGCGGCATCGGCGGCGCCGGCAGCGGTCGAGATGGTCACGCCGTTGACGTCGATCGACATGCCGGTGGCGAACGCGGTGGCCGTGGCGGCAGCGGTCGTCTGGGTGTAGGTGGTGGTCGATGCCGAGGTCCAGGTGCCAAGGGCAGCCGAGGATGCGTCGGTGATGCCGGAGATGGTGATCGTCTCGCCCTGGTTGGCGCCGACCTGGAAGGCCTGGTCGGTGAAGGTGCCGTCGAGCAGCTTGGTGCCGTTGAAGGAGGTCTGCTCGGAGACGCGGTCGATTTCGGCCTTCAGCTGCTGGGCTTCGGCGTTCAGC
>DATDBK010000195.1:0-67223 GCA_036524935.1 Lysobacter sp. | reverse complement strand
TGTGTGACGCATGTTAGATTGCGCGGGCGTGAATTCCCTCAGACTGCGATTCCAAAACCGAGAGCATGCCGACCTGGCGCTGAGCCCGGGCGTGCATGCCATTGGCTATGACAGCCAGGGCGCGCTGCGCCCCGGCTCCGTGGATGCGGCGCTGGTGCAGTTCTGCGTGGATCGCCGCGGGGTCTGGCTGCAGGTGCGCGACGGCGCGCGCGGCCTTCACGTCAACGGACGCCCGGTGCGGCGGATGGCGATGCTGCGCGTCGGCGACGCGATCTTCGTCGACGGCATCGAGCTGCTGCTGCTCGCCGCCGATCCGCTGCCCGCACCCGTCGACTACGGCTTCTCCGGCGGTGCCGACACGCGCATGCTGCTGCGCGGGGTCGGGGGTCCGCACCATGGCCGCAGTTTCACGCTTGACCGGGCGCGAACCGTGGGCCGCGCCGGCGAGTCCGACATCCGCATCAACGAAGCGTCGTTCGCCGATCGTCACGCCCGGCTGGAAGCCCACGCCGATGGCGTGGTGCTGCGCGACCTGGGCTCGGTCGAAGGCAGCATCGTCAATGGCCGGCCCGTACGCCATGCGCTCCTGCAGGCGGGCGACCAGGTCGTGTTCGGCAGCCAGCACCGCTTCGTCGTCGAGGCGCCGGTGCAACGCATCGCCGGGGTCGAAGGGACCGCACCTGCACCCGCGCGCGCCGCGCCCGCCGACGAGCCGCGCACGCCCTCGACACTGCCGCAGTCGGTCAGGCGCATGCCCTGGCTGCTGCTCGCGGCGCTGCTGCTGGCTGCGGCGCTCAGCCTGCTGTTGCTGTACGGCGCGCGCTGATCGCCCGCAGCTTCTTCCACGCGCGCCAGCCCAGCAGCACCGCAAGGATACCGGCGTACATCGCCGGTTCGCGGATGTCGGATTTCACCAGCCACCAGAAATGGAGCACCGCGAGCACGGCGATGACATACACCAGCTGGTGCAGCCGGGCCCAGTTGCGGCCGAGCCGGCGGATGGCGGCCTGGGTCGAGGTGATCGCCAGTGGCAGCAGCATCAGCCACGCGGCGAAACCCACGGTGATGTAGGGGCGTTTGACGATCTCCTCGAAGATCTGTGCCCAGAAGCCGCGCAGGTCCAGCACCAGGTAGGCAGTCAGGTGCAGCGTCGCGTAAGCGAACGCATACAGCCCCAACATCCGGCGGAACCGCAGCAGCGCAGGCTGGTTGGTCAACTGCCGCAGCGGCGTGATCGCCAGCGTGATCAGCAGCAGCCGCAGTGCCCACAGGCCCAGGCGGTGCTCGATGGCCGCCACCGGGTCGGCGCCGAGGCCACCGCTGCCGGTGAGGAATTCGGCGCGGATCTGCCACGCCAGGATCGCCGCCGGCGTCAGCGCCAGCAGGTGCACCAGGGTCTTGCTGGCGAACAGGGCGCGCGGGCCGGGTCGCCACACGTTCACGCCGGCCACGCCGTCAGAACCACTTCTTCAGGTCGAGCCCGGTGTACATCCCGGCCACCTGGTCGGCGTAGCCGTTGAACATCCGTGTCGGAATCCGCTCGGCGAACAGCTTGCTGGTGGTGCCGGCGATGCGGCGCTCGGTCTTCTGGCTCCAACGCGGATGGTCGACGCTCGGATTGACGTTCGAGAAGAAGCCGTACTCGCTCGGTTGCAGCTCGTGCCAGGCGGTTTCGGGCATCTTCTCGACGAAATCGATCGCCACGATCGACTTGATGGACTTGAAGCCGTACTTCCACGGGACGACCAGTCGCAGCGGTGCCCCGTTCTGCTGCAGCAATGGCTTGCCGTAGATGCCGGTGGCGAGCAGCGTCAGCGGATTCATGGCCTCGTCGATGCGCAGTCCTTCCCGGTACGGCCAGTCGATCGAGCGATAGGCCACGCCCGGCATCTGCTTCGGGTCGGCCAGCGTGGTGAAGGCTACGAACTTTGCCTGGGCGGTCGGCTGGAAGCGCTTGAGCACCGCCGACAGCGGCACACCCAGCCACGGGATCACCATCGACCAGCCTTCGACGCAGCGCAGGCGGTAAACGCGCTCTTCGGGCGTGAAACCCTTGATCAGGTCATCGAGCGAGACTGTGCCGGGTTTGGCGCAATGGCCGCCGACGGCAACCGACCAGGGGCGCGTGCGCAGCGTGCGCTTTGCCTGCGACGGGTCGGCCTTGTCGGTGCCGAACTCGTAGAAGTTGTTGTAGGTGGTGATGTCCTCAAAGCGGGTGAGCGGCTCGTCGGTGCGAAAGCCCGAGCGCGCCTGCGCCGGCGTGATCGCCACCTTTGGCGGCGGCGGGGGCTCGGCCTCGGAGCAGCCGGGCAGGGCCAGGGCCGGCACCGCCGCGAAGGCGGCCAGGAATTGCCGGCGTTTGCGGTAGACCGCTTCGTCGGTGATTTGCGATGAGGGGATCTTCAGGGCGTCACGCAGCGACATGTCCGGCTCCGGATCGGTGCAAGCGGTGCGCCAGGGGGAGCGCACCGTCACTGACTATAGAGGGCGCAAGTGAGAGAAAAGTTGCTCGGGTAACCATGAATCCGTTACCTGTTGCAGTGCGGCATACTTGGCCAGGCAGCCCGCATTCAGATCGTTTCCCTGCCATCACATCCTGACTGGAGCCTTCATGTCCCGCGCCTTCAACTTTGCCGCCGGCCCCGCGACACTGCCCGAGCCCGTGCTGCGGCAGGCCCAGGAGGAGTTGCTCGACTGGCACGGCGTGGGCGCCTCGATCGTCGAGATCAGCCACCGCGGCCCCGAGTTCATGAAGGTTGCCGCCGAGGCCGAGGCCGACCTGCGCACGCTGGTCTCGATCCCCGATGACTACGAAGTGCTGTTCCTGCAGGGCGGAGCGACTACCCAACAGGCGTTGATGGCTCTGAACTTCACCTCGCCGGGTCAGCGCGTCGACTACGTAGTGACGGGGCATTGGGGCAAGATCGCGCAAAAGCAGGTGCGGCCCTACTGCGACGTCCACGTTGCCGCCGATGGCGAGGCGGGCGGTTTCCGTGACATTCCGCCGCGCGCGAGCTGGACGCTGTCGCCCGACGCGGCCTACGTCCACTACACGGCCAACGAAACCATCCACGGCGTCGAGTTCCGCGATATTCCCGATGTCGGCGAGGTTCCGCTGTTTGCCGATTTCAGCTCCTCGATCGCTTCCGAGCCGCTGGATATCTCCAGGTTCGGGCTGATCTACGGCGGAGCGCAGAAGAATCTCGGTCCGGTCGGTGTTGCCGTGGTCATCGTCCGCCGCGACCTGCTGGAACGCGCCGGCCAGCCGCGGGCCGAGATCCTCGACTACCGGGCCCACCTCAAGGGCGATTCGATGCTCAACACGCCGCCGACCTGGAACTGGTACCTGGCGGGGCTCGTGTTCAAGTGGATGCTGGCCGAGGGCGGGGTCGAGGAGTTTGCCCGCCGCAATTCGCGCAAGGCCGGTCTGCTCTATGACGTGATCGACCACTCCGGCGGCTTCTATCGCAATGAAGTCGCGGTGGCGGCGCGCTCGCGCATGAACGTTCCGTTCTTCCTGCACGACCCGTCGCTCGATGCGGCATTCCTCGAACAGGCCGCGCAGAACGGGCTGATCTCGCTCAAGGGCCATCGCGTGCTCGGCGGCATGCGCGCATCGATCTACAACGCAATGCCGGAAGAAGGCGTGCAGGCGCTGGTGGCATTCATGCGCGACTTCCAGCAACGCAACGGCTAGACGACGACACAGAATCAAGGCGACGCACAGCAATGAGCAGCAACAAGAAGACGCCGGCCAAGCCGGCAGCAAAGAAGGCCGCGGCGAACAAGGCTGCGGCTGCGAAGCCGGCCAGGCGCAAGGCGACGACCGACAAGCGTGATCCGGCCCCCGCCGTGGTCACCACCGTCGACCAGGCCGCACCGGCCTCACCCGACCTGCTCGCCCTGCGCGAACGCATCGACGGCATCGACCGCCACATCCAGCAGCTGATCGCCGAGCGCGCCCAGTTCGCCAACAAGGTCGGCAAGGCCAAGGGCAAGCTGGCCGCGGCCGTGGACTACTACCGTCCCGAGCGCGAGGCGCAGGTGCTGCGCCGCGTGGTCGACCGTAACGACGGCCCGCTCAACGATGAAGTGCTGGTGCGCCTGTTCCGCGAGATCATGTCGGCGTGCCTGGCGCAGCAGGAGCCGTTGAAGATCGGCTACCTCGGTCCGGAAGGCACGCATTCGCAGCAGGCGGTGTACAAACACTTCGGCCACTCGATCCACGGATTGCCGCTGGGCAGCATCGAGGAAGTGTTCCAGGAAGTGGAGGCCGGGCACGCCGATTTCGGCGTGGTGCCGGTGGAGAACTCCACCCAGGGCACGATCCAGTCGACGCTGGACATGTTCCTGACCTCGAAGCTGAAGATCTGCGGCGAAGTCGAGCTGCGCGTGCACCAGCATCTGCTTTCGCGCAGTGGCCGGATCGAGGACATTGAGCGTGTCTACTCCCACCCGCAGTCATTCGCCCAGTGCAAGGCCTGGCTGCGCCAGTACCTGCCCAAGGCGGAGAAGATCCCGGTGGGCAGCAATGCCGAAGCGGCGCGTCGAGCGCGCAGTGCCGACGACGCCGCGGCGATCGCGGGCATCAGTGCCGCCAATGTCTACGGGCTGAAGTCGATCGCCGGCCCCATCGAAGACCGTCCCGACAACACCACGCGCTTCCTTGTGCTCGGTCGCGAGCTGTTCACCACTTCGGGCAACGATCGCACTTCGCTGCTGGTGTTCATCAAGGACCAGCCCGGCGCGCTGTATCACGTGCTGGCGCCGTTCGCCCGCCATGGGCTGAGCATGAACCGGATCGAGTCGCGTCCCGGGCACACCGGCCTGTGGCAGTACGCGTTCTTCATCGACGTCGGCGGCCATGTCCACGACGAAGCGATGCGTCGCGCGCTCGATGAGCTGGACGAGTACGCGCAGGAGGTCAAGGTGCTCGGGTCCTACCCGGTGGCGATCGCATGAGGCAGGCGACTGGTGCTGGCGGGGCAGCGCACGCATTCGATGAGGCGTGGTTCGCCGAGCGTGCCAGCGAAGGTGTGCAGCGGTTGCGTGCGTACGATCCGGGCCATGACCTGGTGGCCATGCGCAAGCGCTTGGGCGAGGCCAACCTGGTCGAGCTGGGCTCCAACGAGAATCCTTATGGGCCGTCGCCGGCCGCGCGCGAGGCGATCCTCGGTCAGCTGCAGTCACTGCATCGTTATCCCGACCCGCTCGGCGCCGACCTGAAGCGGGCGCTGGCGGCGAAACATGGCGTCGACGTTGCGCAGATCCTGCTGGGCAATGGCTCGCATGAACTGTTGATGCAGCTGGGGCAGGTGTTCGCCGGCAGCGGTGATGAAGTGGTCTGTTCGCGGTATGGATTTGCCGTGTTCGCGCTGGCCACGCAGGCCGCCGGCGCCACGTTGCGCATGGTGGATGCGCTGCCGCGAGACGATGCAACGATGCCGCTCGGTCACGACCTCGGCGCGGTGGCCAGGGCCATCTCGGCGAAGACCAGGCTGGTCTATCTGGCCAATCCCAACAACCCCACCGGCACGTGGTTCGGCCGGCAGGCGTTCACTGCGTTCATGGCGCAGGTGCCCGATGACGTCATCGTGGTGATGGACGAGGCGTATGCGGAGATGGCCGAAGAAGATGCTGACGCCGCCACGGCGTTGCCGCTGCTGCCAGCCCATCCCAACCTGCTGTTGACGCGTACGTTCAGCAAGGCGTACGGGTTGGCCGGGCTGCGCGTGGGTTACCTGCTCGGCGCGCCCGGACTGGTTGCGGTGATGGAGCGCCTGCGCGAAAGCTTCAACGTCAACGGTCCGGCGCTGGCCGCGTGCGAAGCCGCACTCGGCGACGAGGCGCACCTGCAATGGGCGTGCGAACGCAATGCCGGGCAACGCGCGGCGCTGGCCGGGCAGCTCGGAGAACGTCGTTTGCGCGTGTATCCGTCGCAGACCAACTTCCTGCTGGTCGAGTTCGGTCCGGATACCGCGCAGGCTGAAGCGCAACTTGTTGCACGTGGCGTGGTGCTGCGCCCGATGGGCGGCTATGGCCTGCCGGACTGCCTGCGCATCACCGTCGGCACCGAAGATGAGAACCGCCGCCTGCTTGCGGCACTGGACGCGGTGCTGGCATGAGCACGACTTACGGGAACACAGGCCAGGACTGGATTGCCCACGCCGGACAACCCTTGCACGGCAGCGTCCGCGTGCCCGGGGACAAGTCGGTGTCGCACCGCGCGATCATGCTGGGGGCGCTGGCGGAAGGCACGACGCGGATCACCGGCTTTCTTGAAGGCGAAGACACGCGGGCCACTGCACGGGTGTTCGAACAACTGGGCGTGCGGATCGAAACGCCAAGTGCCAGCGAGCGGATCGTGCATGGTGTTGGGCTGCACGGCCTGCGTGGCAGTGGCAACGCGCTGGACTGCGGAAACGCCGGCACCGGCATGCGCCTGCTTGCCGGCGTGCTGGCTGGGCAGGCGTTCGGCAGCGTGCTCGTAGGCGATGCCTCGCTGTCGAAGCGGCCGATGCGGCGCGTGATCGATCCGCTCGCGCAGATGGGCGCCGTGATCGGTTCCGAAGCAGGCGGCGTGCCACCGCTGCGGATCCAGGGCAGGGCCCTTCTGCAGGGAATCGACTACACGCTGCCGGTCGCCAGCGCCCAGGTGAAGTCGGCGCTGCTGCTGGCGGGCCTGTACGCACGAGGCGAGACCGTCGTGCACGAGCCGCACCCGACGCGCGACTACACCGAGCGCATGCTGGCCGCGTTCGGCTGGCCGATCGAGTTCTCGCCGGGGCATGCGCGCCTGCCGGGCGGTCACCGGCTGCGCGCGACCGATGTCGCGGTGCCGGCAGACTTTTCCTCGGCGGCATTCTTCCTGGTGGCCGCCAGCATCATTCCCGGCTCGCAGCTGCGCCTGGAGGCGGTCGGCATGAACCCGCGCCGCACCGGCTTGCTGACCGCCCTGCGCCGAATGGGCGCGGACATCCGCGAGGAGAATGCGAGCGAGCAGGGGGGCGAGCCGGTTGCCGACCTGGTGGTCCGCCATGCTCCGCTGCACGGCATCGAGATCGGCGGCGACCTGGCGCCGGACATGATCGACGAGTTTCCGGCGCTGTTCGTCGCGGCCGCGTGCGCTCAGGGAAGCACCACGATTCGAGACGCCGCCGAACTGCGGGTCAAGGAGTCCGACCGGATCGCCACGATGGCCCAGGGGTTGCGCAATCTGGGCATCGACGTCGAAGAGCACCCGGATGGGGCGACCATCGTGCCCGGGCCTTTCGGCCCCGGGACGGTCGACAGCCACGGCGACCACCGTATCGCGATGAGCTTTGCCGTGGCCGCGCAGCGGGCCTCGGGCGAGGTCCGCATCCTCGATACCGCCAACGTCGCCACCTCCTTCCCGGGATTCGACGCGCTGGCTACAGGGTCGGGCCTCTGGTTGGTTCAGACGCCCTGACTTAGACTCATGCGTCTTGTCTGCGCCCCCGACTCAACCCCAGTGTCCCATCAGACTTTCGACACGGACATCACCGGTGGCAGTGGCAACCGGATCGATTCCGTGATCCCCATCGCCGAGCCCCGAATTCCCCCGACATTGCTGCGGATCGCGCTGTGCGGCCTGGGGTTCCTGGCGTTTTTCGCCATGACCGACTTTGGCCTCTACATGCGTCCAGAAATGGGCGCCGGCGTGGCATTGCTGGCGATGCTGTTTGCCGGGCGCGCGCCCTGGCGGGAGCTGGTGGCGTTGCCGGTCGTGCGCATGCTCGGGGTCTTCATCGCCTTCCTGATCGTGCATGCGGCGTACGCGACCTGGCTGGTGCCCCAGACCGACTATTCGAGCCAGCTCAGCATCGTCGCCAAGCTGGTGCGCCTGGGCGTCTTCTGTTGCGTCGTCGGATGGTGGATGTCGGTCTGCCCGCGCGCGATTCCCGGTCTGCTGGGATTGATGGTGCTGGGGCTGCTCGTCGCGGTGCTCTATCACATGCCCTGGCATGCGATGCCCGCGATCTGGGACGGCCAGGTGCGTCCGCGCTTCGGCATCCCCGAGAACCTCAGTGGACAACTCGCTGCCGTCGGCGGCTGGTTGGCCATGTGCCTGCTGATCGGCATCTGGCGCGACCACCCGCGCGGCGCCCGACGCAGCCTGTTGCTCGCGGTCGGCATTGCCGCTTACGCGGGAAGCTTCTGCGTGTTGTTGTTCTCGCAGTCACGCGGTGCCTGGTTGGCGTTCCTGTCGGCCACGCCACTGGCGATCGTCGGGTACTGGCTGACACGACGTCCGCGTGGGACCAGGACGCTGCCGTGGCAGCCCATCGTGCTTGTGTCTGTGATCTCTGCGCTTCTGGTTCTCGCCGCGCAGGACATCTTCGCAATCCGGTTTGCTGGCGCCGAGCGGATGCTACCGGTGGCAGAAGAGGCGGTGAGTACGCACGCCGCGGCCGCAGCGTCGCCCACTGTCAGGCCCGATGCGGGCAAGTCCGCGCACGAGGCCGCTCCGGCAACGGCGGCTCCCGGAACCGCCGCTCCAGTCGGCGCGACACCATCGCGCCCGTCCGAAGCCGGTGTGCACGCATCGGCGAGCGCCCCAGCGGGTGACAGTCCGCCCACGACGTCTGTACCCGAGGCAGGCACCACGCTCGACACCTCGATCCCCGGCAACAAAGCCATCGGAATCCGGATGCGGCTCTACGAACTGGGCATCGCCCGGTTCAAGGAACGCCCCTTGTTCGGCTGGGGCCTTGATTCGGCGCCGATATTGATCGAGTCCGCACATCTGGACCTTGCCGGTGAACGCCACGTCCACCTGCACAACTCCTACCTCGATGCCCTGGTGGGGATGGGGCTGGTGGGATCATCTCTGCTACTGGTCCTGTTCGTGCTGGTGATGCGCGAAATGGTCCTGGCCTGGCGTGGCGGAATCATCTCCACGGCCAGCTTCTGGGCGCTTGCCGGTTGCGTCGGCATCGTGCTGGTGGCCAACGCCTTCGATTCATTGCTGTGGCGATTCGAATATGCACGCGCGCCGCAGGAGCTGCTGTTTGGCTGCTGCATCGCCTATGCATTGATCCGCCGGCGCGGACCGGCTGCGGCCTGACGGTCAGGGGCCGGGATCTGCGTGATCCCGTACGTCGCCCCTCAGCGCTGCGCGTCGAAACGGATCGGCACGATCACCGATCCACTGACCGGCTGATCATGGCTCATGGCCGGGCGAAAGCGCCAGCGCCGCACGGCATCGAGCGCGGCGCGGTCGAGGTAGCGTGATCCACTGCTGCCAGCGACGCTGACCTGCGAAGGCACGCCGTCCGCCCCGATCTCGACCCGCACGCTGACCGTGCCGCTTTCGCCACGACGCAACGCCTGTGCCGGATAGCGCGGCGAGGGGGTCTGTCCTGGCATGGGTTCGGGGCGGGTGGCTGCCGCCGCGACTGGGGCTGGCGCAAGCCCCGGCAGCGCTTGAGGCGGTGCCGGCGGACGGGTCTCCACCAGTCGGGGCTGCTCATCGTCGCCCGCGGCGGCAGTGCCCGGCGACTTGGCAACGTTGCTGGTGCCGCCGTCCGCTGCCGCGGGAAGGGGCGCAGGCAGCGGTGCGTAACGGGGCGATGCGGCAGAGGGCAAGGATCCGCTTTCGCGCTGGAGGTCGCGGTTGCGCCCGAGCGAGAGCACCAGCGCGAACAGCACCAGTCCGGCGACAAATGCCAGCAGCACCCACATCAGAGAGCGTCGGGCCGGCAACCAGTCGGACAGGGAGGCCAGCGGGGAGCGCGGGGTCGCAGGTGCGGATAGGGGCATGGGCCGTCCGTCAGGGGTTCTCAGGCGATTCTGACCAGCGCCGCGTTAATGATTCGGCAACCGGGCGCCATGGAATGGCCATTCCACGCGATAATCGCGACCTCGATCACCCCACGCCCCTGACATGCTCGATCCAAACCTGTTGCGCCAAAACCCCGCCGAACTCGCTCAGCGCCTGCGCCAGAGCCGGGGGTACGACCTCGATGCCGGCGCCCTGGAAGCGCTGGAGGCCGAGCGCAAGCAGATCCAGATCCGCACCCAGGAGCTGCAGAACCTGCGCAACACACGCTCCAAGGCAATCGGCATGGCCAAAGCCAAGGGCGAGGACGTCGCGCCGCTGATGGCCGAGGTCGCCGGATTCGGCGACGAGCTGAAGGCCAGCGAGGCGCGACTGGAGACGATCCGTGGCGAGATCGAGGCAATCGCCCTGGCGATCCCGAACCTGCCGCACGATTCGGTTCCGGTCGGGCAGGACGAAAGCCACAACGTCGAACAGCACCGCTGGGGCACGCCGCGTTCCTTTGATTTCGCGGTCAAGGACCATGTCGAGCTGGGTACGCGCAATGGCTGGCTCGATGGCGACACCGCGGCCAAGCTCAGTGGCGCGCGCTTCACGGTGCTGCGCGGGCAGCTCGCACGCCTTCATCGCGCGCTGGCGCAGTTCATGCTCGACCTGCATACCAATGAGCATGGCTACCAGGAAACCAGCGTGCCGTTGCTGGTCAATGCCGACAGCATGCGCGGCACCGGCCAGCTGCCCAAGTTCGAAGACGATCTGTTTGCAACCGTGGTCGGCGACGGCGAGAACGCCCACAAGCGTTACCTGATCCCGACCTCGGAAGTGCCGCTGACGAACATCGTGCGCGACGAGATCGTCGAAGCCGATGCGATGCCGCTGCGCATGACCGCCCATTCGATGTGCTTCCGCGCCGAAGCCGGCAGCCATGGTCGCGACACCCGCGGCATGATCCGCCAGCACCAGTTCGAGAAGGTCGAGCTGGTCACCATCGCCCAGCCGGAGGAGAGCTGCTCCGAGCACGACCGCATGACGCGCTGCGCCGAGGTGGTGCTCGAGAAGCTCGGCCTGCCGTACCGGCGCATGCTGCTGTGTACGGGCGACATGGGCTTCGCCGCGACCAAGACGTTCGACCTCGAGGTATGGCTGCCTTCGCAGGGCACCTACCGCGAGATTTCCTCGTGCTCCAACTGCGAATCGTTCCAGGCGCGGCGGATGCAGGCGCGCTGGCGCAACCCGGCCACGGGCAAGCCCGAACTGGTCCATACCCTCAATGGCTCGGGCGTGGCGGTTGGCCGCGCGCTGATTGCGGTCATGGAGAACTACCAGAACGAGGACGGCTCGATCACCGTGCCCGACATCCTGCGTCCATACATGGGCGGGCAGGAACGCATCGCCTGATCTGTCGTTGCTAACCCGGGCTTCATTCCCGGAACCCAGGCAAAAAACGGGCCCGCAGTGCGGGCCCGTTGCGTTTCCACCCCAAGCGGGGAGGGATGGGGCGAAACGCCTAGTCAGGCAGCCCGATCGTGGAAGGGGAGTCCACGGGGGTTATCAGGCAGCCTGTGCCAGAGGCGAACGGATCGACGCATGGGCAGCGGCCAGCGCGTCGGTGCGGTGCTGCGGCGAGTAGGCCACGCCTTCGGCCCGGACGATCTCAAGCTCGGTCACGCCGAGGAAGCCGAACACGTGGCGCAGGTAGGCTTCCTGGAAGTCAGCCGGGCTGGTGTCGCCATAGATGCCGCCGCGGCCGCTGGCGATGATCACGCGCTTGGCGCCGGCCAGGCCCTCGGGACCGGCCTCGGTGTAACGGAACGTGCGGCCGGCAACGGCGACGCGGTCGATCCAGGCCTTCAGCGTCGACGGGATGCCGAAGTTGTAAAACGGCGCACCAATCACCACTACATCGGCATCCAGGAACTGCTGGATGACCGCTTCGGCGGCATCGGCCTCGGCCTGGTCGGTCTTGGCAAGGGCGCGACCGGTCAGGTGCGGGATCGGGTCGGCGTCCAGGTCGCGGTACTCGACCGACAGGTTGGCGTGCGACTCCTGCCAGCGACCGACAATCGCCGAGCTGAGCTCACGGGTGATCGAATTGGCGCCCAGGGCGCTGGAGTCGAGGTGGAGGAGTTTCATGACGGGCCTCTGCAACAGATTCGGCGGGATGCCGGGTTGCGACTAATCTAGGTTGTTGCTAATTTGGGATAAAGCTGGTCAACTATCACTAACTGTTCTGGAATTGGAATTATGGCCATGCAGGACCTGAACGATCTCTACTACTTCGCGATGGTGGTCGAGCACGGTGGTTTCGCTGCCGCCGAGCGTGCGCTGGGCATCCCCAAGTCGCGGCTGAGCCGGCGCATCAGCCAGCTCGAGACCGATCTGGGTGTCCGCCTGCTGCAGCGTTCGACACGGCGATTTGCCGTGACCGATGTCGGCAACAGCGTCTACCGCCACGCCCAGTCGATGCTGGCCGAAGCCCAGGCCGCGCATGAAGTTGTTGACCGGCTCAGTGCCGAGCCGCGCGGCGTGATCCGCGTCAGCGTGCCGGTCGGCATGGCCCAGCAACAGATGCCCAAATTGCTGCCGGAGTTCCTGGCGCGTTTCCCGCAGGTGCGCGTGCAGCTGCTTGTCAGCAACCGCCGTGTCGACATCATCAACGAAGGCATCGACGTCGCATTGCGTGTGCGTTCCAAGCTGGACGACGACGGCAGCCTGGTCATGCGCAGCTTCGGCCAGATCCAGGAACTGCTCGTCGCCAGCCCCGACTACCTGCGACGGATGGGCCGGCCAAAGAACCCGGACGAACTCGGCGACCATGTCACCCTGAGCATGAGCGAAGACGACGCGCGCCAGCGCTGGGAACTGCACGGGCCCGATGGCGACGTGCGCCGCGTCGAGCTGAAGCCGCGCGTGATGGGCTTCGATTTCCCCATGCTGATGTCACTGGCCGAGCAGGGCGTAGGCATCACGCTGCTGCCGGAGACCATCTGCGCCGAGGCCGTGCGCCGCGGCGAACTGGAAGTGGTGCTGCCGAACTGGCGTCTGCCGCAAGGGATTTTCCACGCGGTGTTCGCTTCGCGTCGGGGCCTGCTGCCGGCGGTGCGGGTGTTCATCGACTTCATCGCCGAAAAGGCCCCGGGCCTGGTCGAATCCGCACGCCTGCAGTGCAAGGAGATCAAGGGCATGCCGTGCCCCGGGGACGCCGACTACGCGGTGCCGCCGGCGGAAATCCGCATCCCCACCCAGGCCTGACAGCGAGCCAGGCCTCGCGCCGGCATGCGACAATGCGCGGCCCGCCAGCGGGTCGCGCGCGTCGTCAGAAAATCCGGAGAGATGGCCGAGTGGTTTAAGGCAGCGGTCTTGAAAACCGCCGTGGTAGCAGTACCACCGTGGGTTCGAATCCCACTCTCTCCGCCAGTAAGTAATCTAAGCCGCTGATTTCAGCGGCTTTTTTTGTGCTTGCCGATCCTGACCCATGTTTCTACCCATGTTTCTCATCGCGTCCGGGGGCAGCTCTGGATCTGCTCGCGAATCCAGCTCTGCACCTCAGACACGACCCAGAGCGATCGTCCCCACAGCCGCAGCGGTGCCGGGAATGTGCCGGCCTTGATCAGCCCATAAAGCCGGGTCCGACTGCAGCCGGTCATCGCCATCACTCGCGCGATCGGCGCCAGTTCCTCGAGCGTGTGGGCAGTGTCGATCGCTTGCGTCATCGATCGCCACCATCAGGACCAAGCTCGAGCCACGCGGATCGATCGCAATCCTCGCTGGCGGGATCAAACCCAAACCAGGGCAGATCCTCATCATCGAGCGGCCGCGGCTCGATCTGATCCCAGCGCGTGCGGCTTGCGACCTCTTCACCGCATCGCTCGCAAAACTGCAGCGTGTAGCAGGTGATCGCGAACGAGGCGCCGGCCCAGGTGTGCCCACGCATCCAGCACATCGGCAGGCGCCACCAGATCAGCTCGGGCCAGCCGCGGCGCTCATCGGCCGGCGTCACCTCGAGCGCTCGCGCGTAGTCCAGGGACATCGAGGCCGCGGCGAGGATCCGACCAGGGCGGCGCATCACAGCGCACCGCCTTCCGGCGCCACCGGCGTCACGCGCACCGGCTCGATCGCGCGCCGGCCGGCGATGAAGTCGCTGCACTTCCGATCGCTCATGCGATGCACCCAGCGCACGTGAACTCGCTGACGCGCGTGTTGTTGCGGAACACCCATCGCGCCCGGCCGCCGGTGATCGCCTTCGATTGACGACAGCGGCTGCAGCGACGGCCGATCACGGTGTAGGCGTTGTCGGATGCCCGGCGCGGGTTGCTGATGTCGCAGCCGTTCGTCCGGCCGCCAAATCGGTTGATGGTGCGGTTCACAGGCGGCGACCTCCGCGCAGGGGTAGCGGGAACTGCAGAACGTCCGCCGGCGTCGCCGGCGGAACTGGTGCCAGCCGTGGCGCGTGAGGACGGCGTTTGCCGTTGACCCGGAACCATTCGCCAAGCGCGACGTCGACCGAGTCGCACTTCACCGTTCGCCTGCAGGCGCATTCGAGGAAGTGCCCGCCGCCCGCACGGGCGGCTCGCAGATCGTGGATGTGACGCCCCGAGTGGCCCTCGGCGCACGGTGGCAGCGTCACCTGGTGAGAGACCTGGCGCTGGGTCATTGGGCCACCGCCCGGCGCACCGCCTGAGGGCCGCGAGGAGCGCGGATGTGGACGATCACGAAGCCGTGCGCGACAACGCGACGCACGCGCCGGCGTTCGATGCGCTTGGCCACCATCCTGCGGACCAGGACGTAAGCAACGCAGCCGGCGCTAGCCAGCCCGCCGACGACGATCAGCAGCTCAACCATGGGCCACCTCCCGAGCAGCCTTGGCCGCTGCGTCGGTGCCCGCGGACGGCGGCCGCGGTAGCAGGTCAGCGATCCGCTGCGGCAGATCCAGCGCGTCCATGTACTCGACCAGCTCGATCCCGATCCGATCCTCGTGTGCCGACCATTCCGGATCGCGGCTCTTCCACGAATGGGTGCCGAAGCGAGACCAGGTGCGGGTCGCGGTGAGTGGGTAACCCATGACAAGGCGCGCGGTCTGTTGAATGCGATCTCGCTGGACCGTGATCACGACGACAGCCATCGGCGCATCGACCATAGTCGGGAACGCGGCTCGCAGCGCGTCGGCCCGCTGTTGCGCATGAAGTGCACGCTCGGCCGCTTCGTCGGCGTGCTGATCGGCGTTCAGGGCCAAGGCCAAGCGATCGGCCGGCGGCATGAACGGATCCAGGCGGTGGGCTTTGGCCAGCGCCCGGCGTTCGGCCTCCTCCGCACGCAGCCGTGCTGCGAGCGCGTCGAGGTGGCCGGTGCTGGCCAGCGTGTACGCCTGAAGCAAATCGGCGTCTGCTGGTGCCGTGGTAGCCTGCGCCGCGGCCCCGGTGCCCGGTATCGCGAGGGGTTGCGCCGCCGCCGGCGTCATGTCGGTGTTCGGTTGCATGATCTGCTCTCTCCTTCGTGGTGATGGACCTTGGGGGAGTTGCCGCTCCCCGCCGGGGCCGCCTGGTTAGCGCTCGTGCTGGAACACCCAGCACTTTTTCGATGCGTTGGTGATGCGCGAACGCACGGTCTTGACGTCGACGAAGCGCCGAAGTCGCGACGTGCGCAGGTGCTTTTTCAGCTCGGTGAGATCGACCGGAAGGCGCAGGCCGCGCTTGGACACGCGCTCCTCGAACTCGATCAGGTTCACGGCGATAAGGGCCGCGTCATTGCTGTGGTTGATCGACTCTTCGCTGGCCTTGCTGTCGATGTGCTCGAACAGCTCCCAGAACGCCTGCACGAACGGATGGTCGGCGTTGATTGCCTGCTGCCGCTCGATCGACATGGTCACCAGCGCCTTGTGCGTGGCGGTGTATTGCTCGTCGGTCAGCTTCACCACGTGTCGCAGGGAATCGACCAGCGCCATCATCTGGCCGTGGTTCTTAGCGATGCGGACTGCATTTATCTCTGGCAGCGCCATCAGCTGGTCGGTGTAGATCGGCGTCTTATCGGCGAGGACCTCAAGGACGCGCTGCTCGCGGGTGGTCGCGGCCAGGATGAAGCCGGACACGTTCTCGACCGGCATCCGCTCCAGTTCTTCGGCCAGCTTCTTAGTGCCGGCGGTGTGCGCCGCCTTGTCAAACTTGAGGTGCACCAGGCGCTGCAGAATCGCGTCGCTGGCGCTGACCTCGGCGTTCTGCGCGATCACGATGGAGCCCCGGAACGGCGGCTCGCGCGTTTCGTTGCCGCTGTTCTTGACGCCGGTAGCGCGGACGCTGCGGCCGTTGTAGGCGGTTTTCAGCTCGTTCCAGTCGAACGCCTTTTGCTTGGCCGTGTCGGTGTCGCGGTCACCTTCGATCAGCACCACCGGCAGGCCAGACACCTGGGCAAAGTTGCGCGCCCGTGCGGCCATGGTCGATTTGGATGGGTCGAAACCTTCGTAGTCGCGGCGGCCCACGAGCTTCCAAAGAAACTCGACCAGCGTGGACTTGCCGGATCCGGCCTCGCCGATGATCTCGAGGAATGGGTAGCTCTTCTGGGTGGCGCGGATCTGCTCGGCGAACAGCGAGCCGAACCAGAACGCGAGGGCGACAAGGCCTTTTGCGCCGAAGCACTGCCAGATCATCTCGACCCAGTCGGTGCGGTAGTCGTTGCGATCGCGGCTGATCGACAGCGAGACGCTTTGGTTCAACGTCTTGACCGATAGCTTCCCGAACTCGAAAAAATCCTCTTCGTTGAGCTCGAAGATGTTGCCGTCCTTGACGGCCAGATCGCCCAGCACGTAGCAACCGTGTTCGCGCGTGTACCCGATGTAGTCAATGGTCTCGACGGTCTTAATCGAGAACAGGCTGTCCTTGAAGATCCGGTCGAGCTGCTGCGTGCTGCCGGTGAACACCGCGCCCGGCGCGATCGCGAGCAGGCGTTTCTTGAACTCGCTCGCCGACGACAGCTGTCCGGCGGTGAAAGTGTTTTTGAGCGGCTTGCCCTTGTGCGGGAAGCTGACGCGGTAGTAGTACCAACTCTCGTCGGTGAGCGCGTTGGCCTGGTAGTACAGCGCCAGCGGGTAGCAGTTGGCGATCTCGACCACGCCGCCCGACTCGCGCAGGGCCTGCTCGCGCATTTCCGCATCGGTGAGGCCCTTGTCGGCATCCTCGAGGGCGCGGCGTGCTTTCTCGTAGCGGTCCAGGTCCAGCTTGAACCAGAACAGCCGGTTGTCGAACCCGAAATGGAACTCCTTGCGCTCGAGGCGCTGGTACATCAATAGCGCCTTAGCCACCGGCGATTCAGCTACCAGCAGCGCGCCCTCGTAGAGGTATTCCTCGAGATCCTTTTCGGTCAGCTTTCCGCGCTGGTGCAGGTCGTTCCAGTCGATTTTTGCGCGGCCGCGCTGCGGGATCTGCGAAGCCTTGCAGTCCCAGCCCTCGGACCGTGCGCGGTCGATCCATTTCTTGGTGAACGATCGTCCGGAGGCATCACCGTCGAGCGCCCATACCAGCGTCGGCCGCGGCAGGCCGGCGGTCTTCCGCTGCTCAAGCAGTGCGGCGAGCGCATGCTCGGGGTAGTTATTCGACGACAGCAGGCCGCGGGCGGCGAGCCCGTTGGATTCGAGCGCGTAGGCGTCGAACACGCCCTCGGTAAGCCAGATCTGGTCGGCATCGGCAGCGGTGTCCGGAAGCCCCCACCAGTGGCCGTGGTAGGGCTTGCCGTAGGCGAAATTCGCCTTGCGCTTTCCGAAGCGCTCGGGGCGGTCGATGATCCGCTCCCACCAGCTGCCACACGCCAGCGGGAAGCGCACCGTCGCGCTGCCCTGGTTGAGTTCGCGGTTGTGGTAGTGCTCCTGCGAATACAGGCCGCGCACGCGCTCCAAGTCGAAGCCGCGGGCGTACTGCAGGTACGCGTCGGCGGCCGCGTGCGGGTTGGTTTCAGTGACGATGTAGCGCTCGGACCAGTTCTCGAACAGGTCGCGATACACGTCCTTGATCGCGACCTCGCTACCGCACTTGGCCAGGCGCCCGCATCTCAGGATCCACGGGCTCTCGGCCTTCGCGTACAGCTCCTTCTTGCCGCAATCCGGGCACTTGCCCTCCTGCAGCCACGGGCCCTTTGTTTTGAAGCCGTAGTCGGCCAGTAGGCGTCGGGAAATCTCGGTGTGAAGCTCTGGGCGCATGGAATTCCGGCAAAGCGAGGTCGTACCCGGTCGAAATCGACCGGGAGCGTGGAAGGGAAAAGCGGGTGACTGGTCCGTTAGCCGGCGGCGGGTGCCGCCGGCCTAGTTCGGATTGGCTCGAGCACAGCTGCGGCGCTCAGTCCGTCAAGCTGGGTCATGGGCTTCTTGCTCCAGGCCGAGGCGCAGCTGTTGCACCAGCTGGCGCTGGCGGACGTGGCGCGAAAACGGAAGGTTGATCTCGGGATCGGGAATGGCGCTCGGCGACAGCGTGCGGATGGCCTCGAGACCGGCGACGAACACGTGCCCGCAATCGGTGTTGCGGCAGGTGTAGGTGACTTCCCGGTAAAGCGGCGACAGCTGCGTGCTGGTACGGGCCGATGCGGTGTGCTTGCAGTGCGGGCAGCACATCGATGGTGCTTTGCTCATTCCCCCTGTCCCCCTGTTGGGCGTCGCCGTCAGGCGACGCCCTGCTTCAGACCGAGCAGCACCGCGGCGCGGTGCGCTTCGCCGCGACGGCCTTTCTTCTCGCCGGACAACACCTGGTAGACGGTGCCGGGTTGCAGGTCGTGTTCCCTGGCGAACTCGGCGACGGATTGGCCGCGGGCATCCAGCGCTGCGATCGCTTTTGCTCGAGCTTCGGCGCTGGGTGGCCGGGGACGGATGGCCTTTGCGTTCTGCATGGGTTAAAAAACGTGCAATTAAGTGGATGTCGGGGCAGATGATGTTCCCGATTGGGAACATTGTCAACCGGGGAAGTCTCAGGATGGGAACACTGGCAGAAAGGCTCAGGGAAGAGCGCGTCCGACTCGCGCTCAAACAGGACGAAATGGCAACGGCGGCGGGGCTGAACCGGACGGCGCAGATCCGTTACGAGAAGGGCGAGCGGGTTCCGGATGCTGGATACCTGGCGGCGATCGCGGCGCTGGGGATAGACGTCCGCTATGTGGTCACCGGAATTCCAACGCCTGCGATCGCAGGCGACGAGGCGGAACTCCTCCGCCGTTATCGCGATGCGTCGCCAGATGTGCGTGCAGCAATCCTAGGTGCGCTCGGCGTGGCCGCTGTTCCTGCCGTGTCGGGCAAGGTCGCCATCACCGGCGGCGAGCAGGGACAAGTGCTCGTGGGAGACGTGCAGCAGCCGGGCCTCACGATCAACGTCGGAGGCAAAAAAAGGGGCGCTCGCAAGTGACACCCAGCGTCGCAGTCGGTCAATACGTGGCTGGCAATGTGATCGATGGCACATTCAATATCAACATCATCAGCTGCCCGAAGCCTCGCCGAGTTCCGCGAGGTCGGGCCGCCAACGCGAAACTGTTTGTGGCATAGGGGGCCCGCGGCTCGGCTCAATTCAGCGTTAGACCTCACTCCCACTTTCATCGAGTAGAGCATGGCAAAGGAACTTACCTGGCGTGAAGCAATCGACAAGGTGCTGGGAGCGGCAGCAACGGCGCTGCACTATAAGGAGATCGCTGAGAAGATTATCGCCGACGGATTACGCACCAGCCTTGGCGCTACACCCGCTGCAACGGTCAATGCTCAGATCAGTTCTTCTATCAAGCGCGATGGCGCGTCGTCGCCGTATGTTCGAGTGGCAAAGGGCACGTTTGCGTTAGCTAAATCCTCCGCCGCCGCAACCTCTCCGATTAAAGACAAACTAACTCCCACAATCGAAGAGTCCGCTGAGTCGGAAGAGCAATATGACATTGTTAGCTCATTCGGGATGTTCTGGCGCAGAGACGCGATTCAATGGGTTGCAACGCCAAAACTGCTCGGGATGCAGCAGTTGGGCGCTACGCCTGTAGATTTCAATAAGCAGCTCGGGATTTACTTGTTATATGACGGGCGCGAGGTCATCTACATTGGTCGCACAACTGATCGGCCATTGGGGCGCCGACTCTTTGAGCACACCCTTGATCGCTTGGCCGCCCGTTGGGACCGGTTCTCTTGGTTTGGACTTCTACCCGTCTCAGAGTCTGGCCAACTCGGGTCTTTGCCAGCGACATATGAGGCGGCAAAAATGATACCTGCGCTAGAGGCAATCCTGATTGAGGCGCTTGAGCCCCGCCAGAATCGTAAGCGCGGCGATGACTTGTCGGCCGTTGAGTTCATCCAACGCGAAGATCCGGAGTTTCAAAAGAAACGGGTTAAGGCCTCTCTCGAAGCAGCAATTGAAAAGATGTGAGGTCTAACAATTCAAGCCGAACCGTCGCCGGCATTGGTCTCGAGTTCGAGCACGGTGGTGAAACCTCCCCCGCCCGTGATGGTGTGGATGGTCTTGGCGATCAGCCATGCGTTGTCATCGATCTCCGGCTTGAAGCCGCTGACACGTAGCTTCTGCTCCGGGTACAGATCTGCACGCCCCAGGGCGAGGGTGTAGCTCAGCGTCGCGGCGCCGCGCTGGACCCGGTTCCACTCAGATCGCGCATGGTCGCGCGCCTCGGCTTCGCTGTTGAACGTGTCGCGCAGGCGCTTTGCGTTGCCGCTGTCGCCGACCAGCACAGACTTACGGTTCGCGCCGGGCTTGTGGTTCCAGTAAGCGCGCACGCCGCTGTACGTGTCGCGGTCTGCGAGCGAGTAGCGGTGCTGGTCGCCGCTCGCCCGAGCGATCGACGCGCCAGGCAGCGGCGCGCCGCTCGCCGTGGTGCCGCTGCCGATCGGCATAAACAGCAGTGCGCCCGATTTCACAGTGGCGACGGCGTCGTATCGCTGCCCGAGCCGGCTCAGAAGGTGCACGTCGCTCTCGCCGGTTTGGTCCAGGTGCGCGATCGCGACGCTGGCCAGCGCCGGCGCGATGCGCGCCTGCAGACCGTGCTCGCCGGCGAGGTTGCGCACCACCGCGCCGAGCGTCACGTCGTGCCAACTGCGCTCGCGCCGGGTTCGCATGGGATGGGTCAGGTCGGCGCTGCGGGCGCGCACGGTGATGATGTCCGGTGATCCGCTGTGCTCGACTTCGTCGACGCGGAACGTCCCCTTATCGATCAACCCGCCGTCCTGCCATCCGATCGCGACGCTCAGCTTGACGCCGCGCTTCGGTAGCGCCATGCGGCCGTCGTGGTCGTGGATCTGCAGGTCGAGCTGGTCGGCTTCGCCGCCGCGTGCCTCGGTCAACGTCAGTTCCAGCAGCCGCGGGCGGATCCGGTCGGTCAGATCCTTGCCGTCGAGTTCCACGCGCCAGGCGGGAATCGGATAGCCGGCGGCCTCGGTCATGCCGGCGAAGCCTGCGCGGTGCCTTCGCCAATCGCGTCATCGTCGGTGCGAGTAAGCGACAGCTGGAACTCGATGCGCCGCGCGGCGCCGTCCTGGAAGAACAGCGTGCGGGTCTCGCTGAGCGAGGCGACCACGAACGCGCCATGCACCACGCCCGTTCCGTCGACTAGCGACAGCGGTCGGCCTTCGCCGGCCATGTTTCGTAGCAGATCCAGCGACGCCGGGTCGCCGGTCAGCTCGGGCGCGACCACGCCGCTCAGCTCGATCGTGTCGTCGCCCGGACCGGTGTACTGACGCGCCGCTCGCGCGCCGACGCGTTCGCTGCTCGGATGCCGCCACGATGTGGACCGCTGCAACTGTTGGAACGCCAGCTGCTGCAGAGAAAAAACGAAGGTGCCAAGGGCCATCATCATGGCGGTGTGCCTCAGTTGCCGTAGTCGCCGAGCCGCGAGCGCCTGCGTGCCGCTTTATCACGCTCGTACTGTTCGATCGCCGCGCGGACTTCGCGGGCGATGTCCTGCGCCGGAGTGCCGCCCGAGGCGTTGATCGTGATGTTGTAGGTCGCGCCCGCGCCGGCGCCGCCTGAGGCCATCGAGATCGGCGGCCGGTTATCGATCGCCACGGCTGGCGCCGCAGCGGCGCCGATGGCGATGCCGGCGCCCACGCGGCGCAAGTTGCCCGCCACTTGGTTCAACGCCCGCAGCGGCAGGCCTTGGCTACGGTTGAGGCCACCGGCCAGGCCGGCCATCGTGAAATCGCCGAGCTGCGCGAACACGCGGGATGGGCTGCGGATCCCGAGCTTGGCCTTCATCCAGCCGACCACTTTGGCGCCGATGCCGTTGATGGTGTCGCCCACTGCTTTCAACCCACCCAGCAGGCCGCCGATCAGTCCTTGCATCAGCTGCGCGCCTATTGCCTTGAAGCGCGCCCACAGACCGCCGAGGAAGCCGAAGATCGCGTTCCAGTTGCGCACGATGAAGCCGAGCGGCGACCACTCGAACGCGAGCTTCAGGGCCTTCCAGAGCAGGCCGATTGCGCCGATCGTCAGGCGCAGGGGAGCGAGCACCACCGTGCCGAGCACTTGGCCGAAGCTGCGGCCGTAGTTGGTCGCGTTCTGCAGCTGCGCGTTGGTTGCCTGGAATGGCGTGAACAGCTGCTTGATCCAACTCCAGACCTTGCCGAGGATCCCGGCGAACCAATCCCAGACCGGGCGCAGCGGCGCGAAGGCCTGCGCGAGCAACGTCCCGATAGGTCGGGCGGCTTCCGCGATGCCTTGCCACATGCCGACCAGGAACGCCTTGATCGGCTGCCAGTACTTCCACAGCAGGAAGCCGGCAGCCGCGACCACGGCAATAACCGCCAGCATGGGCGCGCTAAGGCCTCCGAGCACAGGCAGCAGCATCCGGGTGCCGTTGAGCACCATCGGCAGCACGCGAGCACCCAGGCTTCGCAGGCCGGCGAGCATCGGCTGCAGCCGGATCCCGAGCGTGGTGGCCGAGTACTTGACCAGGGCCAGCGGCCCCAGCACGCCGGAAATGCCCAGGGCTAGACCGCTCGCCGCGGCCAGCAGCACGGCGATCGCCGCGGCGGCCTTGAGGATCCCGCCGGCGAGCGCCGGGTTATCCTTCACCCAATCGCGCAATGAGCCGAGCATCGAGCGCGCCAGGGTCATCAGATCCCGCAGCGAAGGCGCCAGCGTTGCGCCCATCTCGCTAGCGGTGTTGAACACCTCGTTCTTGAGCAACTGGTAGCCCGCCGACAGATTCTTCAGCCGCGCCGCCGCCTCGCGCTGCATTGAGCCGCGGGCCTGCGCCTGGTTGACCAGGTCCAGCTGCCGGCGGTACTCGCCCAGGTTGTTGGCCAGCTTCGCGGCGTCGTCGCCGAACTCCTTGCCGAACAACTGCGTCGCGACCGTCATCTGGTCATCGGCTGGCAGCTTCTTGATTGCCTCGAGCACGCCCAGGATCGTCCCCGTCGCGTCCTTGACCATGCCCTGTTGCAGCGCCCGCGCATCGAGTCCGAGCGTTTCCAGGCCGCGCTTGAAGCGCTTGCTCTGCATGGTGGCGATCGACAGCTCGCGCACCATCGCGTTCGACGCGCTCGCGGCGACCTCGGGTGCGGCGCCCAGCGACAGGAACGTGCTACCCAGCGCAGCGGCCTTGCGGAAATCCAGCTTGTCGGCCACGCCGCCCAGGCGCTGCATGACGTCGATGATGTCGCCGCCCTTCGACAGCGCGTTATCGTCCAGCCAGTTGATCGCGTCGCCCAGCTCGCTGATGTTGCGGATCGGGATCTTGTAGAGCCCGGCCAGCTTGCCCATGTTCTCGCCGACCTCGTCGACTGGAAGGTCGAATGCGTTGGCGGTTATCGCCGTCGTCTCAGCGAACGCGAGCAGGTTCTGTTTGCCCTGGATGCCCATACGGGCACCGGCCTCGACCAGCGCCGCGATCTCGGTAGTCGCCATCGGCACGCGCTCGGCCATCTCCTTGATGGCGTCGCCCAGGGAGTAGTACAGCGGGGTGAGGTTGCCCGCGTCGTCGCGAGCGCCCTGTACCTGGCGCGCGACGCCGAGCATCGCGTCCTCCCAGCTCGCGTACGCCTTGACCTGCAGCAGCACCGGCGCACCGATCGCGGCCGCTGCAGCGCCCATGGTGGCGCCACCGCTCGCTGCGGCGCCGGCCATGTTTTGGGCCTTGTGTAGGTTGCGCTGCGCCACGTATAGCCGCTGGTTCTGCGTGGCCAGTCGTGCCAGCTTCTGCTGCTGCTTGTCGATGACCTGGTTGGTGCGCGCCATTTCCGCGCGCAGCTGGCGTTCGCGATCGCCGAGTTGCTTGGTACCGAGGCCGGCGGCGGTCAGTGCCGCACGCGAATCGCGAAGGGCGCGCAGCTTGGCGATGTGCGCGGCCTTGAGCTTGGTGACCTCCCGCTCGGCGCGGGAGTATGCGGCGCCGGCACGGCGCGTCGGCTTGTCGACGCCGGCCATTTCGGCGCGCAGCTTCGCCACCTGTTGTTGCGAGGCCTTCATAGCGAGGCCGGTAGCATCGGCCTCGTTCTTGAGCTTGCGGAAACCCTGCAGCTGCTGCTGTGCGCGGTCCAGCTCTCGCAGCTGATCCTTGGCGGCCTTCAATGCTCGGGCGGTGGAGTTGCTGCCGCCCATGATCTTCCGCATGGGGCCGGTCACGCGATCGATCGTGGCCAGCAGCACCTGCAGTTTGAGATCGTTCCCCGACATCTAGTCCCCTCCGCTACGTACTCGGGCGCGTTCGCGCCATTCCATCAGCTCGGTGAGGCTCAGCTCGTCCATGGCGGCGGGGGTCCAGTGGAACACCGCCGCCAGGTCGGCCATCGCGTCCTCTACGCGTCGAGGGATGCCGATTCCTTCGCCGCCTTCGTCAGCAAAAAACCGGCCACCTTGCCTCCCAACTGCAGCAGATCCGCCGGCTCGAGCTTGGCGACGTCGGCTTGGGTCAGGATCGGCGAGGTGATGCGCGGCAGTACCGTGATCAGCGAAGCGACGTCGAGCTGCAGCAGCTCGGCGAGCGACACGCCGCGGAGCTCGCCGGCGGCCGGCTTGCGCACGGTAACAGTGGTGATCTTCTGGTCGCCGCGCTGGATCGGTTCCTCGAGCGTGACCACGTTCGGGTCGACGGCGGTCTCGGGGGTGGGCTTTTCGGTCTTGGACATAGCTCTCTCTCAGTGCAAAGGAAGGCCCAGCATTGCGCCGGGCCGGTGGGGATCAAACGCCGATCGCGCGGCGCTGTTCGGCCAGGCGATCGACGCCGCCGACGATCTCGACCATGTTCACCAGGTCGATCTCGACCTCGGTCACGCCGTTGATCGTGAGCTTGTAGTAGCTGCATGCGGTCTTGACGGTGAACTCGGTGTCGTCGCCGGGCTTGGCGGTGCCGAAGTCGATCTCGGAATGGCGGCCGCGCACCACGATCTCGACCGCGTCGACCGCGCCGGTGTCGTCGCGCTGGTAGGCGCCGGCGAAACGCAGCTGCGCCGCGTCGTGTCGGCTGGCGCCGTACTGGCGCAACACCGAGCGCATCAGGCCTCCATACTTTGCCTCGAACTCGATGGCCTCCTGGCCGTTGTCGATCTTGACCGGGCCGCTCATACCGCCGCCGCGGTAGTCCTCCATCGAGCGGGTCAGGGTTGGCAGGGTCACCTCGGCGACCTGGCCGAGGAAGCTCTCGCCATCGCCGAACAGGTTCAGGTTTTTCAGTTTGCGGGGCAGTGCCATTTACGTCTCCGGAAGTCAGGCAGTTGTTGGCGAGATCAGCCGTTGACGCGAGCTGCGAAGTCGGCCAGGTAGCGGTCGGTGATGCGCTGGCGCAGCACCAGGTTCTCGAGCGGCGGGACCGGCGTGTAGTCGTAGTCGATGTACAACTTGCCGTCCTTGAGGGTGGTGGTCGTGTTCGCCGTTTCGTCGTACCAGGCGTTTGCGTCGATCACGTAGCCCAACGCCTTGAGTTCGCGGAACTTGGCGTTGATGCTCTCGACGATGTCCTTCACCAGCGATGGGTGCATCGGCTTGTCGACGGCCCACAGCATGGCCTCGGCGATGGTGTCGGCCAGCACCTGCGCAGTGCGGGTCGCCGACTCGAACGCGAACAGCGGCTCGTCACTGCAGGTACGGGAACCCCAGAAGCGGAAGCCGTTGACGTTGACCAGCGTGGTCACGTCCGCAGCGTTCAGCACGCCCGCATCGGTGGTCGGATCCTGCAGATCCCAGTGCACGTCGCGCGACAGGCCGGTCACGCCCGCGACGGCCACGTTCGACAGCGTCTTGTGCCAGCCCAGCTCCTGGTCGATCTTGGCGCGCAAGCCCAGGGCGCGGGCGACACCGAACGCAGGCGCGGCGGACGGCGGAATGGCGCTAGCGTTCCACGCCACGAAGTCCGGCCAGATGATCATCAGCTCGCGGGCGTCGAAGTTTTCGCGGTACAGCACGACGTCGTCGACGTCGGCGCTGGTGCCGGCGCTGATGTAGGTCATAGCGCGCAGCTTCTTGGCGATCACGGCCAATGCCGCGGCGACCGGCTGCGTGTCCAGGCCAGGGGCGCCCAGGATTCGCGGCTTGATGCCGAGTTGCGACTGCGCCGCTAGCAGCGCCTGCAGGCCGGTGAAGTTCGCGCCGGTGACCGCGCCGATTACGTTGGTGGTGGTGGCAGCGTCGTCGGCGCCGGCTTCCACCCGGACCACAATGGTGACCGGGTCGGCCTGGTCGGCGATCGCCTGGAGGCTGGCCCTGAGCGTACCGGTGGTGCCGGCCTTGGCGATGGCCGCCTGCAGGTCGGTCAGCAGGACGGGCTTGTTCAGCGGGAAGGCGGTGACGTCGGCGTCGGCCGCGGTGCAGACCATGCCGACCACGGCCGTCGACACGGTCCGGATCGGGCGGCTGCCCGAGTTGATCTCGAGGACGCGTACGCCGTGGTGATAAGCGTCGGACATGGTGTTCTCCTGGTTCAGTTGGAACGGATGCGAAGCGGGATGGTCAGGCGGGTGTACTCGTTGGACGGCGCGACGTCGGTGCGGCGCCCCTCGAGGTCGAGCACGAACGCGCCAGGCTCAGCGCCAAGGGCGAGTTCGATGCGGGTCAAGCGGATGCGCGGCTCCCAGCGCATCAACGCAGTGGCGGTCGCGCCGTAGAGCTTCATGCGCGTGCTGCCGTTGAAGGGTTGGTCGATCAACTCCGGCAGCAGCGACCCGTAGTCGCGGCGCATCACGCGCGATCCGATCGGCGTGGTCAGGATGTCCGCGATCGATTGTTCGAGGTGCCCGACGCCATCGATCGCGAGTCCGGTGCTGGCGCTCATGCCCCTCATTGCGGCGGCCCAGAGACGGCGCCGCCGGCGATAACGCCGAGATGCTTGTGCCCTTTGAGACTCTTGCTGCCGCCGATCACGTCGATCTCGGCTGTCGCGGTGCCGGTGATGTCCAGGTCATCGTTAACCTGGGCGTGGCCGTTGATCTCTGCGGTTCCGTTGACGGTGAGCGGGCCATTGATGATCACGCCGCCATCGGCAGTGATCTCGGCCTTGCCGCCGCTGGGCAGCGCTGCTTTCAGTTCGTGCGCGGCGTGGTCATATTCGATCACGGCCCCATCGGCGAAGCGGCTGAGGTGGCGGGTCTCGCTGCTATCGGGCGCAGGAAACGCATCGGAATAGATGCCGCGAAGCGCAACTGCGCCATGTGTATCACCGCCTGGTGAGATGAGCATCACCTGCTCGCCGATCACCGGCGCGCTCCACTCGATGCAGGTGCCAGCGCGAGGGACAAACCAGGGCACGAAATCGGTGCGGATCTCGCCGGTATCGACGCGGCAGCGGGCAGCGGCGAGATCCAGTTCGGCGACGGTGCCAAACCGGATCACGCTCGAGAGCAAACGTTGCGCTTCTGCTATCGCATCCATGCGAGCGATGTTGATGGGCTACGCGCACGCGCGCACTGCGGCCGCAGTGTGCAATGCAGATTTACAGCACGCCTCTTTTGCGTGCTCGATCGGTGTGGCTACACCCAGCCATTCACCGCGAGATAGGTGTACATGGTCGTATCCGAGACGATGCCGCCGTCTCCCTGGCCAGCGCGAGCGATGAGGATGCGAATGCGGCCGTATGCTTCTTTCGATTGCGCTGAGGCTGAAGGCACGCTCACGGTTCGCGATGCGCTCGTGCCCGCGTTCCGATAGCCGGTGTCCAGGTATCCGCCGCTGGAATCGCCGCCGTTGTCCTCGGCAATCATTCGCACGTCAAAAGATCCCGGCGATGTTTCCCAGGTGCCGGACGTGAGTTGCGTCGATCCCGTGCGCGTGCCGCGCGTCACGGTATAGATGCCATTACTCGTGAGCGCTACGGTCACGGTCGCGAACGCGGTGCCGGTCTGGTTCGTTGGCGCGGAATATCCCGCGCTGTATGTCTGGCCGTTGATCGGCAGCGCGTAGCGTGCCGTTCCCTTTGCCGCCCAGTAGTTGGAGAGATCAGTGCCGGCGGAGTCTCGCCAGCCGACATCGGCGCGCTTGCTTCCATAGGAGAGTTTTGCGTATCGGAGCGCGACGCCGGCGCTAGTGACGAACCAGGCCGTACTCCCGTCGCCCTTCACGTCGGGATCGAAGAGGTCATCGAAATCGACGCCGCCGCTAGAGATGCCCTTTGCCACAGCTTAGCCCCTTGCCTCGAGCGAGGCCATGCGATCAGCGAGGCCAAGCAATGCCGCGGATGCGAGGATGAAGAGCGGCTGATAGTTGACGCCTTCCGGCTCGCCGTTGGCGGTGCGCGTAACAACGAAATCAAGCGGGCCATCGGCCAGCTCTTCCGCGATCACGCCCATCGCTGCGCTGCCATCGACGCGCATCCGATACGAGACCAGGCGCAGCATGCGCAGCAGTTCGAGAGCACTGGCTGCATCGATCGTCTCGATGTCTTTCTTGTATCGGCGGCTCGATGACTGAGCGAAGCCTGGCGCGGAAACCGTGCCGCCGACGACAAGCCCAGCGGACACCAGCTGATAGCTGCCGCCGTCCCAGTACAGGTATCGGGTGCCGTTGCCGAAAAAGATAACGCCGGTGCCGTCGCCGCGATTCGCCGTGACGTCCCGAAAATTGACGTTTGCCGAGAGCGAGGCCTTTCCGTTGGGATCGAAATTGCCGGTGTGCCACACGTTCCAGGCAGAGCCATCAACGCGCACGCGCACGGCGCCATTGATCCATCCGAGCGCGAGCGCGTTGGATCCGTTACTGTCATTTGTGGCGTATAACCCGCCGTGATTGTGTCCGCTGTCTGACTTGCTGGCGGGATCGAAGTTGCCGGAATGCCAAAAGCCAGCACCGTTAACCGTAGGTGTGCCGGTGAATGCCGGACTGGCGAGCGGCGCCTTTGCGTCGAGTGCTCCCTGCAGACTGGTGATCTTTGATATCGCGAGTGCAGGGATGCGCGCATCGGCAAAAGTGCCGCTGGTGATGTCGGCGGCCGCGTGCGTGTGCGCGGATGGTGGATAGGTGGCAGGCTTGCCCGTCACTTCATCGAATGACGGCCAGCGCGTTGACGTTGCCGGCGGGTCGGTGATGTCAGTCCAGACGTGCGAATGTGCGGACGGAGCGAAGGTAGCCGGCTTTCCGGTGAGGTTCGCCCAGGCGCGATAGAAGGCGCCCTCCTGGCCGTCGAGCTTGTCGGAGTCGAGACCATTGCCGGCGCCCTCATTGCGCAGAGCGGCAGATCCTAGCTCGAGCGCTGTGCGAATGAGCGCAGCAGTGGCCAGCGAGAGCAAGCCCTTCACGAATGCAGACGGCGCGCCGGTACCGAAGCGCGCATCGAGCAGCGCTTTCAGGCCTTTCGGGTGCACGGCGCGGGTGCTGTCGCTGCCGGTGGCCGTTTCGGCATCGGTGGCCAGCTCGAGCACGCCTGGCACCGTTTCGGTGCCTGGCGGGTTGAGCCAGTTGGTATCGCCAAAAGTGAGGCTGGTGGCGTCGATCTGCGTGAATACGACATCAGCGGCGAGCAGCATCATCGCTTGCGCCGACTTCTCGAGGATCGTCGTGGCCTGGCTGTAGAGCGCGAGCAGCGTCCCATCGGCCGAATACAGGCCGAAGCCGCGCAGTGTGTAAGCGTCGGCACTATCGTCGCGAATGGTCACGTGAATCGTGTCATTCGCCACCGCGGCGCCGGCGAACGTGCTGAGCCGTTTCAGCTCGCCAGGTAGCACCAGGTCGCCGGCGTCTCCGGTGAATACCTGGTCGGTGATGCCGACCTGCGAGACGAGCACCGGGCCGGTGCCGGTGTTCTCGGCGTTGACGATCGCGGCGAAGCCTGCGGCGGTGACGATGAGCTGCATCTCGGTTCCTTATGGTTCGACGGCCTGCAGCTGCAGGCGACGGTAAACGGCAGCGCGAGCGGCGGCGCCGGCGCCGATGCGTCCGAGCGCCTGCAGGCCTTGCGTAAACGTGAAGTGAGAGCGCACCGGCTTCGTGCGGGAGGCTTCGCCGATCACGTCATCAACGAATTGAGCGGTGGCGGTCTCGCCGCCTTCGCCGGCGACGGTGAGCAGCATCTCGAAGGTGTGCGGAGCGCCTGGCGGATCCAGCTGAAACCATTCGCGCAGCTGCACCGATCCGCCGAAAGCCGAGACAACCTGGCGCACGCTCTGCGCGGTGCCCTTGCGGCGCTGAATGTCGAGCGCGGTGCGCAATCTGGCGCGCTTTATGTGCTCGGGCCAATATGGCTTCCACGCATCGACGGAAAGCGCCCAGGCGAGCCACGGCAGCAGCTCGGCCGGGCAAGTGTCCGGATCCCAGAGATCTCGCAGCGGCGTCGGCACATCGCCGATGCGCGCGGTGGCGGCCTCGATGGCACGCTCGGCGCTGCTCGCATTCGACGGGAGCAATGCCTTACTCATCCACGCCTCCAGGGGTGATGCTGATCGCGGTGCAATGCGAGGCCTGAGTGCGGCTGATTACGATGTCGGCCAGCGGGGAATGCAGCTCGACACGCTGCACGCCTTCCGAATGCAGCACCGAAAAGATGCCCGAGAGGGGCACGTCGCGGCCCAGGCGATGCGATGCCTCGATGTAGGCGTCGAGGCGCTTGAGAGATTCGGCGAGCACAAGCGTCGAATCGGGGCCGGCGTATGTGTAGACGGTCGCCTGCACCGCATAGGGAACGATCGTGGCGCCTTGCACCGTCACGTGATCGGTGAGCGGTCGCACCGAATCATCGGTGAGCGCGGCGGCGACTTTCGCCACCAGGGGGCCCGATGGCGTGCCGTCGCCATCGCGCGAGAGCACGGTAACGACAACCTCGCCGGGGGTCGGGCTAGTGGCGCTGGCGTCGAGCACGTCGGGATCGGCGCTGAGCGCGTGAAAGATATAGGCGCCCTCGGGACCGGCGACGGAATAGCCCTCTGGCGCGAGCTGGATCCGCCGGCGAAATTCGGTGTCGCTCTCCATCGTCGGCGGGATGCTATTGAGCGGATCGCCGGGATCAACCTCGAGGCGGGCGACGCCGAGCAGCGCGCCCAGGTGATCGAGATCCGATCCGATCGCATAGGCGAGCATCACCGCACGCGCAGCTTCGTTCACGCGCTGACGCAGCAGCAGCTCGCGGTACGCGCAAACCTGCAGCAGCTTGTATGCGGGATCCGACTCGGTCAGCGCGGTGAACGCGGGCTCGCGAGCGCGCAGATCCGCGAGCATTGCAGCGAATATCGCCTCGAAGTCGAGCAGTTCGACGATAGCCGGAGCTGGCAGCCGCGAGAGATCGACAGCGGTAAACGTGGACATGGCGAGACCGGGCGCAGGGTGGCGTCAGGCTCGCCGCGCACTATGCGCAGCCGCAACGATCGTTCGCTGTGATTCCGGTTTCTACATGTCGCAGCGCGGGCGGCCGTTGAGAGGCCGATGCGACATTGAAAGGGAGCGGCCGACGTTGTGTTTGCACCACCACGCCGGCCGACGAGTTCACAGGTCCAGCCTGCCAACCCGCCCTCGGGCTCCCCGCTTCGTCGACGAAGCGCGGGGAGCCTAACAGCGCATCCCCAACCATGAAAGACTGGACAAAACCATGCAAAAACCCATCATCCCCTGGCCGGGCGGAAAGCGCCGCCTGGCGCGTCACATCCTTCCGCTGCTGGAAACCCCGCACCGAACTTACGTGGAGCCCTTCGCCGGCGGCGCCGCTATCCTGTTCTTGCGCACACCGGCGCCGGTCGAGGTGATCAACGACACCAACGGCGAGCTCGTCCGCTTGTACCGCTGCGTGCAGCACCACCTCGAGGAGCTGATGCGGCAGTTCAAGTGGGCACTGGTCAGCCGCGAGATGTTCCGCTGGGCGCAGCTGCAGCACGTGGACACGCTGACCGACATCCAGCGCGCCGCGCGGTTCTTCTACCTGCAGAAGCTCGCGTTCGGCGGCAAGGTGACAGGGCAGACGTTCGGCGTCGCCGCGACGTGCGGGCCGCGGATCAACTTGCTGCGCCTAGAGGAGGATCTCAGCCAGGCGCATTTGCGCCTGTCGCGCGTGACGATCGAGAACCTTCCATGGCAGACCTGCATCGAACGCTACGACCGCGCCGAGACGCTGTTCTTCCTCGCCCCGCCGTACTGGCAGACCGCGGGCTATGGCGGCGACTTCGACCTGGTCGAGCACGAGCAGCTGGCCGCGGCGATGGCGGCGATGAAGGGCCGCGCGGTGCTGACCATCAACGATCATCCGGACATGCGCAGGATCTACGGCCGGTTCGACGCGACGCCGTTGCGGACCACGTACACGGTCGGCGGCGGCGCGAGGGCGAAGGTGGCGGGGGAACTGCTCGTGCGGAATTGGTAGGCCTTGGCGGGGCCGAGAGCGATCTCGGCCCCGCAACACAAGGTGTCACGGCGCCCAGGTCCAGGTTGACCTATAGATCCTTGCTACGTCGGCGGTTGGCGCGACACTCCAATTGCACTCTTCCCACATCAGACGGCGTGGATTTCCTCCGAGCTTTCCGTCTTCCGCCAGGCGGTCGAAAACATCGCTTGTGATGTAGGTTGGATGTCCGGTGCGCAGGTTCGCCAGTTTCGCGGCAACGTTGGGCGCGCGACCAATCCAGATGAGATCGTTGTTATCGCGAATACCGGAGCGAACGACCAGGACATCGCCGCGATCGATGCCTACGCCGTGATTGATCTCAAAGCCACCGGCCGCGAGAGTTGGGTATTGCGCATGGATCTTCGGTCGAAGCAGATGGCGGACTGTCCAGTTAATTTTCAGAGCCGCTATAGCAGATTCTGTGTTTTTGCGGCTGCCGAGAAACACCGCCATGACGCGGTCGCCGTCGAAGCTGCGGATATTGCCATTGTGAGCGCGGATGATCCTGCATGACGCGCTAAGAAAGGACTTCACCACTTTGGCAGTCACCCGACGATCGAAACTGATCGCCAGCTTCGTCGATTCTGCAAGGTCGGCGTAGAGCATGACAGCATCTAGCTTCACGCCGCCGCCGTTGAGGAGAACCGATGGGGTCGTTGGCACCACGGTGCCGTCGCGAATGGTCCACTGATGACCGAGGATGCGCGCGGTTTCGTTCTCTAGATCATCGCGAAGAGGCATTACACAGCCTTCGACGGTGGGCACAGGAGGAGTGCCAGGGCCCAAGGCACCGCGGACGCAAGGAGCCACCGATACGACCGTTTTAGCGCGGCGAACTTTGCCGTCAGGATGCAGGAGTTTCGCCAGGCTTGATGCAGGAGATCGGCAGAAAGTTGCTCAGACGACAAAGCCCGGAATCGTTGGACGTAGTCCGAAGGCTGAAGCTTCGCCACTTCCTGGAAGAAGATCAGTGACCCAACCCCACCGTCAGTGTTTGGGAACGAGCCTCTATACAGTTGCGTAAAGCTCATCAGGCTAGCGCCGAGAAACGCCAGCGTGACCAGTGCCTGCGCACACGTGAACTGAGAAAGGGCAGGGGCTCGAGCAAACGCCACGCCTAGCATCGCTACATCGAGGCCAAGAATTGCGGCAAGCAGGGTGTCTACCCGAGGGAAGAAGCTGAGCACCAGCTCGAGCTGGTTTTGAGCCACCTCTACATGGCTATGTTGGGTTTCGTTCGTGATGCCCATCCGATCCCCCGCGGTCCTGGTTCCCGAAGCGTACCGGAGGAGAGGTCCAGGGTCACGGCACCAAGCGCTCGAGCAATTGGTCGCGGATCTGCTCGCGGTCCTCTCGGGTGAAGCCGAGCAGCTGCCGGCGCTCGTACCGAACACGTGGGCCGTCGCGGCTGACCCGATCGGTGAGGCCTTCCTGGTGCACGCGAGCAATCCGGGCGACGCGCCCGACGAAGGCGACCGACACCTGGTCGCCGCTGGTGGACAGCTTGAGGTGCTTGGCCCGGCGGATTCGCTCGAACATCGCGCCACGCTTGATCCGCCCGGCCTTGTCGCGCAGTCGTTTCTCGCGCTTCCGCGGTGCATAGGCGCTGCCGTCCGGATTGCGCTGCTGGGCGATGCGTTTCTGTTGCGAGCGCCGCAGGTCGACGCCTATAGCGCGGACGAGCGTGCGCCGCCGGCTTGGCTCCAACTTGGCCAGCAGCTGGCCGGCCCACTGCTCGAGCTGCTCGAGTGCGTCCACGGCTACTGCGGCGGGCTGTCGAACGTGGCGACCAGCTCGCCCTTGAGGTATACCTCCCAGTGCTCGGCCTCGAAGTTCGGCTCGAGCTGTGGCTCGGGATAGTGCTGGATCTCGTAGCCTCCGCCGTCGCGCGGATGCACGCCGACTCGCTCGGTCAGTGGGATCTTGATGTCGAGGTCGACCTTGTCGTGGTCGAGCACGTCCGCCTCGAACGTGATCTGCTCACGCAGAGCGGGATTGGCGAGCAGTTCGGGCTGGTTGGCGCGCAACCACACCAGCAGCGGCACCATGACCGCATCCGGGTGGCCGGCGTAGTCGAGGAGGATCAGGTTCAGCGTGTAGCGGTACTCGAACGATAAGCCCGGTACGTACGTGCTGACCAGGCTGCCGCGATCGATAAACACCAGCAGCTTGTCGGGATCCCGCTTCAACTCGGGAAGCGCGGCGACCAGGTGCTCGCGGAGACTGCCTGGCTTGATCATGGCTGCGGGATCGCCTGCCGGCCGCGCAGCCATTCCTGCAGGCCGATCAGCTGCTCGCGGGTTTCGTTGCAGGCGCCGTAGTTGTCGGCGACGGTGTCGGCGACGGCAGAGAGCGTAACGCCGGCGGCGGGCGCATCAGGATCTCCGGCGGGTCGATCGAGGGGGAGGTTTTGCGCGGCTGCGTCGTGCACGCGGACAAAGCCAACAGGCACATGGCAACGAGCATCAGCTTCGGCGGTGACATAGACGGGGATCTCCTTGGTGATAGTTGCCGCACGTTCGCGCACGATCTGGACGCGGTCGACGAACTCGGTCACGACGCGGACGCTGAGGCGGGACTGCTGCAACTCGGCGTCCAGGCGCGTGGCCTTGTCTTCGGCGGCCTCGGCGCGGGCCTCGGCGCTGTTGACGCGGTGGTCCTGAAACACGACGTAACCGCCGATCGCGCAGATCAGCGCCAGCATGAGGATCAGATCGCGGCCCATCAGTTCACCCCCAGCGCGGCCTTGGCGCGCTTCGTCCGTTCGATTCGATCGGCCACGCCGTTGGGCATCCGCCCGGTCTTGACCGTCCCCAGGTTGATCCGACGACTGACCGCGAGCACGTCGTCGATGTCCGCCAGACCACTCAGCCCGGTGGCTTGCCAGTACGCGGCGGATATGTCGGCGCCGACCGCCAGCTCGATAGCGAGCGCGGGTTGCTCGACCAGCGGCTGGCCGATCGCGCTTCCGATCGCGGCATAGTTGTCTTTCCCGGTGAGTTGGATCGGGCAGCGACCTCGAAACATCCAGCCGTCGCCGCTTCGCTCGTCGCCGTTGCCGTTGCGGTTGGCGTAGACCCGGTTCGCGATGAGTTCCGGCTGGCGGGCGTAAGTCGCCGCGGTCTCGCGCGTGAAGTAGCGATCGAACACCTCGAGCAGCCGGGCCGCGGAGTAGTTGAGGTTCTCCTCCACGCGCGACAGGCCCAGGCTTTCGTGCCCCAGCTGCGCGAGGAAGTGCGCGGCGCGCTTGCGCGTGGTGATGCCGAAGCGGGTCATCGAGCGGACCAGGTGCGGCTGCCAGCGAGCGGCGCGCGCGATCGGGCATTGCACCGCGGCAGCGAGCTGGGCGTCAGTGAACACGGCCGCCTCCTTGGTTGCTGGGCGCATCCGCACGGCGTTCGCCGTGGACGATGTAGCGCCACCAGGGACACGGTGCCTGCATCGCCAGGAACGCCGCGAGGGCGCACCGCAGCGCGACGTCGTACTCGCCGACGCAATGACCGCCGGCACCTGGCAGGAATACGCACACGCCGCTACTGGCAACTATCAGCACCAGGATCGCGGCACGCAACGCGGAGCGCACGGCGCGGCTCAGCTCGGGCCGGTTGACGGCCATGGGCCCGGCGAGACGCAGCGCGGTCCAGGCGCGCCCAAGGATTGCGCGGAACTCAGCCCGCTGTGTCTCGCCGAGATAGGTGTCTTTCAGCATGGCCAGGCTGGTCAGCAACGCGACCAGGGAAGCGAGCCAGGCAACGAACGTCATCACGATCCACCTCCGATCGAGCGCTTGGCACGCTCGGCAAGCGCAGCCCCGACGACGGGGATCAGGGTTTGCGCGAAGAACGCCAGCAGCAGCGCGGTGGCGGGGGCCACCGGCTTGAGCCATGCCAGCATGGGAAACTCGGGCAGCACCACCGCGGCCGCCGCGGAGACCGCCATGTACGCGAAGGCCAAGCCGAACAGGCGCTTGCGGGTTCCGCCCGGCGGATTGCACAGCAAGCCCGCGGCGACACCGGTCAGTGCCATGAACAGCACCGCGGCGGGCACGCCGATCTCGGCCAGCGGGGAGGACCAGGCCACCAGGCCGGCGCTGGTCGATGCGACGGTGGTTCCTGCCAGTGCCTGGATCGAAGGAATGCCGAGCGAGGAAGCGGTCATCGGTGCATTAGTCCCAAAGCTGGAGCAAGGCGCGGCGCGCCGGTGCGGTGTTGGCGGGTTCGGGCAGGTCGACGGGCGTTCCATGCGGCAGCACGGCGCCGAGGGTGGCGATGCCGGGATTCGCTTCGAGTGCGGCCTCGAGCACGCCGGCGGTTCGGCCCAGGTGACGCCAGCAGAGCGTGTCGAGCGTGTCGCCCTGCAGGGCGTGCACGCGCATCAGATCAGCTCCACGACGGTGTGCGGCTTGCCGAGGATGTCGCGCACGGCCCAGCTCGCGTTGCGGCGCTGCTCGCCGATGTTGTCCTCCATGTCGAGGACGCGGCGCAGTCCGCTATCGGTGCTGTCGAAGTCGCGGTAACGCTCGAGCAGATCGGCCTTGATCGTGCTGAACACCGCGCGGCGGTACAGCATGACCAGGCGTTTTTCGCTGTCGATCTCGGCGGGTGACACGTCGGCGATGGTGGCGCTGCCGGCGGCCTGTGCCGTCGCCTTGAACTCGCCCAGCAGGGTGTTTATCGACGCGATCGCGTAACGCGCGGCATCACGCAGACGTTCGTCGGTGACCGTTCCGTCGAGGCGGATGGTTGCGCGAATCGTGGACAGCGCGAGATCGGGAAACCAGCCGTCGTTGCGGATGGTGTCGGTGTCGCCCGGATCGGCCTGTGTGGTCGGTGCTGTGGCGACGAAACCGCTCATCTTGTTCCTCTAGATACGGCGGTGGGGGGCGGAAAATCGGGGAGAGAGTCCTCATTCCCGCCCCGCCGCCGTGGCGCGCTGGGCGACTCGGTTTGCTCAGTTTTCCGGGGCCGGCGCACCGGACTGACCCTTGACGGCGTCCCCCGATGCGCCGGTCTCCGCGGCGCTTTGAGCTTGTTCGATGGTGGACTGGCTGCCCGTCCCAGCGTTGGCGGCGGGCAAAGCCGAGTCCGAGTTGTTCTTGATGAAGCGCTCGAGGCGCTCGATGTCCTTTTTCACGCCGACGCGTTCGTTCAACTGCACAGCGCGACGCAGGTGTTCGATCGCTTCCGAGGCCAGCGCGCTGGCCTCCGGTGAGCCATCCATCAGCTTCACCATCACCAGGCCGATGGCCTTGTGCTGCTTGGCGCGGACTTCGTCCGGCATGTCGCAATCACTCGTCAGTTCGCCGACGATGGCGAGCACGTAGTACGAGAACGATCCGCCGGCGGACAGCGCGGCGAGCGCCTGGTCGGCAATCTCTTCCACCACCAGCGTGGCGACGCCGCGCTGGTACTGGTCGGGCATCGCCAGGTCGTGCTTGAGCGCGTACTCGGCAATGCGCAGCGCGCCGACGTAGTCGCCGGTATCGATGCGCCAGACCATCACCGTCATCAGCACCGCATCCTGGCCGCCGCGCCCGGCTTCGAGCACGCCATCGATCCAGGGTTCATAGTCGGGAAGCAGCTGGCGCTTGATCTCGATCTTGCGCTCGATGGACTGCACCTCTTTGAGGCGGCGCTTGTGCTCGATCAGGCTGGCCAGCGCCAACTCGTAGGCGTTGGCGTTGATCAGCTCGCCAGGGTCCGCCGCGGCCGAAGCTGCGGCGGCGCTGGCGCGCTGGAAGTGGCGGCGTGCGAGGGTCATGGCGGGCCCTTACGGCAGGATCGCGATGTTTTCGATCACGCAACCGGCGCCGAAGTCCTCGACCACGTAGGCGTCGTTCGAGGACTCGTAGTTCTCGATGCGGTCACGCTTCGGGTTGTCGATCAGCATCCGGCGGCGGGCGCCTTCCTGCCAGTAGATTGACAGGTTGTCCAGGCGAGTGATCAGGATCTTGCCGGCAGGCACGAACGGCACGCGCACCGCGCTCAGACCGCCGACGCGCTTCTGACTGATGATCAGGTCGGCCGCCAGCTGCTCGGATGCCGGCGCGGTCTGATTGACCAGCGGGAAGTACTTGTCGTGCAGCAGATCGCGGCCGAGCACGGCGACCAGCTCGGTGTCGTCCTGGTACCAGGGCTCGACCAGGTTGGACACCGCGTCCATGACCAGCGCGTCGAGGTTCTTGTAGTCGTTGCCGGCGCCGGCGCCGACCTTGATGGTGCCGGCGGTGGCGCCGTCCTTGAGCACGCGGGCCGCGGCCGACTCGCGGTAGTGCTGCAGCCAACCCTTGTTGACGTCCTGCAGCAGCGGGTTGGCGATCGGGTCGGACGTGGCGGCGCGGCTGGTGCCGTTGAAACCGACCATGATCCGGTCCAGCGCCTGTCGGCGGATGATTGCGTCGCGCACTCGGGTCTGGAAGTCGGGGAAGCGCGCCCAGGCGTCGAGCGTCGCGTAGCGGATGTGCGTGTCGCTGTTGGTCTGGGTGCAGGTGTAGCCGTTCTCGTCCAGCGACTGTGCTTCGCGGGTCTGGCGATCTGCGTTCGCGGTGTTGGTCGTGCTGGCTATCGGGCTGCCGACTCCGAGACCCAGCTTCGCGCCGGTCTGCTCGGTCACGCCGATGATGTTCACGCGGCCCAGGAAGTCGGAGCTTTCCTGCAGCCGCGTCTCGAGGGTCTGCTGCACGCTCGGGTTAACCGAGAACTTCGCGGCGGCGTCTTGCACGCCGTTGAGCGTGGCGATCTGCAGGGCCAGGGCGTTGTACAGCTGGCGGGTGTTGTTGCGCATTGTGCGGCTCCGGAGTGGCGGCGTTGGCTGGGCGGAAGGGCGCGACGGCGATCAGCAGTCGGTGGTGACGGTGCCGGTGCCGCCCGGCGCGGCGGGCCGCTTCGGATCGTTGTTCGGCGTGTGGTCGATCTTGTTGCTCAGGTCGGCGATCGCCGTTTCGTGCGCCGTCTTGTTGGCGTCGATCGAGGCACGCAGATCGGCGAAGTCCTTGCTCAGTTTGGTGACGGCGCTGCTGGTTTCGGCGGCAGCCTGGGCGACGTGCTCGACGGCGCTGTGCACGTCGCTGAAACGCGAGTCATCGCCGGCGCCCTTGCTCTTGAACATGTCTTTGATCTTGGCCAGCAAACCGGGGCCGGGCTCCGGCTGTTCGTCCTCGAGCTCGATCTCGACGAACTCGGCCGCAGAGAACAGATTCTCCGGAGCCTGCTTGCGTGCCGAGAACGGGCTGGCGGCCGGATTCTCCGCGGCGAACGCCAGGATCTCGGTGCCAAGGCTGGCCGGGCTGTCGGTGATGCCAAGGCCGACCAGGTAGGCCTCGCCGGTACCGGCGAAGTCGGGGTTCACTTCGATGGAGCTGTAGATCTTCTGGCCGGCCTTGTTCAGCGCCAACATTTCGTCGGTCGGCTGGATCTGCGCGAACAGGGCCAAGCGATCCTCGCCGTCGATCTTGACCGTTTCGGTCTTGACCGCGACCACGTCGCCCATGCAGCGGAATCCCCACTCGGGGTTCATGCCACGAATGTGCTCGATGAAGATGCGGGCGCCGAATTTCAGCGGATCGTACGAACGCGCGATCTGGGTCAGCCACGAACGCTCGATCTTGCGGCCGTCGGTGGTGGCGCCTTCGACAGCGACGCGGAAGAACTTGGACTTGCGAGCCATGTGGCCAATCCCTGCGAGGTGGATGTTCGACAGGGACGATGCTCGGCGTCGTCGCGCGAACCCATCAACCGGTGCGGACTGTAGAACCGGGTTACACAGTGAGCACGGCTCCGGGGGATCGCGCGCGCGCCATAGGCTGCGGCCATGTTCATTCCCGCACCCGAGATCGACCAGCGCCGCGCGGCACGCTCCCTGTACTGGCAGGGCTGGCGCGTGACCGACGTCGCCGACCACTTCGGCCTTGCGCGCACGACCGTCGAGAGCTGGAAAACCCGCGATAAGTGGGACGAATACTCGGCGATCGAGCGCGTCGAAAGCTCGCTCGAGGCGCGGATGGTTCAACTGGTCGGCAAGGAGCCGAAGGCCGGCAGCGACTACAAGGAAATCGACCTGCTCGGGCGCCAGATCGAGCGCTTGGCCCGCGTGCGCCGGTACGGCGAGCCGGGCGGCCACGAAGGCGACCTCAATCCCAACATCGACAAGCGCAACGCCGGGCCGAAGCGGAAGCCGGCGCGCAACCAGTTCAGCGAGGAACAGCAGGAGCAGCTGATCGAGCGATTCGACGAATCGCTGTTCGGCTACCAGCGCACCTGGCGCAAGAACGCGCTCACCGAGCGCATTCGCAACATCCTCAAGTCGCGCCAGATCGGCGCGACGTTCTACTTCGCCCGCGAGGCCCTGGTCGACTCGCTCGAGACCGGCCGCAACCAGATCTTCCTGTCGGCCAGCAAGGCCCAGGCGCACGTGTTCAAGCAGTACATCGTCAACTTCGCCCGCGAGGTCGACGTGGATCTCAAGGGCGATCCGATCGTCCTGCCCAACGAGGCGACGCTGTACTTCCTCGGGACCAACGCCCGCACGGCGCAGAGCTACCACGGCAACCTGTACTTCGACGAGTACTTTTGGGTCTACCAGTTCGAGCAGCTGCGTAAGGTTGCTAGCGGCATGGCGATCCACAAGAAGTGGCGCCAGACCTACTTTTCGACACCCTCGAGCATCACGCACGACGCGTACCCGTTCTGGAGCGGCGACCGCTACAACAAGGGCCGCAAGAAGGAGGACCGGGTGCAGATCGACACGTCGCACGCGGCGCTGGTCGGCGGCCGCCGCTGCGGCGATGGCCAGTGGCGCCAGATCGTCACCGTCGAGGACGCGGTGCGCGAAGGCTGCGACCTGTTCGACCTGCAGCAGCTGCGCCTGGAGTACAGCGCGGATGAATGGGCTAACCTGCTGATGTGCGAATTCATCGACGACGCGGAGTCGGTGTTCCCGCTCGCCGAGATGCAGCGTTGTATGGTCGATTCGTGGGAGGTATGGGCGGACTTTAAGCCGTTCGCGATGCGCCCGTTCGGCCATCGCGAAGTGTGGATCGGCTACGACCCGGCGCTCAGCGGTGACAGCGCGGGTTGTGCCGTGGTCGCGCCGCCGGCGGTGCGTGGCGGCAAGTTCCGGGTCCTCGAGAAGCACCAATGGCGCGGCATGGACTTCGCCGCGCAGGCCGAGCACATCCGCAGAATCACGCAGCAGTACCGCGTGACGTACATCGGCATCGACGCCAGCGGCGTGGGCGCCGGCGTGTACCAGCTGGTGAAACAATTTTTCCCGGCGACGCGCAGCATCACGTACTCAGTGGACGTCAAGAACCGGCTGGTGCTCAAGGGCAAAGACGTCATCAGCAGCGGCCGCCTGGAATTCGATGCCGGCTGGACCGACGTCGCGCAGGCCTTCATGTCCATCCGCAAGACCATGACCGCGAGCGGCCGGCAATCGACCTTTGAGGCCGGCCGCAGCGACGAACTCGGCCACGCCGATCTGGCGTGGGCAACCCTTCACGCGCTCGACAACGAACCGCTCGAGGGTAGCGGCGGGCGAAACAGCAGCATCTTGGAGATCTTTTGATGAACGACGCAGCGACTATTTCCACCGCAGCCGGCGTGCCCGCCACGGACAGCGGTCCCGCCGGCAGCATCCAGGCGTTCTCGTTCGGCGATCCGACGCCTGTGCTCGATCGTCGCGAGCTGCTCGATTACATCGAGTGCCTGGACAACGGCCGCTGGTACGAACCGCCGGTGTCGTTCGATGGCCTGGCCAAGGCCTTCCGCAGCAGCCCGCACCATTCCTCGGCAATCTTCGTCAAGCGCAACATCTTGACCTCGACTTTCATTCCGCACCCAATGCTCAGCCGCGCCGACTTTTCGCGCTTCGCGCTCGACTACCTGGTGTTCGGCAACGCCTACCTCGAGCGCCGCGACAGCGTGACAGGTAAGGCGCTGCAGCTGCAGGCATCGATGGCGAAATACACGCGCCGCGGCGTTGAGCCGGGCCGGTTCTTTTTCGTCCAGGGCTGGGGCAGGGAGCACGAGTTCAAGCGCGGCAGCGTGTTCCAGCTGATTGAGCCCGACGTGCACCAGGAGATCTACGGACTGCCCGAGTACTTGAGCGCCCTGCAGGCGGCGCTGTTGAACGAATCGTCGACGCTGTTCCGGCGCAAGTACTACATCAACGGCAGCCACGCCGGCTACATCCTGTACGTGAGCGACCCATCGCAAAGCGAGGACGACATCACGGCAATGCGCCAGGCGCTACGCGACGCCAAGGGTCCGGGCAACTTCCGCAACCTGTTCCTGTACTCTCCCAACGGAAAAAAGGACGGCGTGCAGGTGATCCCGATCAGCGAAGTAGCGGCGAAAGACGAGTTCCTCGGCATCAAGAGCGCCACGCGCGACGACATCCTGGCCGCACACCGCGTGCCGCCGCAGCTGCTGGGCATCGTGCCCAACAACACCGGCGGTTTCGGCGACGTGGGTAAGGCCGCCCGCGTCTTTGCCAAGAACGAGCTCGAGCCGCTGCAGAACCGACTGCGCGAGGTGAACGACTGGATCGGCGTCGAGGTAATCAGATTCTCGTCCTACGACTTGGACGACGCCGACGCCGATTGATCGGGGCAAAGTAGATTTCTATTTCTACTTGCCCCATACAGCGCGTCAATCAATCCTTGGCCACCACCGTGTCGTAGAGCCCGTAGTGGGTTAGTCCCACGTGGCTTTCAATCCCCGTATAACGCAGCGACGCATCTTCGTAGCGACGGAACGCGAAGACCGCCTGGTTCATCTGCTCGGTGTTGAACACCTTAAGACGCACCAGAAGGTGGAAGTCCTTCACCGTTAATCCCGTCACGACCCGGAACAGATCCGGCTCGATCTTGGTGATCACGTCCTGCAGCGTGTTTTCACGGAAGTCGGTCAAATACATGAACGCCGGGATGCGCGTGGCGAACTTGATCAGCTTTTCCTGAACCAGTTTGCGCTTGCTCTTGAACTCCTTTTCTTCGGCGGACAGTTCCTTCTTTTCCTTCTCCGTCAGCTTGCCTTCCTTGGCCTTCTTCTTCAGCGCCTTGATCTTCTCACTCTTGTTGATGATGGTTTCGATGATGTTGTCGCCCAACGAACGCCAACCCTCGATCCGCTCAACGGCAGCCATTGCGTCGGGATCATTCAGAACACGTTGCAGGGTGTCGTTGTCCACATTGACCAGCAGCGCGCTTTCCCACTTGCGGGCCAGCAGCGTGGCCGACGTGCCAGCCATCGCAATGTCGAGAATGCCGCCCGCGTCGATCTGCGTCATGTTCGCGCCGTCATAGGCCAACACCGGAAGGAACGACACCAGGTCCTTGACGGCGTTCTCCGGGTTGGGCTCGTTCGGCGACAGTCCGACCCCGTACTCGCACAACTGGCGCAGCGCACGCGTGGGCGCGAAGTCGAAGACGAAGCACGCCGGCTTGAGCACTTCCTCTTCGTTCGGGTTGTCGCCGTTGGGGTTCTTGATCGACCATGTCGACTGGACCCGGAACGCCGCCTGGAAGTATGTCTCCGGCGATTTCAGGTTGCGCAGCATGAGGATCGACGACCACTGCGCGACGGTGACGCCGGTCGTCAGCTTGCCGCACGACAGCGTAATCGACTTGCTGTCGAAACCGCTACCGATTGCCTTGCGCACGGGAGGCAACGCCTCCAGACCGATGCCGGCCCCCGCACCTGCTGCAGCGATCACGGTGTAGTCGTGCCAGAAGACGTTGTGCTTCTCGACGAGCAAATTCGCCATCGCGTGGCACGCGGCCACATTGGGCAGGAACCAGAACGAATGCTGCAAGTACGGGAGCAGACGGCTGTCCGAGTAAGGGAACGGCGGCCTCGTGCCGGTCTTCAGGTGCTCGACCGCCTTGGGCATGTAAGCCCCGCGGATGATGTCGAGCCATTTCTGCACGTCAGTCTCGTGCTTGAATTTCGCAGCATTGCCTGTGCCTGTGGCGGCGAAGAACTCGTTGAGGTCGAACTCGTCGAACTCCCCAGCGCTAGCGATCGCCAACAGCTCGTCCGGCATCTGGTAGGTCAGCAGCCGCATTTGCGGCAGTGCCCCGTAGGGGTTCCATTTCTCGGGGTGGTGCTGCGCGTGCTCTTCCTTGACCCGCTGCTCGTCGGTGTACGTCCAGTTGAAGATTTGCTCTTCGATGAACTCGCCCGTCGCCAGGGCCTTGAATGGCGTGCCGGAGAGGTACAGGTACGCCTTGGTGGTGATTGGCAGGAAGTCGGTCTCCTTCTCCGACAGCACGCCCAAGTCTTCGTTTACCTCCTCCAGATCAGCCGTGTACTCGAGCTTGGCCTCCTTCTTGGCTTCAGCTTCCTCCTCGCCCTCAAACAGCTCCTTGGCGGTATCCCTCCACGCGCCGAAGTGGTACTCGTCGAAAACCACCAAGTCCCAGTTCACCTCATGCAGCCACTCGTTCCTGGGCTTGATCGCTCCTGTCGCCTTGTCACGGCCAAGCAAGTCCTGGAACGATCCGAAGTACACGACAGGCTTCTTCTTGTCGATCTCTGTCGGGTCGCGACCCGAACTCTTCGACAGGTATTGCCAGCCATCGAAATCAACATGGGACTCCAGGTCGGTCTGCCATGCGTCTTCTACGGCGGGCTTGAACGTCACAACGAGCACGCGCTTGGCTTCCAGCTTCTTCGCCAACTGGTAGCTGGTGAAGGTCTTGCCGAAGCGCATTTTCGCGTTCCAGAGGAAACGCGGAACGGCGCGCTTGTCCTCTCCCCAGCGCGAGCGGTAGTAGTCGTGTGTCAGCCGCACCGCCTCGGCCTGTTCCTTCCGCATGGGGAAGGTTTCGTAGTGCGTGCCCGTGAGCTTCTTGCCCGTCCGCAGTTCGGTGAGGACGGTTTTCACGTCCTTCACCGTGCAGCGCACCCATTCCAGTGCCGTGTTCTCGAAGCCCTTCTTGACCAGTGCCGCCCGCACGGCGTGGTCGCTGAAAATCGAACCGTCGCCGCGCTCGGCGGGTTCGTCCAGTTCGATCTTGTAGTTCTTGATCGCTGCAGTCTTCAGCTGCTCGGCGATGCGGTGCTTCACGTCGCGCGTCGTTTGCCCGACCTTCAGCTGGTTCAGGTGGGCCGTGTCGGCAATCGAGTAGGCGTAGATGCGCGGCCGCGCGGTCGGCTTGGGCACAAGGATTTCGTCGATGGACTTACTCATCGTTGCCGTCGCCAAGAGTCATAAGCCGAACTTGCGACTCAATGAAGGTCTGTTCCTTTTTTGTAATGCCATACTTTTCGTAAAGCGCATCATCCGTCCAAGTACGATCCCATTTCTGCATCGGAACCCAAGTGTAGGTGGAGTGTGTCGCGTGCTGAGTTATCTTCCGAAGTGAGACAAGAAATCTGAAGAGTCGCGTCACATAGTAAGATTTGACGCTTTTTGCCTGCCTTTCAGAACTTACACTGAAGAACAAAAACGATTGGGTGCAAACGGATGGTGATGGCGCAATCAGCGGTTTCCCAAGGATCTGATGCGGCAAGCCATCCCCGCCATTGAATGCCTGAGGCACAAGCACCTTCCAGTTATCAATTAGGTGCGCACTCTTGGTCACTTCTTTGCGCGCGATGTATCCAACATTCCGCTTCATCTTTCGGATGTAATACAACGGCAAGTCGCCAGCACGCGCTTTGTCGTGGAATCCGTCGAAGTTCGATGTCCAGCCGAACTCCTTGTCGCGAGCCAGTATGGTGTTGATTGATTTCTCGCCATGCTTCAACACTTTGTGCAGGATGGACATGGCACGAGAGTCACGAACAAATACATCGAACTCGCCAAGACGCCGCTTTACCGGGCCAATCGTTTCCCCGCCGCGCATCGTCGTGACGTTGCAGTTACCGTCATGCGTTGCGTCCCACAAAAAGTAGCAAACGCCTGCCTTCACCTCTACGCCGGGGAATACATCAGTTGCCGCTGGGTAGTCGATCAGCTCACGGATGCGACGGTCACCGAGCATTGCTTGCCGGAACTCGCCAAGACCGAGGCCGGAAGCCATCCAACGCGAGGGAATAACCATCACCAGAAATCGCGGCTGCAGCTGCTTGGCCTGCTCAACGAAGTGCTGATAGATGGGCATGTCACGAGTTCCGCCGTCGGAGCCAAGCTGATAAGGCGGATTACCCACAATTACATCGAACTGCATGTTCCCTCCCAAAATCTCGGCAACTCGGGAAGCGATGTTGTCGGTGTGAATGAATGCGTAGGCGTGCGTCTCAAGTTCTTCGCCTCGGCCGTAGACGCCTTGGTTGACGCCGCAATATTTACAGCGCCCGTCCTTCCAGACGTGTTCTGTGCGCTCGAACCATACATTCCCGTCGTCAAGAGCGAACGATTTTGCAATCGAGTGTTCACCGTTGGCATTCTTCGAGCAGTAGAGGCTTCGCCGCGCCAGCAAACTGGTGAGCTGAGTGATCCCGATGCCGAACACCTGTTTGGTCAGGATATGATCCACTCGCTCGGACAGGTCGGGGATTTCATGCGCAAGCCCTTGAGTGAGGCGGCTAGTGATTTCGCGCAGGAATACGCCCGACTTGGTGCACGGATCAAGGAACTTCACGTTCTTGTCGGCCCAAATATCAGCTCCGCCGCGCTCAGCTGCCCACGCTGCCGCGAGCGTGTCGAGCATTCGGTTGGCAAGCTCCGGTGGGGTGAACACCTCGTCGTTCGAGAGGTTGGCAATGCAGGTCAAAACGTCAGGGTTGCGTCCACGCAACGCAAAACTAGCCTGTTCGCTCATAGGGCGGCCTCCGCCGCAAACTCGCTGATCGTGCGAGTGGGATAGGTCTTGATCGGGGTGAAGATCTCGTGCTTGCCCAGGTGGGCGAACAGCGAGTCCTCCGCGCTGAATGCGGACGAATGGGTGAGCACGTCGAAACGGAAGTCGCGGCGCTGGAATTTGCCCTTGCCCAGGTAGCCCCATTCGGCAAAGGTGATCGGCTGCTTGTTGCTATCAAGCATGCTCAACGCATCGCCGTGAACCAGGTTCTGCGTCAGCACGAAACTGGCCACCCGATAGAGGCTGTCCGTCTCGTCCAGGCCCAAGTATTCCGCGAATATTTCGAGCAAGTTTTCGCGGCACTCGGCGACGTTGTCCGGCAGCAGTTCTACCCCATAAATACACATCAAGCCGAAGAGGGCGTAGTTGCGCTTCTCGAAATCGGATCTACCGAATTTGACTTCGACGGCGGCGAGCTTGCGCTTCAGGACCTGGACGAGGAAGTTGCCGCTCCCGCACGCCGGCTCCAAGAAGCGGGAGTCAATGCGCTCGGTCTCGCCCTTAACGAGATCGAGCATGGCTTCGACCATCCATTGAGGCGTGAACACCTCGCCATGATCGGCAACGCGTTGTTTTGACTTTACTAGTCTCATGAATCAAATGTGCTCGCTCGGGAGGGGCGTCTTGCCAACCATTGTGGTCATAACTGGCGCATGTAAAGGTTGCAAGCGTGGTGTCGGTGCCCTTAGCTAGGTCGCCTTTGAGATTCCGCCGCCGAGTAGCTCGACAACTGATTTTGCAGTCGGCGCGTTGTTGGAACTGTCGGCGGAATAGGTGACTGGCGGAATACAAGCCTAGCCTGTCCTGCGCTCTGCCAGACCTCGGGTGTTGGCCGCCGGCGTTGCTTCGCGTGCGGAAGCTGCCAGGTGAAGCGCGGAAGATTCGACGTCGGGCGGGACCAGGGCAGGGTACATGGCTCGCGTTCTGCCTGGCGGCGGCCTGGTCGCCCCGGCGTTCTTGGCAGTACGGTGCCGGCCTGAACCGTACGGATGGGTGCGCCACCACCGAGCGCGCGCCGTCGAGACCCCGCCACGCCTTGCCGCCTCCTGGGTGCCTTTCGACTCAAACCGAAGGCCAGGCCTCACGCCCGGCCCACTGCCGGGCGCGCTGAGATTTTTCGAGCGGCGATGGCGACGCGGAACGACGCGCCTTGTAGGGCTTTTGGGTGCGTTCGCTGGGTGGTCATGCGCTCGGTCGGATGTGCCGTTCGCAGGCCGCCATCGGAAAGGGGTAACGGGGTAACAGCTGCCGGCCGACCCGCCCTAAGTCCATGATCGTGAATGCGTTTCATCGTTACCTTTTCCGGGTAACTGGCGGTAACCGTAGGGGTAACACGGCCTTAAGTCATTGATTAAATGGGGTTAACCGTTGGCCAGTTGTCACCATAGAGACTGGTAACGAGTTACTCATCAGTTACCCAATTGTTACGGCTATGACCCGTTCGCATCTTATTGATTCGGCGGCAAAAACCGCATGCCGGGCGGCGGCGTTACCAAAGTTACCCGTTTCCGATGGGGCCGCTAATTTTGACGGCTCGCGTCTGGGGCCGGGCTGGCAGGGCTGAGCGCTGCGATCTCCGCGATCGAACAGCTCCTGGTCGGCGGCGCCGGGGGGGGGTATGGGTCGCCAACGCCCGCAGCTGGTCAGCGCAGCGTCTCGTCGCCGGCGAGTATTCCGGCGCTGCTGCAGGTCGAAGGGCGCGCGGCTGGCCGCGCCGGTGACGTCGGTCGTTGCCGATGCCGAACGCGGTCAGTGGCGCCCGGCGAATCTAAGATGCGCTCGGCGTAGGCCACGAGCAAAATCGTCGATGATGGATCGCACAACAAGAGCGAGGGAACCAGCATGACCACAAGATTCGGCGCTCAGAGGCCCGTGGATGAGCCTTGATCGCATCCAGTTGCTTCGGAACGTGGGGCAATTCGACTCGGTGAATGAGGGGGCCCAACTCCCGCTCACTCGCCTGGCGCTGATTTATGCCGAAAACGGCCGCGGAAAGACCACGCTCGCCTCCATCCTGCGATCGGCAGGCACAGGCAACGCCCAGCTTGTCACCGAGCGCCATCGCCTTGGGGCCCAACATCCGCCGCACCTGGTCCTGGCTCCTCGGGCTGGTCCGCCGCTCGTCTTCCAGAACGGCGCATGGTCAACCACGCTGCCCGGCATCGCTGTCTTCGATGATCACTTCGTCGCACAGAACGTTTGCGCAGGCGTCGAGATCGGAACGTCACACCGGCAGAACCTGCATGAGCTGATTCTAGGCGCGCAGGGCGTTGCGTTAAACGCCGCCCTACAAGCCCACGTGGCTCGTATCGAGGAGCACAATCGGACCTTGCGCGCGCTCAGCGATGCGATCCCGGCGGAAGCGCGTGGCGCCATGGCAGTTGATGCGTTTTGCGCATTAGCCGCAGGGGGCGACATCGACGGCGCGATCCAGGAGGCGGAGCGCAACTTGGCAGCAGCACAGTCGGCCGATGCCGTGCGGCAAGCTGCGCCGTTTATCGCGCTCAGTTTGCCTGCCTTCGATATCCAGGCCATCAACGCGCTTCTCGCCCGCACGCTGCCTGATCTAGAGGCGGCGGCCGCCGCCGGCGTCCAGGCCCATCTGGCCAAGCTCGGTCGAGAAGGCGCCACGTGGGTCGATGATGGCATGCAGAGCGTCACCGGCGTTTCCGCCGGTCTGGACCACGAGATCTGCCCGTTCTGTGCTCAGGACCTGGCCGGCTCGCCGCTATTGCGCCACTACCAGGCGTATTTCAGTGCGGCCTACGACGGGTTGAAGAGCGATGTAGCGCAGCAGATCCAGGCGCTGAACAACACTCATGGCGGGCTTGCTGCTCTCACCTTTGAGCGGTCCGTGCGCGAAGCGGAGCACCGTCGCACCTTTTGGAGCGCATTCCTGCAGGCGCCGGAGATCACCGTCGACACCGCTGTACTGACAACTGCCTGGGCTGAGGCACGCGACGCAGTCGCAGAAGCGCTCGCCGCAAAGCAGGCCGCGCCTCTGGAAGGCGGCATGCTGCTTGAGGCCGCTCTGGCTGCCATCGCCGCCTATGAGGCGGCCAAGGTGGACATCACCGCCTGTTCGGACTCCCTGCTGGCCTGCAATGCCCAGATCGCTCTCGTCAAAGAGCGCGCGGCCACGGCCAACGTGGCAGCACTGACCTCCGACCTGACGAGGCGAAGAAGCACCCGAGCTCGTCATTCAGCGGCCGTGGCGCCGCATTGCGCGGCATACTTGGCAGAGAAGGGGGCGAAGACCCAAACCGAAGGTCTGAGAGACCAGGCGCGCGACGCGCTAAACAACTACAGGCAGAACATCTTTCCGGCTTACCAGGGTGTGATCAACGACTACCTGGGTCGCTTCAATGCCGGGTTTCGCCTTGACCAGGTCGACTCCGTCAATACGCGAGGGGGTTCGGCCTGCTCGTACAGCGTGTTGATCAACAACGCAGCGGTGCCCCAGACGGCCGATGCGGGTCCTTCGTTCCGCAACACTCTCAGCGCCGGGGATCGCAGTGCGCTTGCGCTGGCGTTCTTCTTCGCGTCACTGGAGCAGGACCAGCAGCTCGCGCAGAAGATCGTGGTCATCGATGACCCCATGACAAGCCTCGATGAGCATCGTTCGTTGACCACCGTGCAGGAGATCCGCCGGCTGCTTCCCCGCGTTGCCCAGGTGATCGTGCTTTCGCACTCAAAACCCTTCCTATGCAATCTGTGGGAGGGCGCGAGCACAGCCGACCGCTCGGCCATCAGGCTTGTTCGCGCGGCAGCGGGCTCGACATTCGCCCCCTGGGATGTCCGTCAGGACTGCATCACGGAGCATGATCGGCGCCACGAACTAGTGACCGGATATCTGCAGGCCGCCGATCCGACTGTCGAACGCCAGGTAGCTGCTGCCTTGCGCCAGATCCTCGAAGCGTTTGTGCGCGTTGCCTACCCCGCGACATTTCAGCCAGGTGGGCTGCTCGGCCCGTTCATCGGCATCTGCGAGCAGCGGGTAAGCACGCCGGCGCAGATCCTGGGGCAGGCCGACATCGCGGAGCTTCGGGCGCTGCTGGACTATGCCAACCTGTTCCACCACGACAGTAACCCGGCATGGGCAACGCAGGTCATCAATGACCAGGCGCTTGTGAACTTCGCTCAGCGCACGCTGGCGTTTGCCAGACGGTAGAGGGCGAGTCCGGCTGCATCACAACGTTCAGAGCTGCCGATCAAGGAGGCAAGTATGAAATCGTCTGTCACGCAAATTGCGCTAATCGCGCTAATCGGGCTGTGGCCGATCGCTGGCTGCGAGAGAGTCATGGAGCGGCCCGCCGCAGCTATGCCAACGCAGCCGGTCAGCAACACCGCGCGCTACCAGATCGTCTTCAATCCCCACAATGCGGCCGTTACATACTTGGTGGACACGCAGAAGGGTAAGGTGTGGGAGCTGACAAAGTTCACTGATATGTACACCCAGCCTACGGCCTTCAACGGGATCGATGTGCTCGATGAAGATGGAGAGGTTGGGAAAACTTGGGAGAGATTCTCAACGGTGTACAAGCTGATGGAGGAAGGGGCGCGGGCGAGCAAGCAAACTTCGCCAGGCCCCGCTCCCAACAATCCGCAGCGGTAGCCATAACTGTTCCAGGTCATCCTTGAGCAGGTAGACGGTCAGTAGCGCCTTGTTGGCCGCCAGCAATTCGAGGATGAGATCTGGCAGCTCTGGTCGATTGATCAGACCACGGCGCGACAGCGGCTTCGCGGCGGGGGGACGATGCGAAACCGAATGCGGTGCCGAAGAACGAATCGGGGGTTAAGCTCGTGTCCCCGTGGGCATTCACTGCCCCGAGTCGCGCTCCCTGGCCGCATACCGATTATCAGGCCGCGGTGCGGGTGCGATGGCGCCGAGGCGGGCGCGGTTCTTCGATGGGCGCCGGCGGTATCAGATAGGCGGCCCATGCCTGCATCAGCTCGCGGCGCTTCGCGAGCAGGTTGCCGCGACGATAGGCCGCCTCGGTCTTGTCCTGAATCGTGTGCGCGAGCGCCATCTCGATCACTTCGCTCTGAAACTGCGTTGTCTCAGATGCCCAATCGCGGAACGATGATCGGAAGCCGTGCACGGTGGCACCGGTGATTCCCATGCTTTTCTGCAGGAAATAGAGCATCCCATTCTCGGAAAGCTTGAATGGCTGCGCGCCTTTCCGGCGCCGCTCGAGGATCTCGATCGCTTCCGGCACCAGGGGCACGACATGCTCGACGCCCGCCTTCATTCGCGCGCCTGGGATCGTCCAGAGATCTCCCGAAAATTCGTGCCAGGTGGCGCCGGTGATCTCATTCGTCCGCGCCGCGGTGAGGATGGTGAAAGTGAGCGCCTGGGCAGACAGCTCGCTGCGCTCGCGGAGCTTGGCCATGAACGCCGGCAGCTCCCCATAAGGCATCGCCGGGAAATGGCGCTTTCGTTTCAGCTTGGACGGGCGCGGGAGCAGCTTGTCGAGGTGGCCGCGCCAGCGCGCCGGGTTCTCGCCGTCGCGATAGCCCGAGACGCGCGCCCAATCGATCACGCGCTCGATGCGGCCGCGCACGCGGGTCGCGGTCTCGGTTTTCGTTGTCCAGATCGGGAGCAGGCAATCCATCACCGTCGCGGTAGCGACATGGGCCACCGGCATCGATCGGCTGGGGCCGTAATGCGTGAGCGAGTGCTCCCATTGCGCGGCCTGCTCGGCGTTCTTCCATCCGGCCTTGTGGCTCTCGATGTACGCATCAGCGCATTCGCCCCAGGTGCGAGGTGATTCCAGCGATCGGGCGATCTTCCGTTCGGTGACGGGATCCTTCCCGCTGATCAAAACGCGACGCTGCTCGAGGGCCGCCGCTCGTGCCTCCTGCAGCGTCACTATCGCGGCCGAGCCAAGCCCCATCTCGCGGCGCCGGCCCTGGCGCTCATAGCGAAAAACCCAGGCCTTGGAGCCGGTCTCGCTAATCTGCAGATAGAGGCCGCCGCCGTCCGCGATGTAGCCTGGCGCGGTGCGCGTGGCGACCGCTCGAGCGCTTAGGCGATTGATCGGGCGAGCCATTCCCTACCCATGTTCCTACCCATGTTCCGGTGCAGAATTGTATAGATCAGGTTAGAACAAAATGGGACGGGGTTGGCGAGAAAGCGCTTGGCCAGCCTGAAATTTGGAATCGCATGGGACACGATGGGACACGTGGCGCCGGCCACTCTCTCCGCCAAATTCGTTACCCGCCTATCACGTGCACCTGCGGCTTTCCGTCGACCTGCTCGAACCGGAATCGATACACCAGCGTGACCGCCTGCGGAATGCCCTTGCCGCCGTCGCAGCTGGCGACAGCCCGTTCCTTGTCTTTCGCGTTGCGGAAGACACAGCGCAAAGCGGGGTCGAATTTCCACGTCCTGGCCACTGTTTCCGACGCGGCGAGGAACTCCGGTTCCGCACTCGTGGCACAGAACTCCGAGGCCGGCGCTCGGGCAACCACGGTCACCGCGCCTTTCTCGTCGATACCCACGCGCAGGCACACCGTGCGGGGAGGCAGGTGCCGGCCCAGCAGGCTCTGCGGGTAACTGGGATGGGCGTTCTTCATGTCGTCCAGCGGCATCAGGAACGATTCGTTGTCCGCCATCACCAGGCGATCGCCCTGGGGAGCCGTGCCCGCGGCCGATGTGGGCGCGGCCGTCGCGGCCGCGACGGTTTGCGCGTGCGCCAAGGTCGCGTGGCCACATAGCACGGCCGCGGTGCATCCCAGAATCATCCACCTGGTCATCGTTTCTCTCCGTTCGATTGCGTGGGGCTGGCGGTGCCAGCCTGAATTGCATTGCGGCAGGGAAGCCCGATCCCCGGCGGGCACCCGTATACAGCCGAACGCAACGACACCTTCCGATCCGGCCACGGACCGCGGTACTGCCGTAGCGGCCGCGCTAAGCCGCCTCCAGCGAGGCTCCGGACCCGAAAACGCAGGTCCTCTTGACGGCGTGGCCGTACCTCACCCACCCTCCGCATGCCGCGCTACAGAGCGCGGCATGCACAACTTTGGGGGAAGTGAGCATGCCTGGGAATGAAGGGGGGTTGATCCTCGTGGTCGAGGATCACCCGGCCATCGCCGAACTCGTCGGGGAATGTCTCGACGCGGTCGGCTACGAAGTCGATTTCGCGCGCGACGGCGTCGAGGCACTGAGATTGCTGGGCGAGACCAGCTATGACCTGGTGATCCTGGATCGATCGATGCCGCGCCTTGACGGCATCGAGGTCTGTCGGCGAATCGGGGAACGGCAGGGGAAGGCACCGCCCATCCTCATGCTGACCGCGCGCGACACGCTGGAAGAGAAACTGACCGGCCTCGAGGCGGGCGCCGATGACTACCTGACCAAGCCGTTCGCCGTCGAGGAGCTGAGGGCGCGCGTAGCAGCGCTGGTGAAGCGCAGCCGCAGAGAAGTTGCGGGAACCGTGCTGCAGGTGGCCGACCTCACGCTCGACGCGGAGACGATGCAGGTCCGTCGTGGCGGCGCCGAAGTGCACCTGACTCCGACCGGCCTGCGCCTGCTGACGATCCTGATGCGGCAGTCTCCGCGCGTGGTCAGCCGGGAAGAGCTGGTGCGCGCGATCTGGAAGGGCGAGGAACCCGAGTCCGACAGTCTGCGCAGTCATCTGTATCACGTGCGCCAGGCAATCGATGGCGCGTCCGACCGTCCGCTCCTGCACACGATGCTGACCGCCGGCTACAAGATTGCCGACATCGGGATTGCACCGCGGGCCGCTGCCGAACTTCCAGGCGACAAGGCCTAGGGTTTTTTTGCCGGGGCGCGCGCTTTCGCCAGCGCGCGCTCGTCGATGACGGCCGTGAACAGGGCGCCGGCAAACACGATCAGCGAGGCGTAGTAGATCCACACCAGGGCCAGCAGCAGCGCGCCCATGGAGCCATAGGCGGAACCGGGATCGGACCGTTCCAGGTACCACCCGATGGCGTTGCGCCCCAGCACGAACAACACCGCCGTGACGGCGCCGCCGACCATGGCGCGCTTCCAGCCGACGCGGCGGTCGGGCAGGTAGTGGTACATCAGCGCGAACGACAGCGTGTAGATCAACCACGTTGCAACGTTGAGCAGTGCCGGCAGTACCCATTCGAAGCGCGAGAACGCCAGCTGCAGCGCAGTGCTGATGGTCATCGACACCAGCAGCAGGAAGCCCATCGCGAAGACCAGGCCCAGCGAGAAGACGCGCTTGCGCAGCCATGCGACGACGCCGGTCAGGCGCGTGGCATCCGTGCGGAATATCCGGTTCAGTACATCCTGCAGTTGGGCGAAAACTGCCGTGGCGCCAATCATCAGCAGCGCCACGCTCCACCAGCCGGCAATCGAGCCGGTATCGGGCTGGGCCTGCGCGTTGTCGATGATTGTCCGTGCGATCTGCCCGGCCTCGCGGCCAGCCAGTGTGCCGATCTGATCCATCAGGGCTTCCTGCGCGCCCGGCAGCAGCGCGCTTGTCAGCCAGACCAGGATCAGCAGCAGCGGCGCCAGCGAAAGCACTGCGTACAGCGCCAGCGCGGCGGCCTGCGACATCAGGTCGGTATCGATGAAGCGCTGCGCCAGGGCAACCGGCAGGCTGCCGCGGGCACGACGCACGAGTGCTTCCACGGCGGGGCGACGCAGTGATTGGCCCTGGTTCTCGGGACGTGGCCGTGGCGAAGTGGGATCGGTCATGACACGGGGCGTTGGAATTGCGTCATGCCACCTTAGCCGCGCCAGTGTGAAAACCGTTGCACGCGGCGTCGACAGGACGCGATCTCAATAGCGGACCTGGCAGTTCTCGCAGACGAACGTCCTGCGCTTGCGCACGCCCAGGTGCTTCATGATGATCCGCGCGCCACAGTTCGGGCACGTGCGCTTGGTGTGGACCAGCAAGTGCTGGCGCAGGACGAACTGCTTCTTCCACTCCAGGAACTCGAAACTGTACTGGCGCGCCTGGGTGATCATCTGGGTCAGTTTCCGGGGAGGCAGTGCGCCCACTTCGGTCTCCGGGTGGACGGCGATGCGGAACAGGACCTCGTTCTTGATGATGTTGCCGACGCCCGCGAAGATGTCCTGGTCCAGCAATGCGTCGCACACCAGCGTGGACGGATCGGCTTTCAGCTTCTTCCTCGCCAGCTTCGGATCCCACGCCGGGTTCATCACGTCGCCGCGCCAGTCGTAGGTGTCGTCCAGCGTTCCCTCGATGTACTTGAGCGACGACGAGTAGATGTTCAGAACGCCGTTGTCGAACTCCAGCGACACCCGCGGAGGCGCGGGTTTGGATTCATCGATCCGGTACGAGCCGAACATCAGCATGTGCACGCGCAGGCTGAAGCCGCGGAACTCGATCAGGAAATGCTTCCCCCAGCTCCGGATGGCAACGACGCGTCTGCCCTGCATCCGTGAAAGGTCGAGCTTGCTGTTTCCGGTCGACGAGCGGACCGTCTTGCCGCGGAACTTCGATGCGGCCTCCTTGAGGATGACGATGGACGGGCCTTCAGGCATGCGCGCGATCCTTTCTGGTCTTGGCAGGCGCCACCCGCAGCAGTTCCTGCAGCCGTGCCGCGTTGGCGACGGCAAAATCGTGCGCGGTGTTGTCGAAGATGACCCAGGGGGGCAGCGGCGCCGAGCGGCTCTTCCTGATTGCCACCGCCCACTCGTCCAGCGCTTCGTCGGAGTACTCGCTGTAGTACATGCGCGGTGACCCGTGCAGGCGCCAGTAGGGCCAAAGCGGTTTGTCATTGGGCCTGTCGGCCGCTTCAAAGCGCGCGGGGTCGGCGGCCACGCGGCTGATCTCGAAGCGCTCGAACAATGGATCGGCCTTGGGCGTGAACCAGCTGGCATGGCGTGGCTCGAATACGAGAGCGGCTCGGGTGCGCGCGCGGAATGCCCTGAAGAAACCTGTCGCGGTTCGCAGATCCAGGGCGAGGCTGGGGGGCAACTGCAGCAGGAATCCGCCCAGCTTGTTTCCCAGGCCTTCGGTTTCGCCCAGGAAGCGATCGAGCGCGGGGCCCGATCCGCGCAGCGCCAGTTCGTGCGAGATGGTCTGGGGTAGCTTGACGGAGAACCGGAAATGCCTGGGCACCGAAGCGGCCCAGCGGGCGTAGGTCTTGGTCTGGTGCGGTCGATAGAACGAGGAGTTCACCTCGACCACGGAGAAACGCGTGGCATAGCGCTCCAGCATGCTGTCTGCGTCGCCGAACAGAAGGCTGTGTCGGCGCGATATCGACCAACCTGCACACCCGATACGGACTTGATGCATTCCCCGCGCAGCCTCGATTCTTCAGTGGTCAGCAGTTGTTGGGCTGCAGGCGGTTATGCACGGCGGTGGCCGCGATGGCCGCGTGCCCGGTTGCCACTGAGATCTGGTTCAGGGCGCTGACGACGTCACCGATGGCGAAAAGGCCATCAACCGACGTCATCTGATGGCGGTCGGTGATCAGCGCGCCTTCCTTGTCGCAACGGGCACCGGCGTCAACGGCCAGAGTGGAGCGTGATATGAGGCCCATCGACGGATAGACGATGCCGAAGCTGCGTGAGCGGTCCGCGAACTGGAAGTGGCAGCGCTGGCCATCGAAGCGCGGCGCTTCGCACGGGCGCGTGACCTCGATGCCGGCCCGCTCCAATGCCTTGCGGGTATCGTCATCGCCAGGTTCGCGCGAGGGAATCATCACCAGCCGTCGCGAATAGGTCCGCAGGAACCGGGCATGCGGCGCGGCATGTTCGATCGGGCCGTAAACTGCAATCTCCTGGTCGATGGCTTCGAAGGCGTCGCAGATCGCGCACAGGCGGATGGCGCCGCAAGCGACGGCGGCCTCCAGCCTCTCCATTTCCGGCATGACGTCTTCGCAGCCGGTGGCAAGGATCACGTTGTGCGCACGCACCGTTGTCTGGCCATGGCGCAGTTCGAAATGACCGTCCGCGTGGGTCAGTGTCACCACTTCTTCATCGACGATGTCGACGCCGAACGATGTGGCTTGCCGCCGCATGCGTGCAAGCAATTCGCGCCCGCCCACGCCGTCGGGGAAACCCGGGCAGTTGTGGCTGGTGGGGATCCACACCGCGCGCGCCAGACCGTGGTCGAAGACCACGGTGGATCGGCGGTAGCGCGCCAGGTACGTCGCGGCCGTCAGTCCACCCGGTCCGCCACCGACGACGATGCAGTCGAGCACGTCAGGCCAGCGTGCGCACGAACGGCTCGCGATCCCATTGCCGTGTTCTTGCAGCGGCAATGAAGCCCTCCCGATCGCTGGCCAGCACCACGCCGGCATCCTCGTCGATGCCGCCGGCCTGGAGCAGGGCGGCGGCACCGACGTCAAAGGCGATGGCCTTCAGGTGACCATATGCATCGCGAACGAAATCGACCGCGGCCGCTTCCTGCGCGAGCATCTCGCCGCCTTCCTCCGAGAGCACCACCGCGATCGCGTCGAACACCAGCGATGGTGTGCCCGCCAGTTGTCCGTCGGCGGCCAGCGGCTTGCCGTTATCCAATATGACGCCGCCTACCTTGGGCGCGACGATCTTGACCCGCGCTCCGGCGTCTTCCGCGGCCTTGCGCAGGCCGCGCACGGTGCTGGCGCTGGATCCGTCGTTGACCAGGATGCCGACCGCGCGGCCGAGCAGGGTGTCTTTCATCTTGCCGATGATCTGCAGGGCAGGGGATGGCTTCATGTCGATCGGAGCCACCCTCGCAGCGGGGGCGGGCGGCAGACGGTCCATGCCCAGTCCATCGGCTACGCGCTGGGCCAGTTCGGGATCGATGTGACGCAGGTGCCCGACCATCGCCTCGCGCACGTGCGGCGTTTCCACTTTCGACAGCTCGAAGACCAGCGCGGAGGCGATGTGGGCCTGCTCAAGTGGGGTCTGGCTGCGGAAGAAAAGGCGCGCCTGGCTGTAGTGGTCAGCGAACGCCTCCGCGCGGATGCGGTCCTTGGCCTGCGCTTCCGGAGGAGTGGCATGGCTGGTGAAACCGGCGGGCATTTCACGCGGCGTGTCGGCTTGCAGCGAGCTGGGGTCGTAGCTCACGCGACCGCGCGGCACGGCCATCTGCATGCGGCCGTCGCGCTGGAGGTTGGCGAACGGGCACTTGGGCGCGTTGATGGGGATCTGGTGGAAGTTGGGGCCGCCCAGGCGTAACAGTTGCGTGTCCAGGTAGGAGAACAGCCGCCCCTGCAGCAGCGGGTCGTTGCTGAAGTCGATGCCCGGCACGATGTTGGCCGGGCAATAGGCGACCTGTTCGGTTTCAGCGAAGAAGTTGTCCGGCCAGCGGTCCAGCACCATGCGTCCGATGATCTGCAAGGGCACCAGCTCCTCTGGAATCAGCTTGGTCGCATCGAGATGGTCGAATGGAAAGCGGTCGGCCTGCTCCTGGGTGAACAGTTGCACGCCGAACTCCCATTCCGGGAAATTGCCGGACTGGATCGCTTCGAACAGGTCGCGGCGATGGAAGTCCGGATCGGCGCCGGCCAGCTTCACGGCTTCATCCCAGATCGTCGATTGCAGGCCCAGCTTCGGGCGCCAGTGGAACTTGACGAAGGTGCTGTCGCCCTTGCGGTTGATCAGGCGGAAACTGTGGATGCCGAAGCCTTCGATCATCCGCAGCGAGCGCGGGATCGTGCGGTCCGACATCGCCCACATGATCATGTGCATCGCTTCGGGGGTCAGCGATATGAAATCCCAGAACGTGTCGTGTGCCGAGGCCGCCTGCGGAAAGCCGCGATCGGGTTCCATCTTCACCGAATGGATCAGGTCCGGGAACTTGATTGCGTCCTGGATGAAGAAGACCGGAATGTTGTTGCCCACCAGGTCCCAGTTGCCCTGGGACGTGTAGAACTTGACGGCAAAGCCACGCACGTCGCGCGGCGTGTCGACTGAACCGGCGCCACCGGCTACGGTGGAGAAGCGGGTGAACACCGGCGTGCGCACGCCCACTTCGGTCAGCAGCGCAGCCGTGGTGTACCGCTGCAGCGATTTGCTCAGCTCGAAGTAGCCATGGGCCCCCGAGCCGCGCGCGTGCACGATGCGTTCGGGAATGCGCTCATGATCGAAGTGGGTGATCTTTTCGCGGAGGATGAAATCCTCGAGCAGGCTCGGGCCGCGATTGCCGGCGCGCAGCGAATTCTGGTTGTCTGAAACCGCAATCCCCTGATTGGTCGTAAGCCCGGGGTGCGAGCCGCCGCTGCGCTGATGCAGCTCGTCGCCATTGCCGCGAATGTCCGCGCTTGCCTTGGCTGCGGACCTGGCAGTGCCAGCGCGCTTGTGCGGTGCGGTCTTCTTCCTCGCCATTGCTTCCACTCCCATCAGGACAGGACGACCTGACGGACGATGGTGGCGGCCGGGAAGTGAATGAGGTGTCTAGCGGCTTAACGCGGAGGTCGCCTTGCCGGCCCCTGACTGCGCAGCGTGGCGCTCACGCAGTCACCACGGTTCGGAGGCTAGCGTCCCGGCGAACCTTAGCTGCTCGAAACAACTGGAGACAAACATGATCAAGTGGGCCGCCATTTTCGCCATCATTGCCCTGATCGCTGGCGCTTTGGGCTTTACCGGTGCGGCGGGCGCGGCGATGGGCATCGCCAAGTTGCTGTTCTGGGTGGGTATTGTCATTGCCGTCATACTGCTGATCATCGGCATGACGATCGCCAAGAAGGTGACCTAACCCTCGGCCCGTTTCGCCAATGCCTGGCAGACGTGGTGTAGCAGCCCTGCCAGGTCCTGCTTGAGCAGATAGGCCTGCACGTTCAGATCGGCCGCGCGGTCGGCCACGTCGTCCTCGTGCGTACCGGACATCAATACGAACGGGATCGACGGGGCAAAGCCGCGTGCGATGGCCAGGGCATCGAAGCCGCTGAAGCCGGGCATGGATACGTCGGACAGCACCAGGTCGGCGCCCGACGCCATGGTCTCGCGCAATTCGTCGGGCGACTGCACGTGCAGGAACTGCGCGCGGACACCGGCATCGGCCAGTTGCAGCGCGACCAGCTCGGCATCGTCGGCATCGTCCTCGACCAGGATGATGCGCATCGCATTGGCGCCGGGATCGGTCATCCGTCCGGATCAGTCCAGAGCCGGCGGCTCGTTGATCACCGCCCAGAACTTGCCGAGCGTCTTGACCGCCTGGAAGAACTGGTCCACGTCCACCGGCTTGACCACGTAGGCATTGACGCCCAGGTTCCAGCCGGCCGCCAGGTCGGTTTCCTCGCGCGAGGACGACAGGATCACCACCGGCAGGCACTTGAGCTTGTCGTTGCTGCGGATCTGCTGCAGCACTTCCAGTCCATCCATGCGCGGCATCTTGATGTCGAGCAGCAACACCGCCGGATGGCCTTCGGGGCGATCGGCGAAACGACCGCGTCGCAGCAGGTAGTCCATCGCCTCGACGCCGTCCTCGACGTGGACGATGGGGTTGGCAAGATTGGCATCGCGCAGCGCGTCGATCGCCATTTCGGCGTCGGCATGGCTGTCTTCGGCCAACAGGATGGTGCGGAACTCGGTCATTTCATTCACTCGGTTATGTGCGGCGGCGCATCGAGCGCGGCCGGCAAGGTAAATCGGAAAGTGGCGCCGTGGCCGGGTTCGGACACGGCGCTGACGCTGCCGCCGTGCCGGCTCAGCACGCGCTTGACGCTGGCCAGGCCGATGCCCGTGCCCGGAAACTCGCTGGCCTTGTGCAGGCGCTGGAACACGCCGAACAGCTTGCCGGCGTAGGCCATGTCGAAACCGGCGCCGTTGTCGCGCACCAGGAATTCGTGCATGCCGTCGTCGAGGCGCTGGTACTCCACGTCAACCTGGCTGTCCTGGCGATTGCTGCTGTACTTGACCGCGTTGCCAAGCAGGTTCAGCCAGACCTGGCGCATCATGTTTTCGTCGGCGACCACGATAGGCAACTGCTGGATGTTCCAGGTCACCGCCTGTGCGACGCCATCCGCGGCCAGGTTCGCGTCCAGCATCGCCCGGGTCTCGGCGACCATCGACTGCATGTCCACCGGCTGCAGGCGAAGCGCGCTGCGACCAAGGCGCGAGTACACGAGCAGGTCGTCGATCAGCTGCGACATGCGCTTGGCCGAATTGCCGATGATGCCCAGGTAGTGGAGGCTCTTCTCGTCGGCGTGCTCGCCAAGGTGGCGGGTCAGCTTGTCCGAGAAGCCGGCGACATGGCGCAGCGGGGCGCGCAGGTCGTGCGACACCGAATAGCTGAAGGCTTCCAGTTCGCGGTTGATCTCCGAAACCTGGTCGACCTTGCCTGCCAGCTGCCTGTTGAGCTCGTTGATCTTCTTCTGCGTGGCCTTTTGCGCCGAGACGTCGCTGACCGTAAGCAGCGCCACCTCGTCGAGCCGGTCGGGCAGCGACATCCGGCTGGCGTTGATCAGGACGGTGCGTTCGGCACCATCGGCGGTGGTCTGCACATGCTCGAAGTCCCACAGCTCGCGACCGCGCGAAAGGACATCGCCGAGGCGTTGCTGCAGCACGGGGTCGCTCCAGGCGGCGTTGGACGCCAGCGCCTGGTCATCGGAGGTCTTGCCATAGAGCTGGTCGAACGCGGTGTTGTGCATGACCACGTGCTGGCGCGCATCGAGCAGCACGATCGGTTCGCGAACGGTCTGCAGCACGGCGAGGGCGCGGGCACTGGACTGGCGCGACTGCTGCTGCGCGGACAGGCGCTGCGAGATCTGCCGGCCCAGCAGCCAGCTCACCATGCCCAGCAGCAGCACCTGCACCAGCATCGAACCCCAGCCCAGCCAGCGCGCCCAGGCACGTTGGCGCTGGGCATCCTTCACGCGCTTGTCCAGCAACGCCTTTTCGTTGGCGAGCATGTCACGCACGACATTGCGGATCGGAAAGCGCGTGACCAGCGGCGTCACCACCGGGCCGGCGTCGACGGCACGGGTCTGGAGCAGCTGGTCCACGACTTCCAGGCGCCGTTCGATCAGCGCGCCCAGGCGGCCCACCAGCAGCTGCTGGCGTGGATTGTCGGCGGTGAGCGCGGCCAGCTCCTGCAGCTGCCCGGGAATTCGCTGGCGCCCCTGGACAATGCGCTGGCGGGTCGACGGCAGATCGCCTCCCAGCACAATGACCATGGCGGCCAACTCGACCTCACGGACGTTCAGCGCAAGGCCGGTGACGGCCGATTCGACCTGGTGGGTATGCGCCACGGCATCGGCTGCGGCCAGGTTGTTGCGCGACAGGTTCTGGAGGAACAGGAACGGCAGCACCACGATCAGCAAAACGCCCGCGGCGATGGCGGGCACCCGCCATCGTCCCAAGCGTTCCTGGGTACCCGAATCGTTCATTCCGCCCCTGGTTGATGCCGCCCTGGAGGCTGCCGCAAGCATCGCTGGCAACCCTGGCCCCGCGGCGCGATTCTGCTGCCCGGAGCCAGCGGCGATGCTATCTGATTTGCCGACACGGCGGAATCGACGAAAGCGCTGAATTGCTGGCCGATGGCTTCGGTTCAGGCGCCTCCATCAGGGCTGCCATCGGGCACGGTGCGTTGCCGCAGGTCCTTGCGCCACGCGCGTGGCGGCATGCCGAACTCGGCGATGAACCATCGCGTGAACGAACTGGGCGCCGAGAAGCCCAGCAGCCGGCCTACCACCTGCAACGAGTATTGCCGGTTCTCCATGTAACGCACGGCCAGATCGGTGCGGACCGAGTTGAGGATGTTGGAGAAGGTCTCGCCGCTTTCTTCGAGGCGGCGCTGCAGCGTGCGCAGGTTCATGCCCCGGCCGTGCGCCACCTGCTCGATGGTGGCCTGTCCCATCGGCATGAGGATGTAGAGGTCCTTGCGCACATCGGTGGTGATGGAATTCTTGTCGGGCGCCGGCAGCGCCTCCACCAGGCGCTTCACATACATGGCCATGGCCGGATCAGCGGACGGGTTGCGGTAGGTCAGGTCGGCGGCGTCGCAGACAATGCCGTTGAACTCGCGACCGAATTCAGTGGCGCAACGGAACACGCGCCGGTGCACCAGCAGGTTCTCGGGCGGCCCGTGGGTGAAACTGACGCTGTGCGGTTTCCAGTGCGGACCCAGCAGGAAGCCGCACAGGCGGTACAGCGCCCCGAGAGCGAGTTCGATGGCCTGGCGAGAGGTCGGCCCCGGCCCGGGCACGAACTCCTCGCGGATCACCACGGTCCGCCCCCGTTCCTCGACGTGGATCGCCAGCAGCTCGTTGAGGAGATGGCGGTACTTCATGGTCGTCATGAGCGCATCGCGCAGGGTCGGCTGGTGGATCAGCAACAGGCTGACCACGCCAAAGTCCGACAGCTGCCGCGACTCGGCCATGCGTAGGCCGAATGTGTCGCAGTCGGCCTGGACGGAGGAGTCCTCGAGCAGCTTCACCGCCGCGGCGGCCGGGATGCGCCGCTCCGGATCCGACAGCATGGTCCGGCTGAGCCCGGCCGCTCGCAGCAGCGGTTGCGGATTGAGGCCCAGTTGCTGTGCCACCTCGAAGTAGTTCTTCAGCGTGGCCGCGCGGATCAGGCTGCTCATGGGGCGGGTCCAGGGTTCGGGCGCATTGTCATCATATGAGAAATCCCTGTCGCCGTTTGCAAAGAATCGAGGCGCCCGGCCTGCCTATAGTCGAAGGCGTTCGCCCCCTTGAGGGGCCCCCCGATTCATAGTTGAGAGGTCGCAGAAAACCGCCATGGCCCATGCAGTCCGATTCCATGAGGCCGGTGGCCCCGAGGTCCTGAAGTACGAGTCCGTCGGCGTCGGTGAGCCCGGTCCCGGCCAGGTGCGTCTGCGCCATGTCGCGGTGGGCCTGAACTACGCCGACACCTACTTCCGCAATGGCACGTACGTGATCCCGCTGCCGGCGGGCATCGGTGTCGAGGCGGCGGGCGTGATCCAGGCCGTGGGCCCGGGCGTGGACCAGGTCAGCGTCGGTGATCGCGTCACCTATACCGGCTTCATCAACACCCTTGGCGCCTACAGCACCGAGCGGCTGGTGCCGGCCGAGCCGCTGATCAGGCTCCCCGATGCGATCGATTGCGAGACCGCTGCGGCCATGACCATGCGCGGCCTGACCGCGGCGTACCTGATGCGCCGCATCCATCCGTTCCAGGCCGGCGACACGATCCTGTTGCATGCCGCCGCCGGCGGTGTCGGATTGATCGTCTCGCAATGGGCGCGCCTGCTGGGTCTGACCGTGATCGGCACCGTATCGACCGAAGAGAAAGCCGAAATCGCCCGCGCGCATGGCTGCGACCATGTCATCAACTACAGCCACGAGGATGTCGCCCAGCGCGTGCGCGAGCTCACCGGCGGCGTGGGCGTGTCGGTCGTGTTCGACAGTGTCGGCAAGACCACGTTCGAAGGATCGCTCGCGTCGCTCAAGCGCCGTGGCCTGATGGTCTGCGTCGGTACCGCTTCGGGTCAGATTCCGCCGTTCAATCCGCAGATCCTGGCGATGAAGGGATCGCTCTACATGACCCGGCCGGCGCTCGCCGACTACATCGCCGATCCGGCCGAAAAGGCCGAGCTGGCCGCCGAGCTGTTCGACCATGTCGGCGCAGGCCGCATCCGCATCGGCATCAACCAGCGCTACTCGCTGGAGGATGCGGTGCAGGCGCACCGCGACCTGGAGTCGCGCAAGACCACCGGGTCCTCGATCTTCGTGATCTGACATGAGCACTGACATGCGCGTTGAACCGCTGACCTGCGCCATCGGCGCCGAACTGAGCGGCATCGGCCTGGCCGATGCCATCCACGACGACGCGCTGTTCCAGGAGCTGCGCCGGTTGCTGGTCCAGCACAAGGTGCTGTTCCTGCGCGACCAGGACATCACCCGCGCCGAACACGTGGCGTTCGCGCGCCGGTTCGGCGAACTGGAAGACCACCCGGTTGCGGGCAGCGACCCGGAGCATCCGGGGCTGGTAAGGATCTACAAGTCGCCCGCGCAACCCAACGAGCGTTACGAGAATGCCTGGCACAGCGACGCAACGTGGCGCGTCGCGCCGCCGTTCGGCGCCGTGCTGCGCTGCGTGGAATGCCCGCCGACCGGCGGCGACACCATGTGGGCGAACATGACGCTGGCCTACGAAAAACTGCCGGAGCACATCAAGCAGCAGATCGCGGGCCTGCGTGCCCGCCACAGCATCGAGGCCACCTTTGGTGCGGCGATGCCGATCGACAGGCGACTGGCGCTGAAGGCGCAGTTCCCCGATGCCGAGCACCCGGTGGTGCGGGTCCATCCCGACACCGGCGAGAAGATCCTGTTCGTCAATGCGTACACCACGCACTTCACCAATTTCCACACGCCGCAGAACGTGCGTTACGGCCAGGACTACACGGCCGGTGGGCAGCAGCTGCTGCAGTACCTGATCAGCCAGGCGCACGTGCCCGAGTACCAGGTCCGCTGGCGCTGGAAGCCCAACAGCATCGCCATCTGGGACAACCGCAGCACCCAGCATTACGCCGTGATGGATTACCCGGCCTGCGACCGGAAGATGGAACGCGCCGGGATCATCGGCGACGTGCCCAGCTGACCTGCCCAGCTGGCCTAAAGCAGGCTCGTGCGAAACCCGAACCCGATTGCTCCAACAGCCGCGCCTTTCACGGAGATACCCATGAACTTCCTCGATGGATCGTTGTTCCCCGAAAACCAGCCCAAGCTGGTCATCACCGCCGCGCCGTATGGCCCGGAGTGGATGCCGTCGGACTTCCCGGAGGACATCCCGGTGACGATGGAGGAGCACATCCAGAAGGCGGTCGACTGCTACAACGCCGGCGCCACCGTGCTGCACATCCACGTGCGCGAGCTGGACGGCAAGGGCTCCAAGCGCCTGTCGAAGTTCAACGAGCTGCTCGAGCGCCTGCGCGTTGCCGTGCCCGACATGGTCCTGCAGGTCGGCGGCTCGATCTCCTTCGCCCCCGAATCCGAAGG
>DATDBK010000194.1:0-9033 GCA_036524935.1 Lysobacter sp. | reverse complement strand
GCTGCGCTTCGGCGAGCGCCACCTCGATCGCCGACAGCGGCAGCCCGGTGCGCTCGCGGAAACGCTCGAGCTCGAAGCCCTCGCGCAGCCGCAACGCGTTGAGCATGAACTCGAAGGGCAGCGCCGAACGGGCCACTTCTTCGTCGTTCGAGACCGCCCGTCCCGCCAGCGCGTTGTCGAGGTAGGCGGCGGGCTCGCGCCAGCGCACCTGGCGCACGACGCGGTGCGGGAAGCTGAGCTTGCTGTGCGCGCCCGCGCCGATGCCGAGGTAGTCGCCGAACTGCCAGTAGTTGAGGTTGTGCAGGCATTGCCGGCCTGGCTTCGCATAGGCGCTGACTTCGTACTGGGCATAGCCGGCAGCGGCGAGCAGGGCCTGGCAGTGCTCCTGCATGTCCCAGCTGGCGTCGTCGTCGGGAATGCCCTGCGGCGGACGCGCGGCGAACAGCGTGTTGGGTTCGAGTGTCAGCTGGTAATGGCTGACATGCGTTGGCTGCAGGGCGAAGGCGCGTTCCAGGTCGTGCTCGGCCATCGCCAGGGTCTGCTGCGGCAGCGCGTACATCAGGTCGAGGTTGAAGTTGTCGAAACCGGCGTCCTGGGCCAGCTTCACCGCCGACTCGGCCTCGCCACTGTCGTGGATGCGTCCCAGCCGCTTCAGGCAGCCGTCGTCGAAGCTCTGGATGCCGAAGCTCAGGCGATTGACGCCGGCCTGGCGGTACAGCTCGAAGCGGCCGTGCTCGGCCGTGCCGGGGTTGGTTTCCAGGGTGATCTCGCAGCCCGGGACAAAGCGCAGCCGGCTGCTGGCCTGCTGCAGGAAGCGGTCGATGTGCTCGGGCGGAAACAGGCTCGGCGTGCCGCCGCCGAAGAACACCGAATGCACGTTGCGGCCCCAGGCCAGCGGCAGGTCGTAATCGAGGTCGGCCAGCAGCGCGTCGATGTAGGTGTCGAACGGCAGTGCGCCACGACCCTCGTGCGAGTTGAAATCGCAATAGGGACACTTGCGCACGCACCAGGGCAGGTGGACATAGAGCGACAGCGGCGGCGTGGTCAGCGACAAGGCGTGCCTCCGGGGTGTCAGCGCGTGGCGCCGGCCAGCAGTTGCCGCAGCGCCGCCAGGGCGCGGCCGCGATGGCTGATGCGGTTCTTCAGTTCCATGTCGAGCTCGGCCGCGCTGCAGCCACGCTCAGGATCGAAGAACACCGGGTCGTAGCCGAAGCCGCCGTGGCCGCGTCGCTCGTGCGCAATGCGCCCCGGCCAGACGCCTTCGGCGATGAACGGTTGCGGATCCTCGGCATGGCGCAGCAGCACGATGACCGCGTAGAAGTGCGCGCCGCGGCGGTCGTCGGGTACGTCCTTCAGGGCGTCGATCAGCTTGTCGATGTTGGCCTCGGCATTGCCGTGCACACCGGCGTAGCGCGCCGAGTACAGCCCCGGGGCGCCACCGAGCGCATCCACGCACAGGCCCGAATCGTCGCCAAGCGCCGGCATGCCGGTCTCGCGGGCCGCCTTGCGAGCCTTGAGCAGCGCGTTCTCGACAAACGTCAGGCCGGTTTCATCGGCATCGCCGACCCCGAGCTCGCCCTGGGTCACGAACTCGATGCCGCTGCCGCCAAGCAACTCGCGGAATTCACGCAGCTTGCCGGCATTGCTGCTGGCGATCACCCATTTCATCGGCAGGTTCATGGCCGCGGTTCCAGCAGGTCCCAGCGATTGCCGTACAGGTCCTCGAAGACGGCCACGGTGCCGTAGACCTCGTGTCGCGGCTGCTCGATGAACGTCACGCCACGAGCGAGCATTGCCGCATGGTCTCGACGGAAGTCATCGGTATGCAGAAGGAAGCCGACGCGGCCGCCGGTCTGGTTGCCGACGTGCGCGCGCTGGTCCTCGTCCGCCGCTTCGGCAAGCAACAGCGCGGTCCCGGCCGCGCCGCGCGGCGCCACGCGCACCCAGCGCTTGCCGTCGCCCAGTTCGATGTCGTCGAGCAGGGTGAAGCCCAGTGCGCCGATGTAGAAGGCGATGGCTTCGTCGTAGTGGCGGACGACGAGGGTGATGTTGGCGATGGACTGTTTCATGGTCGATATCCCGGGCCAGGCCAGGGACCTGTTACTCCTGGCCAGCCAGCGCCTCGCGCTGCTTCGCCACGAGCCCGGCGATGCCGGCTTCGGCCAGGGCGGTCAGTGCATCGAGTTCCTCGCGGCGGAAGGCGTGGCCCTCGGCCGTGCCTTGCAGCTCGATGAAGCCGCCGCCGTCGTTCATCACCACGTTCATGTCGGTGTCGCAGTCGCTGTCCTCGGCATAGTCGAGGTCGAGCACCGGGACGCCGCGGTAAATGCCGACCGACACCGCCGCGACCGCGCCGAAGACCGGATCGCGGGTGATCTCGCGGCGTGCCTGCAGCCAGCGCACGGCGTCGACCAGGGCCACGTAGGCACCGGTGATGGCCGCGGTGCGGGTGCCGCCGTCGGCCTGCAGCACGTCGCAGTCGAGGGTGATGGTGCGCTCGCCGAGCAGCTTGCGATCGACGCAGGCGCGCAGCGAGCGGCCGATCAGGCGCTGGATCTCGAGGGTGCGGCCGCCCTGCTTGCCGCGTGCGGCTTCGCGGTCACTGCGCGAATGGGTGGCGCGCGGCAGCATGCCGTACTCGGCGGTGACCCAGCCTTCGCCCTTGCCGCGCAGGAACGCCGGGACCTTGTTGTCGACGCTGGCGGTGCACAGCACGCGGGTCTCGCCGAAGCTGACCAGGACCGAGCCCTCGGCGTGGCGGGTGTAGCCGCGCTCGATGCGGACTTCGCGCATTTGATCGGGCGACCGCCCGCTGGGGCGGGTCACCGCTTGCGCGGTCTGGCCGGCGGAGGGGGCTTGCGGCGTGCCGGTCGTGCTCATGGGGCCGTTGATTACCGTTCTGGGGGCCCGCGAGTTTACCATTCGCACCCTGTCAGCCCTTGGATTCCCCGATGATCCGCAGCATGACCGCCTTCGCCAGCGGCGAACGCGCCACCCCTTGGGGCACGCTCGGTTGCGAGCTGCGCTCGGTCAACCATCGATTCCTCGAGCTGGGCGTGCGCCTGCCCGATGAGTTGCGCGCGCTGGAGCCGGCGCTGCGCGAGCGCGTCGCCGCACGGGTTGCCCGCGGCAAGATCGACCTGGCCCTGCGCCTGCGCACCGCCGACGGCGATGGCGCGCTGCAGCTCAACCCGGCCCGGCTGCGCGAGCTGAGCGAGCTGGCGCTGGACCTGGAAGCGCGCTTCCCGCGCCTGCAAACCGGGTTCACCGACCTGCTGCAGTTCCCCGGCGTGCTGCAGACCCAGTCGGCCGATCCAGCGGCGCTGCAGGCGCAGGCACTGGAGCTGCTCGAACAGGTGCTCGACGAATTCGTCCGGTCGCGCGAGCGCGAGGGTGCCAAGCTTTCGACGGTGATCATCGAACGCGTCGACGGTATCGCCGCGATCGCGGCCGAAGTCCGCACCCTGATGCCGGTGATCCGCGCCGGCCAGCGCAGCAAGCTGGAAGCGCGCATGGCCGACCTGGCGCAGCCGCTCGATTCGGGCCGTCTTGAGCAGGAACTGGTGATGTGGCTGCAGAAGCTCGACGTCGACGAGGAACTCGACCGGCTCGACTCGCATGTCAGCGAAGCGCGCCGCGTGCTGAAGCTGAAGGAAGCCGTCGGCCGGCGCCTGGACTTCCTGCTGCAGGAGTTCAATCGCGAGGCCAACACCCTCGGTTCGAAGTCGGTGGATGCACGCAGCTCCGCGGCTGCGGTCGAGCTGAAGGTGTTGATCGACCAGGTCCGCGAGCAGATCCAGAACATCGAATGACATGAGCCTGCAGAGACTGGATCACTGATGCGCGGAACCCTTTTCATCGTCGCGGCGCCGTCGGGCGCCGGCAAGTCCAGCATCGTCAACGCGGTGCTGGCACGCGACCCGAACATCTGCCTGTCGATCTCGTTCACGTCGCGCCAGCCGCGACCGGGCGAACGCCATGCCGAGCACTACCACTTCGTCAGCAAGGAAGAATTCGAGGGCATGGTCGCCGCTGGCGACTTCTTCGAATCTGCGCTGGTGCATGGCGACTGGAAGGGCTCGGCGCGGCAGTCGGTCGAGCCGCAGCTGGCGGCCGGCAAGGACGTGCTGCTGGAGATCGACTGGCAGGGCGCGCGCCAGGTTCGCGCCAAGGTGCCCGATGCGGTCAGCGTGTTCATCCTGCCGCCGTCGCGGCAGGCGCTCGACCAGCGCATGCGCAACCGTGGCCAGGACAGCGAGGAAGTGATCGCGCAGCGCCTGGCCGCCGCACGCGACGAGATGTCGCATTACGGCGAGTTCGACTTCGTCATCGTCAACGAGCACTTCAATACCGCCGTCGACGAGATGTGCGCGATCTTCACCGCCAGCCGCGTCCGTCGTGACCAGCAGGTCGCGCGCCATTCGCGCCTGATCACCGCGCTGCTGGCCGACGACTAGGCCGGCCGTGCAAACCGGGTCCGTAGCCCGGGCCCGCGGACCGGACCTGACCTGCGGCCTCCAGGCGCCGCAGCCTCCCCGGCGGCTGGAACAAGCCGAAAGCACCGGTTACCGGGGCAGCGAAGAGGCTAACTAGCTGATTTTCAAGGCGCCGCTTGCTTCCGCCCCGCGCCGCGACTACACTCTGCGGTCCCTTAAAGCCTGTATGGACGGCCCGCCGGCCGCCAGGAGCCCCATGGCCCGCATCACCGTTGAAGATTGCCTGGAAGTGGTCGATAACCGCTTCGAACTCGTCATGATGGCCGCCAAGCGCGCCCGCCAGCTGGCCAATGGCGTTGACCCGCAGCTGGACAACAGCGAAGCCAACGACAAGCCGACCGTGCTGGCCCTGCGCGAAATCGCCGCGCGCCGCATCGACCCCGAATACATCGACGCGGTCGAGAAGGCCGAGCGCGAGCGCAAGGAGCGCGAGGCGATGGAATGGGCTGCCGCCGAAGTGGTTGCCGACGACGACCTGTCCAAGGGCGACGACTGATCCAACCCTTCGCATGCCGGCCGTACCGGCACCGCGAGCTGCACGGCCCCGCTTTGGCGGGGCCGTTTGCATTTATGCGCCCGCAAATCATTGAACCGCTGAGAGGCCACTGATTGCACAGCGCGCCGCCGCACGCGTAGATTCTCTCCATGACCCCCGCCGAGTCCGCGATCACCACGCATCCTGCCGCTGTCCTCGATGACGCGGACGTGCCGGACTACGTGCGCGAACTGGAAAATTCCGCCGATTACCTGCCGGCTCCGCAGCGCCTGAGCCTGCGCCGGGCGTGGGCGATCGGCGCCGCCGCCCATGCCGGGCAGACCCGCAAATCCGGCGAGCCGTACATCACCCATCCGGTGGCCGTGGCCAAGGTGCTGGCCGACCAGGGCCTGGATGTCGAAACCCTGATCGCGGCGATCCTGCACGACACCATCGAGGACACGCCGCTGACCCGCGACGGCCTCGCCAGTGAGTTCGGCGAAACCGTTGCCGAGCTGGTGGATGGCGTCACCAAGCTCGACAAGCTGCAGTTCCGCGACCGCCAGGAGGCGACCGCGGAAAGCTTCCGCAAGATGCTGCTGGCGATGTCGCGCGACCTGCGCGTGATCCTGATCAAGCTCGCTGACCGCCTGCACAACATGCGCACCCTCGGTGCCCAGAGCATGGAGGCGCGCGACCGCATCGCCCGCGAAACGCTGGAGATCTACGCGCCGATCGCCCAGCGACTGGGCATGAACCTGATCAAGGCCGAGCTGCAGGACCTGGGCTTCCGCGCGCTGCATCCGTGGCGACACGCGGTGATCGAGAAGCGCCTGCGCACCCAGCCGGTGGTCCGGCGTGAGTCGCTGGTGCAGATCGAGGCGCAGCTGGCGCAGCGGCTGGCCAAGGAGAAGGTCCCGCATCGCCTGATCAGCCGGGTCAAGTCGCCGTGGAGCATCTACACGAAGATGCGCTCGGAGCACAAAACCTTTGTCCAGGTGATGGACGTGTTCGGCTTCCGCGTGGTCGTGCGCACCGTACCCGACTGCTATCACGCCCTGGGCGTGGTCCATGCGTCGTACAAGCCGCTCGATTCGCGTTTCCGCGACTTCATCGCCATCCCCAAGGCCAACGGTTACCAGTCGCTGCACACGGTGCTGTTCGGCCCGTACGGCTCGCCGATCGAGGTGCAGATCCGCACCGAGGAGATGGACCTGATCGCCGAGCGCGGTATCGCCGCGCACTGGTCCTACAAGCACGGCGGCGACGGTCCCAGCAGCGCGCAGAGCCGCGCCCACAGCTGGATCGCCAACCTGGTGGAGTCGCAGCGCTCGACCGGTTCGTCGCTGGAGTTTCTCGAGAACGTCAAGGTCGACCTGTTCCCGGACGAGGTCTACCTGTTCACGCCCAAGGGCGACATCATGTCGCTGCCGCGCAACTCGACCGCGCTCGACTTCGCCTACGCGGTCCATACCGACGTCGGCAACCGGGCAGTGGCTGCGCGCGTGGACAGCAAGCTGGTGCCGCTGCGCACCCGCCTGGCCAGCGGCCAGCGCGTGGAGATCATCACCGCCAAGTCGTCGTCGCCGAAGCCGCAATGGCTCGAGTTCGTCGTCTCGGGCAAGGCCCGCACTTCGATCCGGCAACAGCTCAAGCAGCTCGAACACGAGGACGCGGTGCAGCTGGGCCATCGCATGCTCGACCGCGCCCTGGAAGCGCTGAGCATCTCGCTCGACCGTGTTCCGCCGGTGCGCATGGAGTCGTACCTGGCCGAGTTCCGCTACCCGCGCCTGGAAGCGCTGCTGGCCGACATCGCCCTGGGCAACCGCATGCCGCAGCAGGTCGCGCAGGCGCTGGCGCGCGAAACCCCTGGCAAGGCGCTGCGCTCGAAGGACATGCCGCTGCAGCCGCTGTCGCAGGACAAGATCCTGATCACCGGCGCCGAGCGCGGCGTGATCAGCTTCGCCAACTGCTGCCTGCCGATTCCCGGCGACGAGATCATGGGCTACCACACCGCCGGCAAGGGGATCGTGGTGCACCGGCTCGATTGCCCGAATGTCGCCGATTACCGCAAGTCGCCGGACCGCTGGGTCCCGATCGGCTGGGATCGCCAGGTCAGCGGCGATTTCGCCGCGGCGCTGCGCATCGAAGTCGACAACCGCCCCGGTTCGCTGGCGCAGGTCGCAGCCGCCATCGCCGAAGCGGAGTCCAACATCGACCGCGTCGAATACCTCGACCGCGACGCCAACGTTGCGGTCATGCGATTCGCCATCGAAGTCAGCGGCCGCCGCCACCTCGCCGACGTGATGCGCCGCGTGCGGCGTCTGGGCGTTGTGCTGGGTGTGCAGCGGATGTGATCGAGGCTCCACCGGCCCCGGACACAACCCGGGTCGAACGGTGTTGCTAGCATTGGCCCCCTGACTTCCCGAGAGACACTCCATGTCCCGCCAGATCATCCATACCGACAAGGCCCCGGCCGCCATTGGCCCGTACTCGCAGGCCGTGCGCGCCGGCGACACCGTCTACCTGTCCGGGCAGATCCCGCTCGATCCGGGCACCGGACTGCTGGTCGAAGGCGACATCAGCGTGCAGGCTCGCCGCGCGTTCGAGAACCTCAAGGCCGTGTGCGAAGCCGCCGGTGGTTCGCTGTCCGATATCGTCCGCCTCGGCCTGTACCTGACCGACCTGGGCAACTTCGCGGCGGTCAACGCGGTGATGGGCGAGTTCTTCCAGGCGCCGTATCCGGCGCGTTCCACCATCGAGGTGTCGGGGCTGCCGCGCGGCGCCGGCTTCGAGGTCGATGCGGTGATGGTCCTGGGGTGATTCCAGGCTTCGCCTGGAATCCCCAAAATTTGCTGCGCAAACTTTGGGCCCCGACCAGTGCGCCCCCATACCCCATTCGCGCTGCGCGCGAATCGCCCCCTAACCAAGGGGGCTTTTGTCGCGCCAATTGAGGCCGGGATTCATCCCGCCTGCGTGCGCATCTCGCGTGGTGCCACGCCTGTCCAGCGCTTGAACGCGCGCCGGAACTCGCGCGCATCCTTGAAGCCGACCGCGGCGCCGACATGGGCAATGCTCAGCTTCTGATCACTGAGCAGCGCCCGCGCCGATTCGCTGCGTACACGGTCATGCAACTCGCTGAAGCTGGTCTGCGCCGCCTGCAACTGGCGGCGCAATGTACGTTCGGTGAGGTGCAACGCGGCGGCGATGTCGACCAGGCGGGGATTGTCGGCCAGGCGCTGCAGCAGCAGTCGCTCCACCACGGCCACTATTTCGCTGCGCGGTTGCCCTGCTGGCATCTGTTCGTCGCATAACGCCAGGATCCGCTGCGCGCTGGCGGCATTGCCGGCCGGCATCGCGGTGTCGAGCCAGCGCGAATCGATGACGACGCGGTTGCGTGCGCGGCCGAAGCGGACTTCGCAGTCGAACACGCGTGCGTAATCGTCGCCGTAGTCCGGTGCCGGGTAGGCCAGCTCCAGCACCGTCGGCCGGAAGTCCTGGCCGAGCAGGCCGCGGCAGAGCATCAGGCAACTGGCAAACAGCTCCTCGCTCAGGAAGGGCTCCAGTTCCGGATCGGGACTGCGCATGCTCGCCACCATGCTGAGCCGCTCGTCACTGTCGACGTCCAGCTCGAGCTCCATCATCGCCCCGGTGATCGGGGCGTAATGGACGCCCAGCTGCAGGGCTTCGGCAAACCGCGGCGCGGTCAGCATGGCCAGGCCGAGCAGGCCGAAATGACCGATGGTCTGGCGCTCGCCCAGGACCAGGCCGGGGCCCCGGATCGGCAGGCTGCGCATCGCTCGGCGGATGATCTGGCAGGTCTGCCGGTAGGACAGGTAGACCGGCGTGTCGCCATCGAATTCGGCCGGCCCCAGGCGCAGGCCGATGAACCAGGCCTCGCAGCCGATCCCGGCCTCGCGTGCCATCGCCACGAGCCCGGCGATGATGCCGCTCTTGATGTTGGCCACGCTCTGGCGGGGGTCGTCTTTGTCGATTGGTTGCATACGCTTGCGTAGCTTGTCCGGTTTGCCCCCCAGAGTATGCCGGCTTTGCCCTCCACCG
>DATDBK010000193.1:0-8024 GCA_036524935.1 Lysobacter sp. | reverse complement strand
GCAGATCGACACGGAGCGCAGCGAGACATCCAAACCGGTGTAGTAGGTCATCTCATCTCTCCTGTCAAAAGCCGGGGCTTTGGATTCTAGGGAGAGCTCAACCAAGGATCGGTCCGCCCGATTACCGATGCTCCTGGCCGGTGGCGGACACTCGGAAAGGCACCGCCGGAACGGGATGCTGAATTTCTGGCGGCTACCGGCGATCGATCGATCGGTCAGCGGAAAACCGGCTTAACTGGAGAGGGCTAATGATCGAGCTTCCCATCAAAGATCCGTGCGACTTTTGTGAAGGCATGGCAGGTCGCGAAGAACGATGGGCGATCATCGACCAAAGCGAATACACGTTGACCGTGATCAATCCATGGCAATTCGAAGTGGGTCAATGTTGCGTCATCACCCGTCGGCACGTCGCGACGATCCTCGATCTCTCTGTCCAGGAATGCGAGGCTGTAATGGTCTCGGCCAAGAGAGTCGCAGAGGCGCTCGTCAAGACGTATCGGCCCCTGGGAATACTTACGTTCCAGAACAACGGGGTCTTCAGTGGGCAGGAAACGCCGCACTTCCATTTCCATGTGGTGCCCCGGCAGAAGGGCAGTGATTGGGGCATAGGCCCACCCCAACTCGCGACATTCGACGGCGCCGGGCGCAAACGGGGTACCTCACACGACCCGGGCGGTGATGTGCAGCGTCGGAAGCGGGTTCAAGTCTCTGCCAGGCAAATGGTTGAAACCGCGGAGCTGATTCGTTCGAATCTGCCGGAGTAGCCTGGTCGTTGTCCTGACGTTGCTTTGCCTACGGTGATCCTCAGCCGGACGGCGTCGCGCCAATGAAATCCGCCAGCTGCGCATCGAACGCGCGCCTGTACGCCGGCCGTGCCTCGCCGCGCGCAACATACGCGGCCAGGTCCGGGAGCTCGTCCAGAATGCCCGACGGCCTCACCCGCAGCAGCACAGACACCATCATCAGGTCGCCGGCGCTGAACCCGCCATCGAGCCATTCGGCATTGCCCAGCCGGGCAGCGAGTTGCTTCAGCCGATCGCGGACCCGGTCTTCGACCAGCGGCATGCGCTCCCCGATCCAGGGCTTGTCGCGTTCCAGCAGCCTGGCGTTCGCCAGTTCGAGGATAGGCGGCTCCACCGTATTGACCGCGGCGAACATCCACGTGATCGCGCGCGCGCGGGCATTGGCATCGGCCGGCAGCAGGCCCGCGTGCCGCTCTGCGAGGTGCAGCACGATCGCCCCCGTTTCGAAGAGCGTGAGTTCGCCTTCCTCGTAGGTCGGAATCTGTCCGAATGGATGAAGCGCCAGATGCGCCGGTTCCTTCATCGCATCGAACGACACCGGGCGAACCTCGTAGGCCTGACCCACTTCTTCCAGCGCCCAGCGCACGCGAGTGTCGCGTGCCAGCCCCTTGCCGCCGTCGGGCGAACGTTCGAATGCGGTGATGGTGACTGTCATTGAAATGCCCCGGCTGCCTGTCCAGGCGCGCAGGCTACCAAGCGGGCAATGAAGAAGGGGCGGCGCCCCAGTGGGGGACACCCCGCTCGGCGGGCAGGACTACACGACGTCGAGGCATCCTGGTGGTGCTAGTGTCCTCGGTGGGCCCATGCCGGGCCGGAGCTGATGTGTCGATGATCATCAAGGCCGAAACCGCGATTCTTGCCGGCGGCTGCTTCTGGGGGATGCAGGACCTGCTTCGCCGGGTGCCCACCGTGTTGTCCACGCGCGTGGGATATACAGGCGGCGACGTTCCCGGTCCCACCTATGGCAGGCACGGCTCGCATGCCGAGGCGATCGAGATCGTCTTCGATCCGGGCCTGCTTTCGTACCGGCACATCCTGGAGTTCTTCTTCCAGATCCACGACCCGACCGCCAGCAATCGCCAGGGCAGCAACATCGGAACGCGATACCGTTCCGCGATCTTCTACCTGAGCGAAGCACAGCGGCGTATCGCCGAAGCCACCATCTCCGACCTCGAAGCATCGGGCCTGCTTCCGGGCAGGGTTGTCACTTCGGTCGAGCCTGCCGGGCAATTCTGGGAGGCGGAGTCGGAGCACCAGGACTATTTCGAACGTCATCCGGACCAGATCGCGTGCAGGCACATTCGCCCCGGCTTGAGGCTACCGTCGGCTGCGGTGTGAGTCTGCACGTTAATGTCGCCCGGTTGCAGGAGCCTGAGGCAGAGGAGGTGCAGCATGGAGCGATTCACCGGCGGTTGCCTGTGCGGCAACGTCAGGATTGTGGCTTCGGGGCTCCCTTACCGGGTGGGCATCTGCCACTGCCTCGACTGCCGCAAGCATCATGGCGCGCTGTTCCACGCGGCCGCGATATTTCCGCAGGAGGCGGTCGCGGTCGATGGCGAAACGCGCGACTACGCAGGACGATTCTTCTGTCCCCGCTGCGGCTCCAAGGTATTCGCGCGCATAGCGGACGAAATCGAAGTGAGCGTGGGATCGCTCGATGACCCTGACCAGCTGAAGCCAACCTACGAAAGCTGGATCGTCCGTCGCGAGGCCTGGTTGCCGCCGTTTCCGCTCACACTGCGATACGAGCGTGATCGTGATTCGCCTGGTCGTTTCGAGGATTAGCCCGCGGCGGCGCCGTCACCTTACTCGGACGGCCTGACACTTGGCCGCCGCTCTCGCGCCAGTGTCTTGTACAGCTGAGAAGCGCGGCGGTCCACGACCGAGTAGTCCGCGGGGCCATACCCTGGGAAGTCACTCAACATCTGTTGCGCGGCTTTGCTATCGCCCAGGATATAGGCCACCCGAAGATACGCAGCGGCTTCGATATGGTCCCTCAATCCCGGCACCTGGCGATACACGTTGGAGAAGCCGTAGTACGCGTAGAGGCTACCGCGATTCGCGGCATCCAGGAGCAGGGTCATGCCGGTTTGCGTATTGCCCGCCAACGACAATCGTTCCCCGTAGACAACCATTGCAGGCAGCGAACCCTTCTTTACCCGGTCCGCAAGCTGCGCATCACCCAAGGCTTCGAGCGCCTTGAGCTCGCGCTCTGCCGGATAGCCATTTACTTGAAGCCAGCGCGCCTCCGCCTCGCTGGAGGCGCTAAGAAGATCCGATGTACAGCTAGCCGGCTCGAGGCACCGATAGATATCCAATGCGGACTTCTGAGCCGAGGTAGCGGAGGGCCTGTCGACGCGACCATTGCCGCCCCCAGTTCCTCCAGATGCGACCGCCGGTTGAGATCGCGCCATTGGCCGTTCCGGCAGGGAACTGCCGGATACGTGACGAGCTTCCCGATCGCTGCATCCGGCTGCCACCAGCGAAAGCAGCACGATCGTCCCACCCTTCCTTGCATTCATGCAACGAATCAGCATGCAAGCCGCGCTCCGCGCAGACAGGAAGTCCATTTCATTCGCCACTCAACGCGTGGACGAAGTGAACCCCCTACCTGTGGCAGAACAGAGGCTAGCGACTCTGCGCACGCCAATGGCTGCCAGCGCAGTGGCGGCGTTCGCCTGCCTGGCGCCGACAGCTACTCAGGCCTCCACCGAATACAACTTCAGCTGCTCCGCATCCGCGCCCAGCTGCACCATCTCGCGGAAGCGCAGGCCGATGCGCTCGAGCACCTTGATGGAGGCGTCGTTGGCCGGCGACACGATCGCCAGCAGTTCCGGCATTTCCAGCGTGCGCAGCGCGTGGTCGCGCACCGCCTCACATGCTTCCACCGCATAGCCGCGGCCCCAGTACCTCGGCAGGAACGCGTAACCGATGTCGGCGGCCGGCAGCGTGTCGCGCCGGATCAGCCCGCAGGTGCCCACCGGGAGTTGCGAGTCCTTCAGCTGCACCAGCCACAAGCCGTAGCCATTGCGCGCATAGCTGTCGCCCGGGCCGGTGCGGATGTAGTTGACCGCGCTGGCCAGATCGCTGACGCCGCGATCGCCGATGCCATTGAGGAATGACGGGTCGGTCAGCAGTTCGAGGATGAAGGGTGCATCGAGCTCGGTGATCTCGCGCACGATGAGCCGTTCGGTCTGGAGGATGTGGGCCATGCTCGATTACTTTTCCTTGCGCCAGTTCAACGACGCGCGGTTCTCCAGCGTGCTCGATTCGATCTGCACGTCGAAGCCCTTGCGCAGCAGGTATTTCAGCATCACCACCTGGCCGGTGCCTAGCAGCGACACGCCGTAGCCGACATACAGCCGCGGCGAGATGTGCTTGCCGACGCCGAGCACGCTGCCGCCAAGCGCGCGGCTGTCGCTGACGCCGGCGTCGTCCAGGCCCAGCTTGGCGCCCAGCTGCGAGGCGATCAGGCTGCCGCCGGCCGACAACGCGGCGCTGGCGGCGTTGAGTTGCTTGCTTTCATCGGTGCTGGCGCTCGCCAGCGGCCGCCCCAGGGTCAGGTAAGCGAGGGCCTCCGACTGCGAGCTGGCCGGGTCCGACCACACCAGCGCGGTCGGGGCACTGGCGCGTCCACGGATGTCGACGCCGGCGGTGACGTCACCGACCACGCGTTCTGCGCGGATGTTGAGGATCGGGTCGGAGACCGGACCGTTCGACCACGACAGCTCGCCGCGGGTGATGCTGAGCTTCTGCCCGTAGGCCTTGTACTGGCCCTGGACCTGCAGCTGGCCGCTGGCGGTCATTTCTCGACCGGGGTTCGAACGCACGCGCATCCTGCCGCCCAAGCGGCCGTCGAGGCCGAAGCCGTTGAGGCGCACGTCGTCACCCAACGCCAGGGTCAGGTCGAGTTCGAGCGGGGTGGCGCCGGTAGCGTCCGGGTCTTCGGGATCGAGAATGACGACGTCCGGCGACGCCGAGACGCCTTGGTCAAGGCGCTCCAGGTCGATCCTCGCCGACGGCACGGTCACCGTGCCGGTCACCTGCAGCGGTTGCCCGGCCGCGTAACGCACCTGGATGTCGGGGCTGGCCACGGCATGCAGGTCGCGCGTGTCGGACACCAGCACGTTCTGCCCGCGCAGGGTCAGCGTCAGCGGCGCGTCCATGTTCTGCCAGTTGAGCGAACCGTCGACGTTGAGGATGCCTTCGCCCGAGCGCACCTGTCCGTCGATGCGTGCGCTGCCATCGGGCAGGGCATCGAGACGGATGTCGCCGTCCTCCAGCACGATCGCGAGCGATGGCAGTTCGGTGGTGAACTGCGACACCCGCGCCTGTCCGCCCAGCTGCGGGCGGGCACGCGTTCCGGCCAGGGTGATGCGTGCATCGAGGCGGCCCTTGGGCTCGACGATGTCGGGCGAGAACAGCTCCATCCACACCAGCTCGTCGGTGTTGACCGACACCTGTCCGGCGATCGGCGCGTAATCGTCCCAGCCAGTGGTGATGCGGGCGTCGATGTGGCCGCCGCTGTTGAACGCGGTGCTGAGTTCGGCGTTGATCCGCTTGGGATCGAACGTGGCGTTGAGCACGAGGTTGTCGTAGCTCAGCATTTCGCGGCGGGCGCGCTCGCTGTTCTTCAGGCCGCCACCGGCCGAGCGCACGTTGAACTGTCCGCGCCAGGCATTCCCGACCGGACGCAGCTGGCCTTCGAGCGAGATCTCGCCGCGCAGAAGCCACGGCCGGCGATCTTCGCGCTCGGGCAGGTACGGCACCAGCAGGCTCAGCGGCAGGGCCTGTCCGCGCACGTCGAGTCCGCGCCGCGGCCAGTCGGCGCTGGCGCACAGCGAGCCGCCGCCACTGGAGGCGAAGCAGCTGTTGCTGAGCGCACCATTGCGGCCATCCCAGCGGAAGCGCGCGGCCTCCTGCAGACGCCACGATGCGCCCCTGACTGGCGTCATCTGGAACGACGCGAGCGCGCCTTCCCAGGTCGTGCCGCGCTTGCTGGCATTGCCCGACAGCGTCAGCGTGCCGATGTCGCCGCGCGCCTCGCCCTGCAGCTGCAGCGCTTCGACCGAGCCACGCGCATCGAGCGTGACCGACGACAACGGCAGGCCTAAGTCTAGGCCAGTGGCGCGCACTGCAATCGCGCCGTTGCCGCGATGCCATGGCAGCCGGCCCTTGGCGCTGAAGGTGTCGGCGCGGAAATCCCCGTACTTCAGGCCGCTGCCGGTGAGGTCAGCGACAACGTCCGGTGCAGTCCGCGGGCCGCTGAGCTTCAGCGTTCCGCGCAACGTGCCGGCACCGTCGGGCAGCAGGTCGCTGAGTACCAGCGGCGACAGCTTCGCGTCGATGTCGAGGTTGGCGGCGACCTTGCCCTTGGCGTCGATGCGGCTGCCGCCAAGCGACAGTGCCACATCGCCTTCGTAGGCCGTCTCGCCACCGGCAGTGCCGGCGCCGTGCATGGCGAACCGGCCCTGACCCCTGAGTGGCCGGTTGCGCAGGCGACCGCCGAGGTCGGTCGCATCGACGCCGACTTCGAGGCCGCCGTCGCTGCGCGTGCTGCCCGTGGTCGCCAGCTGGCCGTTGATCGAACCTTTCCAGTCGGGCGCGAAATAGCCCGGATCGAAGCCCGCCAGTCGCGCATTGATGTCCCAGCCCAGCGCCGGCGCCCACGCCACGCTGCCACTGCCGTCGAGGCTGCCGCTCGGCATGGTCGCCTTGAGCGACTTGAGCTCCATGCGCTCGTCGTTGCCGCGACCGTCGAACTGCACCAGCGCCTTCTCGCCATCGCGGGTCAGCGTGGCGCTGCCGATCGCCGCCCAGGCCTTGAGCGTGCCGGCGAAGCCGAGATCGGCATCGGCGCCGATCACAGGTGATGCTTCGGCACTGCCTCCGGACGTTTGCGCCGTGCCCTTCTCGCCACCCCATCGCAGTTCGCGTGCGTTGACCGCGAAACGGAAGCTGGCGTTCTCCGGGTCCTTGAAATTGGCGTGGCCGCGCAACGTGGCGGTGCCGTCGAACACGCGCAGCGCGAGCGGCTGGACGTCGAGCACCTGGTTCTCCAGTCGCACCTTCGACGGCAGCACGGTCACCACCAGGTCGCCCTGGCGGAACTCGCCGCGCAGGTTGGCACTGCCACCGACGCCATCGGCGCTGAAGCTGCCGAACAGCATCTGGTCGTCTTCGCTTTTCTCCGCCCCGTTGACCAGTCCCAGGTCGAGGCCCTCGGCATCCACCACGACGTGCCAGCGCGGATCGTCCTTGCCGCGCAGCACCAGGCTGGCGTGCAGCGGAGCGGGCACGTGGCCGGCAATGGCGACGTTCATGCGCGACAGGTTGCCGCTCGCGACCAGGCCGATGCGCGCGGGCGTGCGCCCTTCGGCGGCAGCAAGCAGGCCGCTCGCGGTCAGGCGGGTGCGGTAGTCCTCGCGCGGCACGTAATCGCCGTGCAGGTTGAAGCGGCCGTAGTCGCTGTCGAGGTACAGATGTTCGACGTGCAGCTTGCCCTGCTGTGCATCCAGGCCGGTGCGCAGGGTGCGGATGTTGATCAGCTTCTCGCCTTCCTGCATCACCAGGAAACGATCCACGCGCACGTCGTCGGCCTGCAGTTCCAGCGGCGGAGCGATTTCCGGCAACACCTCCGGCCAGCCTGGCAGCTTGAACGGCTCCTCGCTCCTGGGCAGCTCCAGTCGCGCATTGGCGATCTGCAGTGCATCCAGGCGCAGGCGCTTGCGGATCAACGGGCGGATCGCCGGGTCCAGGTGCACGCGATCGGCGGTAAAGACGATGCGGTCGTAGGTGAAGCGCACGCCATTCATCGTCAGCGGGCCCGACAGCGGGCCATCGACCGAGCGCCACGACAACGTCGCGTTCTCCGGCAGCCGGGCAACGATCTGGGCCAGCAGCAGGTCGCGCCCACCGACGGTGGTCAGCAGCCAGTAGACGAAGCCGGCCAGCAGCAGTGTCAACGCACCGGCGAGCAGGCTGCCGCGGATTGCCAGCCAGCGCAGGCGCGCGCGGCGGCGCTTGCGCAGCTCGGCGATTCGCTCCTCGTGCGGGTCAGGAGGAGTCGTGCCAGGGCCCTGCGGTGTCTGTTCGCTCATGACCACCTCACCAGTCTGCGCCGATGTTGAGGTAGATCTCGTAATCCGAGTCCGGATCGTTCAGGCCGTGTGCGATGTCGAACCGCACCGGCCCCACCGGCGACTTCCAGCGCGCGCCGAA
>DATDBK010000192.1:0-3559 GCA_036524935.1 Lysobacter sp. | reverse complement strand
TGGCCGGCCGGGTGCTCAAGAAGCTCCAGGCCGACGAGAAGCTGCACGCACGCGGCAAGACCGTCGTCCTCTTCGGCACACGCTAGTGGGACGCGTCGCCAGTTCCGCCGACACCTCGATCCGGGTGCGGTCCGCGGAACTCGGCGACGCCAGCGATGTCGCGCGGCTGCTCGGTGAACTGGGCTACCCGTGCAACCGCGACGAGGCCGCCGAACGGATCGCCGTGGTCCGCCATGACCCGCGCCAGCACCTGCTGCTGGCCGAGATCGATGGCGACACCTGCGGCCTGGTGTCGCTCTACACGCTCTACTCCGTCGTCCATGGCGACGAACTGGCGCGCATTACCGGACTGGTGGTACAGCCGGGCTGCCAGGGCCAGGGCATCGGTCGCCGCCTTTTGCGCGAGGTCGAGCTGATTTCCCGCCGCATCGGCGTGCGCCGCATCGAAGTCACCAGCAATGCCCGCCGCGCCGAAGCGCATGCCTTTTACCGCCACTGCGGCTACGCTGACGGCTCGCTGCGCTTCATCAAGGCGCTCGGCGACTAGGCCCGCGGCCACCCGCGCGTGGCCCTGCACTACCCTCACTACTCCAGCAAGGACCGCCGATGCAGTGCCCGAAGTGCAGCTCGCCGATGCAGGCCATCGACCTACTTTCCTCGCGCTCGCAGCGCTGCACGAACTGCAGCGGGCTGTGGCTGGTCATGGGCGAGGAGCGCCTGCTCAAGGCCGAGGCCGAGGTCGTCGACACCGGCGACGCCGAGGTCGGCGCGCAGTACAACCGGATCGACCGGATCAAGTGCCCCGCCTGCGTCGACAGCCAGCTGGTGCGCATGGTCGACCCGCAGCAGCCGCATATCTGGTTCGAGAGCTGCAGTTTCTGCTTCGGGCGGTTCTACGACGCCGGCGAGTTCCGCGATTTCGCCGAGCGCACGTTGCTGGAGTTCTTCCAGGACATGGACGCGCCCGAGCGGGTGTAAGCGGTGTCGGGCCCCGGGTGCGCTTCGCTTACCCGGGCTACGGGATGATGGGAGTAGCCCGGGTAAGCGCAGCGCACCCGGGTCTGGCGACCTCAGGCGACGCGCTCCCCGCCCCGGTTCCTGCAGCCCCAGTTGAGGATCGGCGTCCCCGGCGGCAGCACCCGGCGGAACATCGCCACGCGGCTGCGCTTGGGATTGACCACCACCGGCTTGCGTGCGGACTGCAGTAGCGGAAGATCGGCGCTGCTGTCGGAATACGCCACCGCGACCTGGTCATAACCGGCGTCCCAGATCATCCGCATCTTGTTGCGGTGGTGGCAGTGCTCGACGGTGATCATGCCGCCCAGGAACGGGCCACTGATGCTGCCGATCACCGGCAGGTCCTCGTGGGCGACAAAATCCAGGATCGCGCGCGCCAGCTCTGGTGACGCACCGGTGGCGATGATCACCCGGTCGCCGGCATCGCGATGGCGCTGCAGCACTTTCAGCGCCACCGGCAGCAGGCGCGCGCGAATCTGCCGCGCATGGATCCGCACGTACTGGTCGATCAGGTCGTCCATGTCGCCACGCCGGTGGGTGCCGACCGTGCCGATCCACAGGTAAACCGAAATCGCCCGCCGCCGCGTCGGGATCCAGGCAATCATCGGCAACAGCAGCGGCGACAGCAGCATTGCCGCGGCCATCCGAGCCCAATGCCGCCGGATCAGCCACAGCACGAGGTAGCTGCCGGAGTCGCCGTCGTACAGCGTGTGGTCGAAGTCGAACACGACCAGCGGCGAATACGGCCGGCCGGACTCGAGCCCCCGAGGGTCCAGCGTGCTGGCATCAGCCCCGGCCACGGTGTTCATGCGGCAAACAACCGGTGTAGCGCGGCGCCCGGATCGGCCTCGCGCATGAACGATTCGCCGATCAGGAACGTCTGCACGCCGGCCTCGCGCATCCTGGCCACGTCGGCCGTGGTCGCGATGCCGCTCTCGGTGACCAGGGTGCGATCGCGCGGAATGGCGTTGCGCAGATCCAGCGTGGTGTCGAGCGATACCTCGAACGTGCGCAGGTTGCGGTTGTTGACGCCGATCAGCTCGCAGTCGGTCTGCAGTGCGCGCTCGAGCTCGTCGATGTCGTGCACTTCGACCAGCACGTCCATGCCCAGCTCCATCGCCAGGTTGGCCATTTCCACCAGCGGACCGTCCTCGAGCGCGGCGACGATCAGCAGGATGCAGTCGGCCCCGATCACGCGCGCTTCGTAGACCTGGTACGGGTCGATGGTGAAGTCCTTGCGCAGCACCGGCAGCGCGCACGCGCCGCGGGCCTCGCCCAGGAACAGGTTGCTGCCCTGGAAGAAATCCACGTCGGTCAGCACCGACAGGCAGGCCGCACCGCCGGCCTCGTAGCTGCGGGCGATGTCGGCCGGATGGAAGTCCTTGCGGATCAGCCCCTTCGACGGGCTGGCTTTCTTGACCTCGGCGATGACCGCCGCGTCGCCAGCCGCGTGGCGCTTGTGGATGGCGTCGACGAAACCTCGCGTCGGCGGCTGCTGCAGCGCGCGGGCGCGCATCTCCGCGAGCGGGCGCACGCGGCTGCGTTGCTGGATCTCCTCCGCCTTGCGGGCGAGGATGGTGTTGAGGATGTCGCTCATGCGCTGAAAACCACTACTCGTCCCTCTCCGCTCTTTTCACGCTGCCATAGGCGCGCTCGACTTTCGCCACGCGCAGTTCGTAGTGCTCATACCAGTGCTGGCGGCCGTAGGCGCGGGTCGCCGAGTGTTCCGCGTGCTGGCGCCAGGCCGCGATCGCGGCCTCGCTTTCCCAGTACGACACGGTGATGCCGAAGCCATCATCGCCGCGGGTGGATTCCACGCCAAGGTAGCCGGGCTGCTGCGCGGCCAGCTCGACCATGCGCTGCGCCGCCTGGGCATAGCCGGCATCGTCCTGGCCGTTGCGACGCGACGAGAAGATCACCGCGTAGTACGGCGGCGGCGGCAGCCGGGAGAATGCGTCGTCGTGCATCGTCATGCCCCCACGGGCTGGCCGGCCAGCTCGCGCGATGTGGCAACGAACTCCTCCAGCTTGGCGTGCGCCGCGCCGGAGGCCAGCGCCGCGCGTGCACGATCGATGCCCTCGGCGATGCTGTCCGCGACGCCGGCGGTGTAGATCGCCGCGCCCGCATTGAGCGCGACGATCTCGCGCGGCAGTCCGCTCTCGTTGCGCAGCGCCTGCAGCACCAGCGTGCGCGACTCGCTGGCGTCGCTGACGCGCAGGTTGCGACTGGCGGCCATGGCGATACCGAAATCCTCCGGGTGCACTTCGTACTCGCGCACCACGCCATCGCGCAGCTCGCCCACGAGGCTGCCGGCGCCAAGCGAAAGTTCGTCCATGCCGTCGCGGCCCCAGACCACCAGCGCGCGGCTGGCGCCGAGCTCCTGCAGCACGCGCACCTGGATGCCGACCAGGTCGGGGTGGAACACGCCCATGAGGATGCTCGACGCGCCCGCCGGATTGGTCAGCGGACCGAGGATGTTGAAGATCGTGCGCACCGCCATCTCGCGTCGCACTGGCGCCACCACCTTCATCGCCGGGTGGTG
>DATDBK010000191.1:0-11844 GCA_036524935.1 Lysobacter sp. | reverse complement strand
CCCCGCGTTGGCGGCGGGGCTCGGCTCACACTTGCTCGAAGCTGGCGGAGAGAGGGGGATTCGAACCCCCGAAGCGCGGTTTAGACGCTTACACACTTTCCAGGCGTGCTCCTTCAACCACTCGGACACCTCTCCGCACCTGGTACTTCGTACCCCTGGATCTGGCATCCAGCCATATCAAGCCTGATCAAGTACCGGGCTTTACAGGGGTCGCAGATTCTAGCTGCCGCCGGCCCCAGGGACAAGTCACGGTGACAGGCGCCGCGACCCGGCAGGCGCGGTCCGCGAAGCCGGTCGCGGTGGGCGCGACGCGGCATGGCAGAATGTGGGCATGTCCTACCTCGTCCTCGCCCGCAAGTGGCGTCCGAAGCGCTTCGCCGAACTGGTGGGGCAGGAGCACGTGGTCCGTGCGCTGACCAATGCGCTCGATTCCGGCCGCGTCCACCATGCCTTCCTGTTCACCGGCACCCGCGGTGTCGGCAAGACGACCATCGCGCGAATCTTCGCCAAGTCGCTGAACTGCGAGCGCGGTACGTCTGCCGAGCCCTGTGGCGAGTGCGGCGCCTGCCGCGACATCGACTCGGGCCGCTTCATCGACCTGCTCGAGATCGACGCCGCCAGCAATACCGGTGTTGACGACGTCCGCGAGGTCATCGACAACGCCCAGTACATGCCGAGCCGCGGTCGGGTGAAGGTCTACCTGATCGACGAAGTGCACATGCTGTCCAAGTCGGCCTTCAACGCGTTGCTGAAGACGCTGGAAGAGCCGCCGGGGCACGTGAAGTTCCTGCTCGCCACCACCGACCCGCAGAAACTGCCGGTGACGGTGCTGTCGCGCTGTCTGCAGTTCAACCTCAAGCGCCTGGACGAGCAGCAGATCAGCGGCCAGATGGCCCGGATCCTCGAGGCCGAGGGCATTGCTGCCGATTCCGGCGCGATCCGCCAGCTCGCCAAGTCCGCCGACGGCAGCCTGCGCGACGGTCTGTCGCTGCTCGACCAGGCGATCGCCTACACCGGCGCCAGCGCCGGCGGCAGCGCGCTCGGCGATGCCGGCGTGGCGACGATGCTCGGTACGGTCGATCGCACCCGCGTCGGCGCGCTCCTCGCCGCCCTCGCTGAAGGCGACGGCGAACGCTTGCTGGCCGAGGTGGCCGTGCTTGCCGAGTTCTCGCCGGACTGGGGCAGCGTGCTGGAAGCCTTCAGCGACGCCCTGCACCGGATCCAGGTGCGGCAGCTGGTGCCCGAGGCGCAGGTCGAGGCCGATGGGGTCGATGTCGACCTGCTGGCGTCGCAGTTGCGCGCGGAAGTCGTGCAGCTCTGGTACCAGATGGCACTCAACGGCCGTCGCGACCTGGCGCTGGCGCCGAGCCCGCGCGCCGGATTCGAGATGAGCGTGCTGCGCATGCTGGCGTTCCGCCCGGCGGACGGCGATGGCGCCCGCGCGCCGTCCGGCGAGCCTGCACAAACCTCGCGTAGCAATTCGCCGCGCAGCGCCGCAACCGCCGCGCCCGCGCAGGCGGTGCCGCGCGAGCGGACGCCCCCGCCGAGCCCGTTTGCGACCGAGTCTGCAGTCGCGCCGCGCCTGCAGCCGGCCATGGCCGCGCCAGCTCCGGAGCGCACTGCTGCAGCTCCGGCAGCGATCGAACCCAAGCCTGCGCCGACGCCAGAAGCCAGCCCGGAGTCCAGGCCGGTCCAGGCAGCCGTCGTCGCGCCCGTAGTCGCGTCGCCGCCGCTGCCTCGGCCCGCTCCGCCTGCCGAAAACACATTCGTCCACGGCGCCGGCATCGCCGATGCCGATGGATGGCACGCGATGGTCGCCGGGACCAGTCTGCGCGGGCCTGCCCGCCTGCTCGCCGAGCATGCCGGCTTCGTCGCCTACGCCGAGGGCGTGCTGAGCCTGTCGCTCGCGCCGACCGACGACCACCTTCGCAGCAACGCCCTGGTCGATCTGATGGCCGAAGCGCTGGCGCCGGCACTGGGCGTTGCGCCGCAGGTCCGCTTCGTCGAGGCGGCCCGTTCGGCCGAATCCCTGCACCAGCGCAACCAGCGCAGTCGCGACGAGCGCCAGACTGCCGCCGAAGCGACCTTCATGAGCGATCCCGACGTGCAGCGCCTGATCTCGCAGCATGGCGCCAAGGTGGTGCCGGATTCGATCCGGCCCTACGACGAGAAATGATCCCCCACCGCCGGCGCCGCGTGCGCCTGGCCGTCGCCCCTGACGCAGGGGCTCCATTGCCCATAGACGAGTAACAAGACATGCGTGGAAACATTGCCCAACTGATGCAGCAGGCGCAGAAGATGCAGGAAAACGTGCAGCGCGCGCAGGAAGAACTGGCCAAGCTCGAAGTCACCGGCAACGCCGGCGGCGGTATGGTCAGCATCACAATCACCGGCCGCATGGAGTGCCGCAAGGTCCGCATCGATCCGAGCGTGCTCGCTGACCAGGAGATGGTCGAGGACCTGATCGCCGCCGCCTTCAACGACGCGGTCAACAAGGTCAATGCCGAGTCGCAGTCGAAGATGTCGGCCGCCACTGCCGGCATGCCGGTCCCGCCAGGCATGAAGATGCCGTTCTGATTGCGGGCGAGCGGCGAACCGCATGAGTTCACTTCTCGAACAACTCATCGATGCCTTCCGGGTGCTGCCCGGCGTCGGCCAGAAGTCGGCGCAGCGCATGGCCTATCACGTGCTCGAGCGCGAGCGCGCCGGTGGCCAGCGCCTGTCCGATGCATTGGCCGCCGCGGTCGAGAACATCGGCCACTGCGCGCGTTGCCGTGACTTCACCGAAGGCGAGGTCTGCGCGACGTGCGCGAGTGGGGCGCGCGATGCGCACCAGCTGTGCGCGGTCGAATCACCGGCCGATCGCCTGGCGATCGAGCAGGCCACCGGCTATCGCGGGCTGTACTTCGTGCTGCAGGGGCGGCTTTCGCCACTGGACGGCATCGGTCCGCGCGAGCTCGGCCTGGAGACGCTCGCCGCGCGCCTGGCCGAGGGCGAGGTGCAGGAACTGATCATCGCCACCAATCCGACGGTGGAAGGCGAGGCGACCGCGCATTACCTCGCGCAGCTGGCACGCCAGCACAAGGTTCGGCCGAGCCGGCTGGCGCATGGCGTGCCGCTCGGTGGCGAACTGGAGTACGTCGATCGCGGCACGCTGTCGCACGCGTTCGGCAGCCGCAGCGAGATGATGGACTGAGGCGATCCCTCCGACACCCGGCGCGGGATCATCATCGTGGAGGCCTGCAAGCCCGCTGCTACCGGCGTAAAGTCGCAAGCACCCTGCAGCCACGCCGACCGCCATGTCCGACACCATCTTCCACAAGATCATCAAACGCGAGATCCCGGCCGAGATCGTCCTTGAAGACGAGCACCTGATCGCGTTCCGCGACATCGCGCCGCAGGCGCCGGTGCACGTGTTGTTCGTTCCCAAGACCGACGTCGCCACGCTCAACGACCTGCAGATCGACCAGGCTGCGATCGTCGGTCGGCTTGCGGTGGCCGCGGCCGACTACGCCAAGCGCGAGGGGTTTGCCGAAGACGGCTACCGGATCGTGATGAACTGCAACGGCCATGGCGGGCAGACGGTGTTCCAGATCCACCTGCACCTGCTGGCGGGAGCGCCGCTGGGCCGGTTCGGCACGCCGCGCTGAGCGCCTTCAGACGCCGGCAGGCCTGATTCCTGCCGTCAGCGTTGCGGGCGGCGGGTCGCTGTTACCACCAGCCCCACCACGGCCACGGCGCCGCCGGAAAGCCGACGACGTCGACCGTCTCGCGCAACGGCCACAGGTACACAACGTCAGCCTCGACCTGCGGGAAGCGATAGTCGTACTGGCCGATGCGCCGGTTCTGGTAGCCGCTGACGCGACCGATGAAGGTCACTTCGCGGTTCTGTTCGAAGACCGCCGGGTCGTAGAAACCGGTGCGGCATGCGATGAAGCGGCCGCCGGTGTCGTCGCTGCCCCAGTAGGGCCGTCCGTTGTCGCCGACGTAAGTGGAGATCATCTCGAAGCAGGTGCGGTTGGCCTGCGGCTCGACGCTGACGATGCGGCCGCCCCAGCGCACCGAGGCGCCGGTGCTGTCGCTGGTGGCGGCATCGCGCGGCGTGATCGGATTGAATTCACCCTGCAACGGCTGCGGCGCGCTGACGCACGCGGCCAGCAACAGCGTGCCGAGGGCGAGCGGGACGAGACGGGCATTGATCATCGGCGTGGCGTTCAACGGAATTCTCCTGGGGTCCGTAGGCTTGCGGAATCTTTGCGGGCTGGACGATGCGCATGCAGCGCCCTGGCCAGGGCGCGGGTCGAACGCCCTCCCGGCACGCCCTCAGCGTACCGCCAATCACTGAAACGTTGGCTGAGGGTCCGCAGCTCCGCGGCCAGCCCGGGCCGGGCCGCGGCCACGCGTTCCACCCAGCGCCCGGCCGGTTCGTCGGGGAAACGCTCCAGGTCGAGAGGGCGATAGCGACGAGCCAGCGCGTGCCAGGCGCGCAGTACCGGATCGGTTTCGCGTTCGTTGCGGCGGCTGAGCCAGACCATCCACAGCAGTCCGAGCGCCGCCGCCAGCATCAGCAGCAGGACCAGGGTGCGGTCGTCGATGCGATCGATGCCGAGCGGTCGCAGCAGCCGCTGCTGGCGCTGGGAATCGAATCCGAGCACGAAGTCGTTCCAGCCACGGCGCATCCAGTCGCCGATGTCGACCAGCGAGTATCCGCCGCCCAGTGGGCCAAGCAGGCCACCGGCAGCGGAGCGGCGGTCGTCGAGGGTCTCGTAGATCCGCTCCGGGGCCACAGCCGCGGTCGGATCCACGCGCACCCAGCCGCGCCCGCGCAGCCAGACCTCGGCCCAGGCGTGCGCATCGGAGCGGCGCACCAGCCAATAGCCGCCGACCGAGTTGCGATATCCGCCGGCGTAGCCGGTGACCACGCGCGCCGGGACCCCGGCTGCGCGCATCAGCACCACGAACGACGAACTGAAGTGCTGGCAGAACCCGGCACGCTGGTCGAACAGGAACTCGTCGACGCTGTTGCGCCCGAGCAACGGGGTTTCCAGGGTGTAGGCGAAGTCGCGACGGATCCAGTCGAGGGCGCGACCGACGATCGCCGAATCGGCCGCCGGGCCGGCTTGCTGCCGCCATTGCCGAGCCAGCGCCACGGTGCGCGGGTTGTAGCCCGCCGGCAGTTGCAGCGCATACGCTCGCAGTTCGCGCGACAGCCGCAACTCGTAGGTCTGCGGCGGCGCCGACTGCATGCGCCAACGGCTGACGCCGGTCAGCTGGGTGAGGGATTGCAGGCTGTGGTCGGGGTCCAGCTCGCTGCCGGACGGCGCCGTGATCGGCAGGTCGAGCGCGACCAGCTGGCGGCGATCGGTGGGTTCCAGTTCGACCTCGTAGTCCCAGCGCTGTGGGCCGGGTTCGATGGCGGTCTGGGTCCAGCCCGGCAACCAGCGCGGCTGCGTCCAGGTGCGCCCGTCGAAGTCCCACATCACCGGTCCGCGCCAGTACATCTGCTGCGGCGTCGGGACGTTGCCAAAGAATCGTGCGCGCAGAGCGGGGCGGTCGTCGCCCATCAAGTCGACCCAGTCGCCGGGGCTCATCCGGTCCGATAGGCCGGTCCGCGCCATGGCCCTTTCCGGAATGCCCCACAGCGGCGAGGACAGTCGCGGAAACAACCAGAACGCTGCCAGTGCCAGCGGCAGCCCGAGTGCGAGCAGGCGGCCGGTGGCGGTCAGCCGCTTCCACGGCGTGGCTTCGCTGCTGGCTTCGCCGGACTTGACGTCGCCGGACTCAAGGTCCGCCAGCAGTTGCAGCGTCGCCAGCGTCAGCAGCGTGGCGACGACGCCGAGCACGAGCGACAACGGGCCTTGGTCGAGCAGGAACGTCGCGAACGGCGCAAACAGGGCGAAACCGAGCAGGCTGCGTGCGTCGCGCAGGCTGAACGTCTCCGCGGGCTTGATCGCCAGCATCGCCGCAAGCAGTGCGCAGCCGGTGTCGCGACCAATCGAAAACCCGCTCATGAACAACACGGTCGCGATCAGGGCCACCGCCATCAGCAGTCGCAGCAGGCCATGCAACGGCTGGCGCCATGACATCGCGGCCACCGCGACCGCACTCAGCGCGATGGTCGTCGCGATCGGCATCGGCAACTGCAGCAGCAGCGGCGCCAGGCAGGCGCCCGCACTCAGCAGCGCCCAGCGGCGGCCGCGTCGATCCAGCCCAGGCGTAGCCGGGTCAGCCATGGGGCATCAACGCAAGTGCGCGCAGGCAGGCGTGGCGGTGCTGGGGCCCCCGGTCGGGTCCCAGCGCGGCATGGCCTGGCAGGCGCAGCTGGTAGCGCCGGCCATCGCGCTCGGCTTCATCGATCCAGCGCGCCAGGCGGGCAATGCGCGCTTCGTAGCCGATCCCCGCGATCGTGCGCCAGTCCAGCACGACTTCGGCGCCAATGGGTTGTTCGAACTCGCGCACCAGCAGCGTGTCGCGTCGTGCCGATGGTTTCCAGGCGATGGTGCGGCGCGCGTCGCCGGCGCGATAGCTGCGCAGGTGATGGACGTCGTCGCCGCTCGGGTGCACGCGCGCCTGGACGCGATCACCGTGTCCGGCCGGCAGCGGCGGGCCGTTGGCCTCGGGGGCTGGGTAGACCAGCAGCGGCGACTCCGGCCACACGTAGGCCCACGCCCTCGCCAGTCCCAGGGGCCGCGTGGTCGACAAGCGCAGCTTCGGCAGATCGAACCAGCCGCGTTGCTGCGTCGGAAGTTCCAGCTGCGCCTCGCCGCTGCCGCGATCGAGATTGAGGATGCCCGGCGCGGCGTCGAAGGTGCCGTCATCGTCGAGCCGCAGTCCGCGGCGAGCGCGGCCGCGATCGGCGCGCGCGTGCAGGCGCACGCACAGCGGAGCGCCGGCGGCGACGGGCTCGGCATCGGCCGTCACCAGCTCCAGCCCGGACAGCTGCATCTGCGCGGCGACCAGGCTGGCCAGCCCGGCACCGGCGAGCATCAGGCCCAGCAGCAAGGCCGGGTTGTTGTTGTAGTTGAGTGCACCGATCAACATCGTGAGCAACAGCACCGCGTAGAACACGCCGAACCGGGTCGGCAGCACGTAGATGCGACGACCGTGCAGGCGCGCGGGAAGCGTTTCGGGATCGCGTGGTCGCGTCCACACCAGCGCCCAGGCATGCAGTCGCGTGCGCAGGCGCGCCGGGGCCGGGTGATCGGAGCGACCGGCCCGTGCGGCGCTTTCGGGTCGGTCGGCGCGACTGTCCTGCGACATCGCTCAGTCCACCGGCACCGCGTGCAGGATCGCCTTCGCCAGCGTTGCATCCTTGCCGGCGTCGACTTCCGCGACGAGGCGATGCGCGGCCACGGCCGGGAACAGCGCCTGCACGTCCTCGGGCAGCACGTGCGCGCGCCCGAGCAGCAGCGCGTAGGCGCGGGCCGCGCGCAGCAGCGCCAGGCCGGCACGCGGCGACAGTCCTACGCGCACGCCAGGATGACGGCGACTGCGTGCCATCAGTGCCTGCACGTAGGCGATGAGTGCTTCACTGGCGTGGACCTGGCGCACGGCATGGCGTGCGGCAAGCACGTCCTGGCTGCCCAGCAAGGGCAGTACGCGCGCGATCAGGTCGCGACGGTCATCGCCGGCCAGCAGGTCGCGCTCGGCTTCCGCGTCGGGGTAGCCCAGACTCAGGCGCAGCAGGAAGCGGTCCAGCTGCGAGTCCGGCAGCGGATAGGTGCCTGAAAGGTCCACCGGATTCTGCGTGGCGATGACGAAGAACGGCTCCGGCAACGCATGCGTGATGCCGTCGATGGTGACCTGGTATTCGGCCATGGCTTCCAGCAACGCACTTTGCGTGCGTGGCGGCGCGCGATTGATTTCATCGGCCAACAGCACCTGCGCAAACACCGGACCGGGATGGAACTGGAACTGCCGCGCCTGCGGGTCGAACACCGACACGCCGACCACGTCGGCCGGCAACAGGTCGGAGGTGAACTGCACCCGCTGGAAATCCAGACCGAGCGTTGCGGCCAGTGCATGCGCCAGCGTGGTCTTGCCCAGCCCGGGAAGGTCCTCGATCAGCAGGTGGCCGCCGGCGAGCAGCGCGACGAATGCGAGGCGTACCTCCTGCGGTTTGCCCAGGACCAGCGAATTGACCTGGGCCTGGGCGCGTTCAAGGGAGCCTCGCAGACCATCGGTTAGCATGGTCTCCGTCGAAAGGGATACCGCCATCGTGTGTGTGCTCCTGATCTGATGCGGCAAATGGTGCGGCAGGTGATGGCCAGGTAACAGCAAGTCCACCCAGAGTGTAGCGAGGTCACGAACGGATGCGGGATGCAGTGCAGGCACAGCGCACGTTCTGGGTGCTGTGGGTCGCAGTCCTGGCGATCAAGCTGGTCGTGGCCGCGCGCCTGCCGCTGTTCGTCGACGAGGCCTTCTACTGGCAGGAAGGGCAGCATCTGGCGGCGGCGTATTCGGACCTGCCCGGCCTGACCGCATGGCTGACCCGCCTGGGCACGCTGATCGGCGGCGACAGTGCATTCGCGGTGCGACTGCCGTTCGTGCTGATCTCGGCCCTGGTTCCCTGCCTGATGGTGCACATCTGTGCACGCGAATCCGGTGCGCGTGACGGCTGGGTGGCGGGTTGCTACACGTTGCTGCTGCCGCTCGCCGGCACCCTCGGCGTGATGGCGCTGCCGGATGCGGCGATGGCGCTGGCGACCCTGCTTTGCGTCGATGCCGGCGCCCGCCTGTTGCGCCAGGTCACTCCCGAGGCCGCGCTGGAACTGGCCGTCGGGCTGGCACTTGGCGCGCTGTGCCACTACCGCTTCATCGCCGTGATCGGTGTTGGCTTCGTCGCACTGGCGATGCTGGAGGAAGGCCGGCGCGCGCTGCGTGATGTGCGCGTGCTGGTGGCGATTGCATTCGGTGCATCGGCGTGGACGCCGCTGGTGGCCTGGAACCTCGACAACGCCGATGCCGGCTTGCGCTTCCAGCTGGTCGACCGCCATCCCTGGGCCTTCCATGCCGACGCGGTCTGGTTCATCGCGATCCAGGCCCTGCTGGTGACGCCGTTGCTGTTCGCAGCGCTCGTCGTCGCCGCGCGACGTGGCCTGGTGAGTACCACGCCATCGCAGCGATACTTTGCCCTGCTCGGCACGGGTGTCGTGCTTGGCTTCTTCGCCCTGGGGTTTTTCGCCGACACCGAGCGGGTGAGCTTCCACTGGCCACTGCCTGGCTACCTGGCGCTGCTGCCGCTGTTGCCTGCGGTGCTCTGGCGCTGGCCGCGTGGCTGGCAGCGGGCCACGGCCGCGCTTGCAGCGATCGGCCTGGTCGCCAACCTTGGCTACTACCTGGCGGTATCGCAGCCGGACCTGCGCGAACGCAACGCAGCGCAGAAGTGGTATCCGAGCAATTTTTCCGGCTGGCAGCCGCTGGCGCAGGCCGTGCGCCAGCGCCTGGCGACGATGCCCGCAGGCACGCGGGTGGTGGCGGACAACTTCAAGATCGGCGCCGAGCTCGGATTCGCGATGGGCGACCCGCACATCGCCGTGCTCGATCATCCGATCAACCACAAGCACGGGCGTGCCCCGCAGCTGCGACTGTGGGGATTGCAGAGTGCCGGACGCGCCGACTGGGGCGACCAGCCGGTGCTGCTGGTGGTAGCCGCCACCGAGATCAAATACCGCGACCTGCTCGATCGCTATCACGACCTGTGTGCGATGGCCGGGCCGTTGCCGCCGCCGGAAGTGCTGAACATCGACCATGGGCGCCAGCGCTTCATCCTGTTCGCGCTCGATGGCAAGTCCGCGCAGGGCCTCTGCACGACACCGGCGATGGTCTGGGTCGACGCGCCGGTGGCCGATGCCCGTGTCGGTCGGCAGTTCAAGGTGGATGGCTGGGCCTTCAAGGACGGCGTCGGCCTGGCCGGCATCGAGATCACCCTCGATGGGCATGCCGTCGCCCAGGCGAATTACGGGCGCCAGTTCAAGGGCCTCCGGGATGTCTGGCCGCAATCAAGCGACCCCCAGCACCCGAACGTGGGGTTCGAGGCCGACGTGACGCTGCCGGCAGGTATCGGGTCGGGCCGTCACTGGCTGGGCCTGCGCCTGCATGGCCACGACGGCAGCGTGGAAACCTGGGCCGAGCGTCCGATCATCATCGAATGACGTGGGCGGACATCGCCCGCGGGCTCAGGGCAGCGCGAAACCCGCTTGCCGCAGCAGGCGTGCGGTCGCGATCAGCGGCAGTCCGACCAGTGCGGTCGGGTCGCGACTTTCGATCGCCTCGAACAGGCTGATGCCCAGCCCCTCGGACTTGAAGCTCCCGGCGCAATCGAAGGGTTGTTCGGCGTCGACATAACGGGCGATCTGGCTGGCGTCGAGATCGCGGAATTCGACCACGGTCAGATCCTGCTCCAGCAATGGCGCCCGCCCGGCCTGCATCAGGCATACGCCGGTGTGGAACCGGACACTGTGCCCGGACATGGCCGCCAGCTGGGCGATGGCGGCCTCGCGGCCGCCGGGCTTGCCAAGCGGGCGGCCGTCGAACTCGGCGACCTGGTCTGAGCCGATGACCCAGGCCCCGGGATGGAGGGCGGCGACCGCGGATGCCTTGGCCTGGGCCAGGCGAGCGGCGAGGTCGGCCGGAGCTTCGCCGGGCAACGGGGTTTCGTCGCTGTCCGGGCGCGCGGTCTCGAACGGCAGGCGCAGGCGCGACAGCAGTTCGCGCCGGTAGACCGAAGTCGACGCCAGGATCAGCGTGGCGACAGGGGTGGGGGGCAACGCGGCCAGCCCAGGTCAGGCGAGGGGCGCGCGGGCGCGTTCAATCAGCGATAATTGCTGGTCGATCCGGTTGCGCGCGGCATCAATGGAGCTGCGCACTTCGGCCAGCTGGGTGAGGCTGGCCTGGCGGCCGTGATCCCGCAGCCACAGGCGCTGGCGCAGCATCTCGCGCATGGCGTCGGCGACCGGGTCGTTGCCGACGTTACCGGCGACCGCCTCGATCTCGGCCCGGGCCAGGCGCAGGCGCTCCTCAAGAGCGTCTGCGGCGTCCAGGAGCTCGCGGACCGCGCGCTCGCGCCGTCCCGGTCTAATCCAGGCATACAGGGCCGCGATCGCCAGGGTCGACAGAAGCAGTAGCAGGACGATGGTCACGGGCGCAGTCGACTGAACGGAATTGACGCAGTTTGAGGCCGGGGTGGCGCCGCCCGCAATTGCCGCCGACGAGCGGGGCAGGGCGAAGCTCCCGGATCCGCAGTTCAGGTTTGACAGGAATAGTCGCGATCTCTAACATTCCGCAGCTTATGTCAGCCGACCTGCCCGGGATTCTTGATGCATGGCGCATGGTGGCGGCGCGGCGCGGCCTTGAGGGCCGTTTGCCGTTGTCCCGGCTGACGCGGCTGCGGAACAGTCTGGTCGACACCGAAGGTGAGGTTCGCTTTGCGCTCGAGTTTGATCACGACGCGCTGCGGGTGCCTTATGTCGAACTGCGAATCGATGCCGAGCTGCCGCTGACCTGTCAGCGCAGCCTGCAGCGGTTCCTGTACCCGGTGAATATCGTGCAGCGCCTTGGCCTGATCCGCGATGAAGCGGACGAGGCGGCGCTGCCGGAAGGATACGAGCCGTTGCTGGTGCCGGAAGATGGCCAGCTGCGGACCGTCGAACTGGTCGAGGACGAGTTGATCCTTGCCGTTCCGGTCGTGCCGATGATGCCTGGCACGGAGGCGGTGGAACGCGACTGGCCGGCGACCGAGCAGGCCGAAGAGCCGGAGCGCGTGAATCCGTTCGCTGCGCTGTCGGCATTGAAGAAACAATCGAACTGAGTTTTTTTGGAGCAAGACCATGGCTGTTCAGAAGT
>DATDBK010000190.1:0-36699 GCA_036524935.1 Lysobacter sp. | reverse complement strand
CGGCACCAGCGTGCCGCGTGACTTCGTCGAGTATCCGTCGCAGGTCAACGAGATGTGGGCCGACTGGCCGTCGATCCTGGCCAACTACGCCAAGCACTACCAGACCGGCGCGGCGATGCCGAAGGAACTGCTCGACAAGGTCCTGGCCAGCTCGAAGTTCAACCAGGGCTTCGCCACGACCGAGTACCTGGGTTCGGCGATGCTCGATCAGAACTGGCACCAGGCGACCGCTTCGCAGCTGCCTGCGGCGAACGGCGTGATGGGCTTCGAAGCAGCTGCGCTGAAGAAGGACGGCGTCAACTTCTACGCGGTGCCGCCGCGTTACCGCACGCCGTACTTCAGCCACATCATGGGTGGCTACGCTGCCGGTTACTACGCCTACATCTGGTCGGAAGTGCTGGACGCGAATTCGGTCGAATGGTTCAAGCAGAACGGCGGCCTGTCGCGCAAGAACGGCGACCATTTCCGCCAGTCGCTGCTGTCGCAGGGCGGCAGCGTCGATGCACTGCAGCTGTTCCGCAACTTCGCCGGCCACGATCCGAAGATCGAGCCGCTGCTGGAGAAGCGTGGCCTGACCGCGAAGCCGGGCTCCGAGACGAAGGGTTCCGAGGCGACGGGCAAGGCCGCCAAGAAGTAAGTCGCATCAGCGCAATGGATTGATGAAACCGCCCGGGGTGACCCGGGCGGTTTTTTTATGCGTTGTAGCCCGGGTAACCCCGGACTTGATCCGGGGGCACCCGGGTGGGCGCCCCGTCCCCGGGTGCGCTCCGCTTACCCGGGCTACGTTTCAACCCTACGGGTTTGTACGGCTGGCTTCGAGGAACAACTCGCGCGCCAGCACTCCCTGGTCCGGCTGGTCGATGAAGAATCCCTGCACGCCCAGGCCATACAGCTGCATCGCTTCGGCGACGACCGACTGGGCGACGCCGCCGGGTGTCTGCGCCAGGTAGGTTTCTTCCGCGCGCAGTGTGTACGGGTGCACCTGCAGGCCCGCTTTCAGCGCCCAGCCCAGCATCGGGTGGACCAGGCCGGTGCCCTGCCCGGCCAGTTCGGCCTTGCCGTCGCCATTGGCGTCGACCGGCGGTGCAAGCGGCTGGCGTGGCAGCAGGTTGCCCTTCCACGGGCCGACGCCGCTGGCGTAGTTGGCCTTCATCCACTGCAGCACCGGTTCGGTGGCCAAGGCGCCGTAGCGTGTCGCGGTGGTCAGGCCGCCTTCGACCTGGCCGATGAGGCCGCCGTACAGGGCCGACATGTCGGCGCCGTGGCTGGCGTTGTAGACCACGTCATAGGGCCTGGCTTCGTGCAGGTCGTCGTACAGCTGCACCAGCGGCAGGTCGATGCCAGCCGCCGGCATCAACTTCTTTTTCAGTTCGATCAGGTTCTCGAACTCGAAACTCTGCACGTAGATCCTGCGCGAGTCGGTGAAGCCTTCCGCCACCAGGGTCTCGACCAGTTTCGCGCCCAGCGACAGGCCGATCGGCTGGCCACCCAGTCGCCTGCCCTCTCGCGCGAAGTAGGTCGGATGCTTGGTCTCGGGGTAGATGCCGACGCGGCGACCATGGCGGCTCTCGCGCTTCACCAGCGCGATGACCTCGGCCAGGGTCGGGATGGTGTACATGCCGTCAAAGCGCGTATTGGCCGGGCGGATTGCCGGGATGCGCTCCTTCGCACGCAGCGTCTTCAGTTCGGCGAGGGTGAAGTCCTCGGTGAACCAGCCGGTCATCGTGATGCCGTCGATGGTCTTGGTCGTGCGGCGGTTGCCGAACTCGGGATGCGCGGCAACGTCGGTGGTGCCGGAGATTTCGTTCTCGTGGCGCGCGACCAGGACGCCGTCGCGCGTCGCGACCAGGTCCGGTTCGATGAAGTCGGCGCCCTGGCGGATCGCCAGGCGATAGGACTCCAGCGTGTGCTCGGGGCGATAGCCACTGGCACCGCGATGGCCGATGACGATCAGGCCCTGGTGATCGGGTCGATGGCTGCGTGCGTCGTTCACGGACGGAGCATCGGGTGTGGCGGCATCCTTGGCAATCGCGGTGGTGCAGGCAGTGCCGAGCAGGAGCAGGCCGGCGATCGTCAGGAAGCGGGCAAGCTTGGGGCGCAGCGTAGGCATGGGACGGTCCTTGTTGGGCGGGAAGACCGACTCCCCCATGCAGCCGGCCGGGCGATGGTGCCCGGCACACGTTGCGATGCGTTGACCGTTGCGGTACAGGACGCGCGCTAGGGAGCGACCGCAGCCGGCGCGAATGGTGCGAATACCGATTCCGGCTCCCGCAGCAATGCCTTGCGAACCGCACGGGCGTCTTCCGCTTCGAGTTCAACCAGCATCTCGACCTCGCCCGAGACCAGGGTCGCCACCGCGATGCCGTCACGGAAGGCGATGCGCGAGCCCACCAGGCGCGGCACCCTGGTTCCGGTCAGCACCGTGCCGAGCAGGTTCAGCGGGTCCACCGCCGACACGCACACCAGCGCGCCGTCGTGCGCCCGCTGGCGGACCTGGCGCATCAGGCCGATCGCCTCCGGCAGCGCGAACTGTTCGCCCGACAGGCCGGCGATGAAACGGCCACCGCGGATCTCGCCGCGCGCCTCGAGCCGGTGGTAGACCCGCACCAGCTCGCGCCACGGTGGCAGCCACGAGGCTTCGCGTTCGAGCATGCGCCAGCACACGACGCCATGGCGTCGCAGCAGCACGCGCGCGATGTGCTCGACGTCTTCCGGATCGCGCTTCTGGTTGGCGGCCTCCTGCGCACGCTTGATCAACGCCCAGCGACCGGCATCCTCGATGCCGAACAGCGCCGCGCGGCGACGGCGTCCGGGATGCGCGCTGGGGCGCTTGGATGCCGGCACCAGCAACGCGCGCAGGCCGGCGTAACTGTCGCAGTGCACGCGCCCGCGCGCGACCAGTTCGGCCAGCGCGTCTTCCAGCTCGGTGCGTAGCAGGTGCGCACCGGTGACGAGCTCGTCGAAGAACGAGGCACCGTGTTCGCCAAGATGATCGAGCACGCGCTGGGCGCGGGTGTACAAGGCTTCGTCCGCCGCCGCCGGCGGCGCCAGTCGCGCCCAGGCCTGCGCACTGCGTCGCGGTAACAGGACGATGGGCGTGGTCCGCACCGGCGTGCTGCCGCGGCCGGCATTGGCCTCGCTGCTGCCGGCACGCAGGCGGGTCCACAAGGTCCGTCCCGAAGTGCACAGATCATCGAGCCAGGAAATCGAGTAGTCGCTGACGCGCGCGGGAAGCAATTCCGATTCCCATGCCGAAGCCGGTGCCTCGAAACCCTCGAGTTGCGAGAGCACGCCGGCCAGCGCTTCCGGTCCCTGCACACGCGCGCCCGGAGCAACCCGTTGCCAGTCGAAGGCGAAGCGCATGAAGTCGCGTGGTGCCAGCGGTTCGATCTCGCGCCGCAGGCGCCGCAGGGTGTAGCGATGGATGCGCGCGAGCAGGTGCCGCTCGCACCATTCGTCGACGTCGATGCCGGCACTGAAGCGGCCCTGCATCACATAGCCTTCGCTCTGCAGGCGCAGCAGCGTTGCTTCGATGTCGCCGCGCGGCAGCGACAGGTCGTCGGCCAGCGCCTGCGCCGGTGTCGGGCCGAGACCGGTAAGGCGCGAGCGAAGGAGTTCGACCAGTGCGTCCTCGCGTGTCCAGGCCTGCCGCGCGAACTCGGCCGGGGCTTCGATCGGCGGCTGCAGTTCGCTCTGCGGATGGATGATCTGGAGTTGCGGCAGGCGCTCGGCGGCGCACCACAGGCCCGTGCCTTCGTTGTCGGGCACGGCGACGCCTGCCCGTACCACGACCCCTCTTGTGCTGGCGACGTTCTGCAATACCGTCGCGCGGTGATCCTTCGCCAATCGTGCGAGCCAGTCGGCCCAGCCGTTCTCGCGCACTTCGCGCGTGGTCACCACGCCAAGACCCATCAGCGCCTCGTGCATTTCGTCGACGCTGCGCACCTGCGGCCAGGCTTCCTCGCGGACCGCTTCGATCGCCGATGCGTCGAGGCGGCCGAGGTCGTCGGCACTTTGCGCGTCCGCGTAGCGGCGGGTCTGCACGGCCTGGGTGCGACGCTCTTCCAGCGGAGCGTCGTCGAGGAAGGAGTAAGGCCGCGCATTGAGCACCTCGGCCGCGAACGGCGACGGCGCACTGAGGTCGCGCGCGACGACCGTCACTTCGCCCGCCTCCATCGCCCGCAGCAGCCGCAGCCAGCCCTCGATGTCCATCGCTTCGTAAAGGCAGTCGTGCAGCGTCTGCGCCACCAGCGGATGGTCGGGGACTTCGCGCTCGCCGACGAGATTCTCGGCGCACGCGACCTGGTCGGGGAAGACGGTAGCGAGCAGGTCCTCGGACTTCATCCGCTGCAACTGCGGCGGCACTTTCTTGCCACCGACGAAACGCGGCAGCGCCAGCGCGGTCGTCGCCGCCCAGCGCCAGCGCACGCCGAACATCGGCGCATCGAGCAGCGCCTGGACCAGCACGTGTTCGGCGGACGAGGAATGCAGGTAGCGTGCGACCTCTTCCAGCGGGAAGCTGTGGCTGGTGGACAGCGACAGCACGATCGCGTCTTCGGTCGCGGCCGCCTGCAGTTCGAAATTGAACTGGCGGCAGAAGCGCTTGCGCAGCGCCAGGCCCCAGGCGCGATTGATGCGGCTGCCAAATGGCGTGTGGATGACGAGCTGGGTGCCGCCGCTTTCGTCGAAGAAGCGCTCCAGTACCAGCGTGTGCTGGCTCGGCATCGCCCCCAGCGCGGCCTGGGTGCTGGCCAGGTATTCAGTCACCTGCTGCGCTGCGGCGGCGGGCAGGCCCAGTTCGTCGCGGAGCCAGGATTCGCTGGCTTCCTGTGCGTGCGGCACAACGTCCGCGCCGGCGCTGTCCTCGCTCGTCTGCTGGCGGGGAAGGTCCATGTCGAGCCGTGACGCCACTTCCTCGCGCAGGCGCGAAACCGCATGCGACAGCTCGTCCGTGCGGCCCGGCGCCTCGCCCAGCCAGAACGGGATGCTCGGCGGGGCGCCCTGCGCATCCTCGACACGGACCTTGCCCGGTTCGACACGCAGGATGCGATAGCTGGTGTTGCCGAGCTGGAAGATGTCGCCGGCCATGCTTTCGATGGCGAAGTCTTCGTTGACGCTGCCAATGAAGAGCGACTCGGGCTCGACCACCACCGCATAGTCGGCGGTGTCGGGAATGGTGCCGCCCGACATCAGTGCCGTCATGCGCCCGCCCTTGCGCCCGCGCAGCTTGCGGTTGACCGCATCGCGATGCAGGTAGCCGGCGCGGATGCCACGGCGGGTGGTGAAACCGTCGGCGAGCATGCGCACGACCGCATCGAAATCCTCGCGCTTCAGCTGTGCATACGGCCAGGCGCGGCGCACCCAGTCGTACAGGGCATCTTCTTCCCATTCGCGGCAGGACACCTCGGCGACGATCTGCTGCGCGAGCACGTCGAGCGGCGCATCGGGGATCACCAGCGCATCGAGCTCGCCGCGGCGGACGCTGTCCAGCAGTGCCGCGCACTCGATGAGTTCATCGCGCGTCTGCGGAAACAGCCGCCCCTTGGGCACGCCACCGACGTTGTGGCCGGAGCGGCCGACGCGCTGCAGGAAGGCGGCAATGGACCGTGGCGAGCCGAGCTGGCAGACCAGATCGATGTCACCGATGTCGATGCCCAGCTCCAGCGAGGCCGTCGCCACCAGCACGCGCAGTTCGCCGCGCTTGAGCTTCTGCTCGGCGTCGAGGCGCAGTTCCTTGGCGAGACTGCCGTGATGCGCGGCGACCGCATCCTTGCCGAGACGCTCGCCAAGGTGGCGCGCGGCACGCTCGGCCATGCGTCGCGTGTTGACGAACACCAGCGTGGTGCGGTGCTGCTCGACCAGATCCGCCAGGCGCACGTAGACCTGGTCCCACTGATCGTTGGACATGACGGCGCTCAGCGGCGTGGGCGGCAGTTCCAGGGCGAGATCGCGTTCGCGGGTGTAGCCGATATTGACGATGGCGCAGTCGACGCGATCTCCCTCCTCTCCAAGTGGGGGGCCGGGCTGGGGAGTCGCGCCAACCAGGAACCGTGCGACCGCCTCGATCGGTTTCTGCGTCGCCGACAAACCAATGCGGGTGATGCCACGGCCGGCGAGCGCCTCCAGACGTTCCAGCGACAACGCCAGGTGGCTGCCGCGCTTGCTTGCGGCCACGGCGTGGATTTCGTCGACGATGACCGTGCGCACCGTCGACAGCATTGCGCGACCGGACTCGGAGCCCAGCAACACGTACAGCGATTCGGGCGTGGTCACCAGGATGTGCGGCGGCTTGCGGCGGGTCAGCGCGCGCTCGGCCTGTGGGGTGTCGCCGGTGCGCACCGCGGTGCGGATATCCACGTCGGGCAGGCCCATGGCCTGCAACTCGGCGCGGATCCCGGCCAGTGGTGCCTCGAGGTTGATGCGGATGTCGTTCGACAGCGCCTTCAGCGGCGAGATGTAGACGACAACGGTTTCGTCCGGCAGCGCCGCGGCCGGCTCGTTGCCAAAGAGCCCGGAGCCCTCGGCGTTCGCCAGCCCCTGGCGGACGAGACCGTCGATCGCGGTCATGAATGCGGTCAGGGTCTTGCCGGAGCCGGTCGGGGCGGCGACCAGGGTGTTGCGGCCGCTGCGGATCGCCGGCCACGCCTGCACCTGCGCCGGGGTGGGTGCAGGAAACGTCCTGGAGAACCAGGCGGCAACGGCGGGATGGAAGGCGTCCAGTGGCATCGGGGGATCGTGTCGCAGGGCCGTCTCAGGCCATGAGACGACGTTCAGGTTGGCGGCCGGACCGCCTCGGCGAGGAAGGCATCGAATGAGAAGATGGGGCCATGTCCGCCGCACCCAACAACACGCCCCCTGCCCCGCACGACGAGGGCGCACGGCTGCGCGACTGGCTCGGTCTTCATCGGCGCGTGTTCGTGCTGACCGGCGCCGGTTGCAGCACCGATTCGGGCATCCCCGACTACCGCGACGGTGACGGCCAGTGGAAACGCACGCCGCCGGTCACCTACCAGGCGTTCACGACCGATCCCAGCATCAATGCCCGCTACTGGGCGCGCAGCTTCATCGGCTGGCCGCGGATCGCCGATGCACAGCCCAATCCCGCCCATCGCGCCCTCGCCGGCTGGGAACAGCAGGGGCGGCTGTCGATCCTGCTCACCCAGAACGTCGATGGCCTGCACCAGCGGGCCGGCAGCCACAACGTGATCGATCTCCACGGCCGTCTCGACGACGTGGTGTGCCTGGCCTGCGGCGCACGCCAGCCGCGCGCGGCGATGCAGGCGCGGCTGGCGGAGTCGAATCCGGACTGGCTCGGCCTCGATGCCGCGACCGCGCCCGATGGCGACGCCGATCTCGACGGCCACGACTTCAGCGCGTTCCGGGTGCCGCCGTGCGTGCGGTGCGCGGGGATGCTGAAGCCGGACGTGGTGTTCTTCGGCGAGAACGTGCCGCGCCCGCGGTACCTGCAGGCACAGGAGGCGCTGCAGGCGTCCGACGCGGTGCTGGTCGTGGGCTCGTCGCTGATGGTGTATTCGGGCTTCCGCTTCGTGCGCAGCGCACACGAAGCGGGATTGCCGATCGCCATCGTCAACCGCGGTCGCACGCGCGCTGACGAGCTGGCCGGGCTGAAGCTCGAAGCCGACGCGGGCACGGCCCTGTCGGCGGCGATGGCCTGAAGCGCGGCCGCCAGCAAGGCGGCCGGCAAGGCGGCCGGCAGGCGACTACGCTTCCTTGCCCGCAGCCAGCAGGCTGCTCTTGCGGCCGTAGGCGAGGTACGCCACCACGCCAATCGCGTTCCACACCAGGAACCACAACTGCGTGCGCTGCGGCAGGCTCCAGAACAGATACAGGCAGCCGAAGATCGCGATCGGACCGACCACCCACGCCAGCGGCGCGCGGAACAGGCGCTTGCGCTCCGGGTCACGCTTGCGCAGCACCAGCAGGCACACCGCCACCGCGATGAAGGCCGCCAGCGTGCCGGCATTGGCCAACGCCGCGATCTCGTCCAGGCGCGCCACGCCGGCCAGCGCCGCCACCAGGGTGGCGGTGAACATCGTCGTCGCGATCGGCGTGCCGGTGCGCGCATTGACCTTCGACAGGCCGCGCGGCAGCAGGCCGTCGCGCGACATCACGAAGAAGATGCGGCTCTGGCCATAGAGGAACGCCAGCAGCACGGTCGGCAGCGCGATAACCGCCGCCGCCGCGATCACGGTGGCCGCCTTGCCCTGGCCCAGTTCGCGCAGGATCAGCGCCAGCGGCTCGGGGCTGTTGCCAAACACGGTGAAGCTCAGCGCGCCGACCGCGGCCAGCGCCACGACCATGTAGATCAGGGTGCAGCCGACCATCGAACCGACGATGCCGATCGACAGGTCACGGCCCGGGTTCTTTGTTTCCTCGGCCGCGGTGGAGATCGCATCGAAGCCGTAGAAGGCGAAGAAGATGATTGCTGCCGCGGCCATCACGCCGCGCTCGACGCCGTCGGCGCCCATCGACTTGGCAAAGCCATAGGGCATGAACGGCTGGGTGTTGGCGACGTCGAAATGCGGCAGGGCGATGGCGACGAAGATGCCGAGCGCGATGATCTTGAGCACCACCAGGACCGCATTGAGCGTCGCGCTTTCGCGCGTGCCCGCGGTCAGCAGGCCGGCGACCACGAAGACGATGAGCACTGCCGGCAGGTTGACCACGCCACCGGCGTGCGGGCCTGCGGTCAACCACAGTGGCAGGTCCACGCCGAGCCCCTTGAGGAAGCCGACCGCGTAGCCGGACCAGCCGACCGCCACCGTGCTCACTACCAGCGAGTATTCGAGGATCAGGCTCCAGCCCACCACCCAGGCGATCGCTTCACCCAGCACGATGTAGCTGTAGGTGTAGGCGCTGCCGGCGGCCGGCATCATCGTCGCCATTTCGGCGTAGGCCAGGGCCGCGCAGGCGCAGACGATGCCCGCGACCATGAAAGACAACAGCACCGCCGGTCCGGCGAGGTTGGCGCCGACGCCGATCAGGGTGTAGATGCCGGTGCCGACGATGGCGCCGATGCCCAGGGCAATCAGGTGCGGCCAGCCCAGGGTCGGCACCAGCCGGCGCCCTTCTTCGTGGACCGTGACCTTGTCGATGTCCTTGCGCCGGAGCCATGTCTGCATACAACCCTCGTGTCGAGCGGGCGAAATGAGCGCACATAGTGGGGCAAAGCCGGCGCCGATGCGATGTGCAGTGCAGCTTGCATCGGGCCGGGGGATTGTTGTGCGCGGTTGGCCGGCATGACCGGGGATGTCGTAGCCCGGGTAAGGCCATGGGCCGCACCCGGGTAACGTCCGGCCCGCCCCTGATCAACGCGGTGCCACGTAGCCCCCAGGCACGCCCTTCGGCGACAGCACCAGCTGCCACAGCTGCGCGTGGCGGCTGCGGAAGCTGCCCATCGACGCAGCCAGGTAGAACCGCCACATGCGCCGGAAGCGCTCGTCGTAGCGGGCGTCGAGCTGCGGCCAGGCGCGCTCGACGTTGTCGCGCCAGGCCTGCAGGGTCAGGTCGTAGTCGGCGCCGAAGTTGTGCCAGTCCTCCATCACGAACAGTCCCTCGCAGGTCTGCGAGATCTGCGCGGCCGAAGGCAGCATCGAGTTGGGGAAGATGTAGCGGGCGATCCACGGGTCGGTGACGTGCACCGAGAGATTGGTGCCGATGGTGTGCAGCAGGAACAGCCCGGTGTCGGCCAGGCAGCGCCGCGCCACTTCGAAATAGGTGCGGTAGTTCTTGACGCCCACGTGCTCGAACATGCCCAGCGAGAGGATCGCGTCGAAGCGCTCGTCACCCTCGCCGCCGCCCATCTCGCGGTAGTCCTGCAGGCGGATCTCGATCGGCAGGCCCGCACACAGTTCGCGTGCGTAGGCGGCCTGTTCGCGCGACACGGTCACGCCGACGCCGCTGATGCCGTAGCGCTCAGCGGCGAATTTCAGCGCCTCGCCCCAGCCACATCCGATATCGAGCACGCGCATGCCGGGTTTGAGGCCGAGCTTGCGACAGACCAGGTCGAGCTTGGCTTCCTGCGCCGAGTCGAGGTCGTGCAGGCGCGCGCCAGCGGCATCGCGCCAGTAACCGCAGCTGTAGACCAGCCGGCTCCCGAGCATCGCCCGGTAGAGGTCGTTGCCAAGGTCGTAGTGGTGCTCGCCGACAACGAAGCTGCGGCGTCGGCTCTGCAGGTTGGTCACGTAGGCACGCACGGCATCGAGCCAGGCACTCCAGCCGCGCACCTTGCGGTTGAGTTCGGCATGGATGAGCCGGTACATCAGGCCATCCAGCGAGGCCGTGCGCCACCAGCCGTCCATGTACGACTCACCCAGGCCGAGCGACCCCTCGGCCATGACGCGAGCGAAAAAACGCTCGTCTTCGACCTGCATGTCCCACGGACGATCGCCGCCGACATGGACGTCGGCCAGCGACAACAACTTCTCGACCCGACTGCGCAATGCGGACATGGCGACCCTCGGTGTGATCGGCTGGCCCCCCTCGGGCCGGGCCCGCGCACGTGGCGGGCCGGATGATCCTAGCGCGATGCCGCGCAGTGCGGCATCAGCCGCCCGTAAACAGCGGCCGGTACTCGGCGGCGACGAACGGCAGCAGCACGTCGGCGGGCACCTCCACCGTCTGCGTTCCGTCCGAATACGGACCCACCTGATAGGGGGCGAACACAAAGCGCAGGCCGCCGAGCTTGCCGTCGGGCGCGGCCATCGGCTCGAACAGGGCGAAGTCGGTCGGTGCCGGCTCGGTGCCGTCGTCGATCATGCGCGACGCCGACTTGACCACGTCGGCGCGTTCTTCGGCCGGCAGGTCGTCGGCGTCGACGCGTTGCGACAGCGCCGAATGCAGCTGCTCGCGCACGTAGCCCGAGATCGCCGCCCAACCCTTCGGGTCGCGCACCAGGTCGCGCGCGGTGAGCATGCGCTGTTGTTGCGGCAACCAGACGAAGCGCGCGATCAGCGGCGCGCCGTGGGCGCCGCCGGTGTAGCTGCTGCCATCGGCGGCAACGGCGACCACGCTGGGGGTGTTCATCAGCTCGGTGAAGCTGAGCGAGAGATCGTACGGTGCACTGGTGGCACCGCCGGGCTGGCCCCGCGACTTCGCTGCTTCGATCAGCTCGGCGCGCGCGGCATCGGCGTACTTCTTCAGCTCCGCCGCCAGCGCTGGATTCTGGCCGCCGGGAACCTGGTAACTGATGCCAATGATGTAATCCGGTGTCGACTCGGAGACGTCCTTGAGTTCGACTGCCGCGGCCACGTCAGGTGCCGTGGCGACGGGCGCGATGGGCGCTCCTGGCGTGGCGCTGGTCGCCGGTGCGGCCGGCTCGCCTTCGCGCCTGCATCCGACCAGCACGGCCAGGCTGAGCAACGACAGCATGAACAATCGCTTCATGAGCAATCCCTTGACGATGGGCGTCAGGTTAGCGACGGAGGCGTGATGTCCATATGCAGAAGGCGCGCCAAGGCGTGACGCGGTCTGGCGGGATGAGGTCTGGCAGGATGGGTACTTGCGCACGTGCGGCATTGCTGGACCGTGTTCTGATCGGGCGGGTTGCACCTGCACAAACGCACGCGGGCGCGCACTTCCCCACTTCGTGCCGGGATCAGTTCCGCCAGTGCCTCACCACTCGGTGCGCTGGGGCAGCAAGCCACGCAGCTCCACATCGGTCAGGTTGCGCCACTGGCCGGGCTTGAGGCGGCCGAGCTTGACGTTGCCGATGCGGACCCGCAGCAGCTGCTTCACACGGAAACCGAAGTGCGCCGCCATCAGCCGGATCTGCCGGTTCAGACCCTGCACCAGCACGATCCGGAAGCCGAATCTGCCCAGCTTGCCGGTCTTGCACGGCAACGTGGTCTGGCCATGTACGGGCACGCCGCGCGCCATCGCCCGCAGGAACTCGTCGGTGACGGCGTGGTTGACCACCACCAGGTATTCCTTTTCCAGCTTGTTCTCGGCGCGCAGGATCTCGTTGACGATGTCGCCATTGCTGGTCAGCAGGATCAGCCCTTCCGATTCCTTGTCGAGCCGGCCGATCGGGAAGATCCGCTGATCATGGCCGACGAAGTCGACGATGTTGCCCTTGACCCCAGCCTCGGTGGTGCTGGTGATCCCGACGGGTTTGTTGAGGGCGATGTAGACGTGCTGGCGCCTGCCCTTCGTGGCCTGCCGGACTTTCAGCGCCTGGCCGTCTATGAGGACCTGGTCGCCCTCGCCGACTTCCGCGCCGATGCGCGCGCGCAGTCCGTTGACGGTGACCCGCCCCTCGGAGATGAGGCTGTCGGCTTCGCGGCGTGAGCAGAAGCCGGTTTCGCTGATGTGCTTGTTCAGGCGCATGCGGGCAGGCGCCAGGGGCGCGGCAGTCGGGGGATGGGCGCGCATGCTGTCACACATGGGCGCAGCGGGACAGCACCGGCGCTGATGTTCGCCTGGGCGGCCTCAGGCTCGGGCGGCCCTTGCCGCTGGCCGGTCAGACCAGCAACTGGTTGTACTCGGGGTGGCGCTCGACCCACGCGGCGGCATAGGAACAGGCCGGATGGACGTGCCAGCCCTGGGCCTTGGCGAACTCGAACGCCTCCCGGACCAGCTGCCCGGCAATGCCTCGCCCGCCGATCGCCTCGGGGACGCCGGTATGGGTGATAACCATCTTATTGCCTTCGCGCTGGTACTCCAGGCGCGCGTCGACGCCGTCGACGGTCGTGGTGAACACCCCGATCACCGGGTCGTGCTGGATGCTGTGCTGGGTCATCGACGCCTCATTGGTCAGGTGGGGCGCACGGCGGTCAGCGCGTGCGCCCGGTTGAAGGGCAGGTTGAAGGGCCTGTTCCGCTACGGTAGCTCAGCGGCTGTCGCGCTTGCCCTGGTTGTGGCGATCCTGGGTCCCGATGCTGCCCTGGATGGCCTCCATCCGGCTCTCGGCGGCATGCAGTTCGCCGGCCTTGGCAGCCGCGCTGTCGGACTGGAACCCGGGTTTCGGCACGTGGCCGTGGGCGGGATCGAACTGCTGCCATGGCTGCGGCTGCTGATCGCGCTCGTGCTTGGCGGCCAGCAGTTCCTGGGTGTTGGCCAGTGCCTGCTCCGGCGTGATGTGCGGCTTGGCCGGGGCCCGCGAGGCACGCTTGCGCGCGATCGGGGCAGTCGTCGTGGCCGGCGGAGTGCGGCCCGTCCTGGCGACGAGCTTCTTCGCAGGTGTCTTGCTGGCCGCGACCTTGCGGGCGGTCACACGGGTGCTTGCCGTCTTGCTCGCCGTCTTGCTCGCGGACTTCTTCGCGACTTTGCGGGTGGTGGGTTTTGCGGCTTTCCGCGCGGTCGTCCTGCTCGGACTCGCCTTCTTCACGACCTTCTTCACGACCTTCTTTGCGGCCTTGCTTGCGGCCTTCACGACCTTCTTCGCGGCCTTCACAACCTTCTTTACGGTCTTCTTCGCGGCCTTCTTTGCCGTGACCTTCTTCGCGGTGGCCTTCTTCGCCACGGTCTTCTTCGCCACTGTCTTCTTCGCCACGGCCTTGCTGGCTGCCTTCTTGCGAGCGGGGGTCTTGCGGGCCGCCGTCTTCGCAGTGGTCTTCTTGCGGGCCGTCTTGGCGACGACCTTGCGGGCGGACTTCTTCGCGGACTTCTTCGCGGCTTGCTTCGCGGGAGCCTTGCGGGCGGTGGTCTTGCCGGCCTTCCTGATCGCCATGCCTGGCACTCCTGGGCATCATCTGGGGAAGGTTTTGGATATCACGCACGACATTCATGCCGGGTGAGCGGGAGGCGATCCGAGGCGCCGCATTGCGTCATCCGTTCAGCCCCAGCCGCGACCAGTAATGACCGATCGCGTCACATTTTCACGCCCCACCCAAGGCAAACCCAAGGTGAGACGGCTGGCACGGAATCTGCGTGATCCAGAACAGGAAACACAGTGCGGAGAACACCCATGACCGTGCACCACCTGACCCTCGGCCACGTCAGCGACGATGCCCTGATGACGCGCATGTTCGAGCTTGCCCGCAGCGGCAAGGACGGCTCCGTCGAGTCGTCGCAGATCGACGCCGAGATCTACGCCCGCCTGCTCGAGACCTACGGCGCCGAAGACACGGCGACATCGGACCGTCACGCGGCCTGACCGGCCACGCTTCGACCGGCCACGCTGCAAGCGGCGCGGCCCGGTAGATGACAGCCGGTCTTGTAAAGCTCGGGTGGCCGGGGGGCGCCCTGAGCGCGGCGGACCTGCGCTGCAGGTCCGTCGCGGTCGCTCCTGCTACCGCAATTCCCGCTTCCGGCTCAGCCGAAGCTTGGGCGCATCAGCCGCTCCAGGAACAGCGTTCCCACGCGCGGCTCCATCAACAGCATGAAGAGCACGCCATAGATCGCGCCTGACAGGTGCGCGCTGTGGTTGATGTTGTCGCCACCGCGCCTGTCCATCCAGAACGAATAGGCGACGTAGCCCACGGCGTACAGGATCGCCGGCATCGGCAGGAAGAACACGATGATCAGCGACCACGGCTGGATCAGGACGTAGGCGAACAGCACCGCCGACACCGCACCGGAGGCACCGAGGCTGCGGTAATTCGGGTCATGGCGATGGCGCAGGTAGGTCGGCAGGATCGCGATCACGATCGCCGACACGTAGAACAGCAGGAACCCGAACGGCCCGATCAGCTGGCCGATCACGCCTTCGATCACGCGGCCGAAGAAGTACAGCGTGATCATGTTGAACAGCAGGTGCGACCAGTCGGCATGGATGAAACCGTGCGTGATCAGCCGGTCGTACTGGTGATTGCGGTCGATGGCCGGCGGCCACAGGATCAGCCGGTTCAACAGCGCGGGCCGCTCGAAGGCCAGCCACGAGACCAGCACGGTCACGGCGATCAGGGCGAAAGTCAGCATTCGGTGGTGCTCCTGGCGGCGATGTCCGGCATGGCGGGCATCATGCGCTGCGGTAGTTGTCCTGCATCGGATAGGTGCGCGCGTAGAGCGCGAACGCAGCCGCGGCAAGGAAGGCGAAGCCGGCGAAGAAGAACATCAGGAAGGCGTTCTCGCTCAGGCCGGTGCTGGCGATGTGCGAGGTCACCGCGTCATTGCGCACGCCGGCATTGGTCAGCAGTACCCACAGGCTGCCGAAAGTGATGGCGAGGTACCAGAAGGCCATGATCACGCCCTTCATCGCCCGCGGCGCCTGGCTGTAGGCGAACTCGAGCGCGGTCGCCGAGACCAGCACCTCGCCAAGGGTCAGCAGCGCGTACGGCAGGATCTGCCAGGCCAGCGACACCGGGTGGCCGCCGTCGAGGTAGAGCTGGATCAGGCCGGCGCCGATCCAGGCCACGCCGGCGAAGGCGATGCCCCAGCCCATGCGCCGCAGCGCCGTCGGCTCGAATCCGAGCCTGCGCAGCGCCGGATACAGCACCACGTTGTTGAACGGGATCAGCAGCATCACCAGCAGCGGATTGATCGCCTGCATCTGCGCGGCGTCCTTGACCAGCCAGCTCGGCCACCACCACAGGTCGTTGGGCATCATCATCTCGTTGCCCTGCAGCACCCAGGTCGAGGCCTTCTGGTCGAACAGCGAGTGGAACGGCGTGGCCAGCGCGAAGACGATCAGGATGCGCAACACCGCGCGCACGCCGTCGACGGCCTGGTCGGGATGCTTGCCGCGGGCACGGTCGAGCTGGAGGGAGGTACCCATCCCGCCAAAGGCGATGATCAGGCCCAGCGCCATGCAGGCGCAGATCACGAAGCCCAGCTTGGGGATCAGCAGCAGCGCGCCGATCGCGAGCACGCCACCGATCGCCGCCACGACCAGGCCGGGACGCCCCTGTCCCGGTCCCTGCGCAAGCAGCGCGGTCCGCGCCACGTGCAGGAACGAATCCGGGTCCGACGCGGCCGGCGGCACGTTGACGTACTGCTTGCGGCCGAGCCAGAAGATGAAGGTGGCGATGAACATCAGCACGCCCGGGATACCGAACGCCACCGCCGGGCCGTACTCGCGCAGGAAGATCGGCATCAGCAGCGAGGCGAAGAAGCTGCCGAAGTTGATGATCCAGTAGAACGCGTCGAAGACGATCTTGGCCAGGTGCTTGTTGCTCTGGTCGAACTGGTCGCCACAGAACGACACCACCAGCGGTTTGATGCCGCCTGATCCGAATGCGATCAGCAGCAGTCCCGTGTAGAAACCGGTGCGGTTGTCCTCGAAGATCGCAAGGCAGGCGTGGCCGATGCAGTAGACCAGCGAGAACCACAGCACCGTCTGATACTTGCCGAAGAAGCGGTCGGCGAGCCAGCCACCCAGCAGCGGGAAGAAATACACGCCGATGACGAAGCTGTGGAAGACGTCCTTGGCGATGCCGGCGCGCTCGGCCTCGGGGGCGTACAGAAGCAGCGTGCTGACCAGGAACGGCGTCAGGATGTTGCGCATCCCGTAGAAACTGAACCGCTCGCAGCCCTCGTTACCGATGATGTAGGGGATCTGCCGGGGCATCCGGCCCTGGGAATCACCCGGTTGTTCGGCGGTGGCGGCGTTTGCGGTGGTCGTCATCCAAGGCGGTCCTGCGGGTACTGGCACGGGTTCGAAACGGGTGCGTTCAAACGTGTGGGTTGAATTCCGGCGCGCCGCTGCCGGCATTGGCCGGCCGCGGCGGATGGGCAAGCCTACCCGATCGGCGCCCGCCGGCGCTCAGCCCCACTCGGTCAGGCCTTCGCGTTCGTACAGCGTCTTGAAGGACGGTCGCGCCTTCATTGCCTGGGCCAGCGCCGCAAGGTGCGGCCAGTCGTGGCCGGGGCGCGGCATGTTGCGGGTCCAGCGCATCAGCATCGCCAGGTAGAAATCGGCCGCGCTCAGGCGCTCGCCCAGCAGGTACGGGCCGTTCTCGGCGAGGTGGGCGTCCAGGCGCTCCCAGGCCGACTCGACGCGCCGGCGGGTTCCTTCGCGGACCTCGTCGACGTGGGTTTCGTCGATGTCGCCCGGGTACCACCAAAGGCGCAACGGCGATTGCACGGTGTTGGCCAGGTTCAACACCCACTGCAGGTATTGACCGCGCAACGGACTATCGACGGCAGGCGCCAGGCCTGATTCGGCATGACGGTCAGCCAGATGCAGCACGAGTGCCGCGGCTTCGTAGAGCGGCTTGCCGTCGGCGACCAGGGTCGGGACCAGGCCGTTGGGATTGAGGGCGAGATAATCGGCGCCCTTGTGTTGCCTGGCCTGGGTGTCGACCAGGCGCAACTCGTGTGGCACGCCAAGCTCGATCAGCAGCCAATGGACGACCAGGCTCGCCGCACCGGGCGAGTAATACAGGCTGTACATGCAGGGATCCCCAATGATCAGCGGCAATGATCGCACGCAGGGGAAATGGACCGGAACAGAATCCGCCATCCCGGCGAACGCCGGGATCCAAACAGTTCCGTCGTCCCGGCGAACGCCGGGACCCAGTTTGACTTTGGCCTCGCGGCGATGGAGCAAAGTCAACTTGGATCCCGGCGTTCGCGGGATGACGTTCGCGGGGATGACGTTCGGGTGGGATGACATTCGGCCGTTCGGGTGGGGCAACGTTCCGCCGGCGTACGGAACTGGACTGCTGCCACCGCGATGGCAGCAGCGTGACCCCGACCCGCAAAGCCCCTGCCCCGTCTCGGCTACCATGCCGCGACATTTTCGTGAGATGCCCGCGCAATGACCCGTTCGCCGCTCGCCGTCGCAACCCTCGCCGCACTGCTCAACGCCCTGCCCGCCACCGCCGCCCCGATCGCCTCCGCGCTGACCACCGTGTCCGAGCGCAGCGGATTCGTGAAAACCGGTCGCTACGACGAAGTCATCGCCCTCTGCGCCGAGTTCGCCCGTCGCTATCCCGACGCGGTGCGCTGCAACGACTTCGGCACCACACCCGAAGGCCGGCCGATGAAGGTGCTGGTGGTATCGAAGGCCGGTGCGTTCACGCCGGAGGCGGCAAAGGCGAAGGGCTTACCGGTCATGCTGATCCAGGGCGGCATCCATGCCGGCGAAATCGATGGCAAGGATGCAGGCTTCCTCGCCCTGCGCCAGGCCCTCGATGGCGAAGCGGCTCCGGGCGCGCTCGACAAGCAGGTGTTGTTGTTCGTGCCCGTGTTCAATGTTGACGGCCACGAGCGCTTCGCGCGCTGGAACCGTCCCAACCAGCGCGGCCCGGAGGAGATGGGCTGGCGCACGACGGCGCAGAACTACAACCTCAACCGCGACTACGTCAAAGCCGACACGCCAGAGATGCAGGCGATGCTGCGCATGGTCGATGCCTGGGATCCGCTGGCCTACATCGACCTGCACGTCACCGACGGCGCCAAGTTCGAACACGATGTCTCGATCCAGGTCGAGCCCGTGCACAGCGGCGACGAGGCGTTGCGCGCCGCCGGCATCGCGATGCGCGATGGCGTGATCGAACGCCTCACCGCCGAAGGCTCGCTGCCGCTGTCGTTCTATCCATCGTTCGTCAAGGGCGACGAGCCGGCATCCGGTTTCGAGGACGGCGTCCCGACGCCGCGCTTCTCGCACGGCTACTTCCAGCTGCGCAACCGGCTGGGCATGCTGGTCGAAACGCACTCGTGGCGCGATTACCCGCATCGCGTCAAGGTGACGCACAACATCATCGTCGCCCTGCTCGACCTGCTCGCCAGCAACGGCGCGCAATGGCAGCAGCTGGCCGCAGCCGCCGACAAGCGCGCCGCCGCGCTCGGCGGCCAACCGGTCGCACTCGACTACAAGGCCACCGACAGGAGCCGCACCATCGACTTCCGCGGTTACGCCTATACGCGCACGCCGTCGGACGTATCCGGCGCGTTGATGACGCGCTACGACGAGAGCAAGCCGCAGATCTGGCAGATTCCGATCCGCGACGAAATCGTGCCCGACCACGTTGTCACCGCTCCCAAGGGTGGCTACCTGGTACCCGCTGCGCACGCCAGCTGGGTCGCGGCCAAGCTCGACCAGCACGGCATCGCCTATCGCCGGCTGGCCTCCGCGCAGGCGCGGGCGAAAGTCGAGACGTTCCGCGCCGACAAGGCCGTCTTCGCCGCGCAATCGGTCGAAGGCCACCAGCGCGTGACGCTCACCGGCGAGTGGAAGCCGGAGACCCAGAACCTCGCCGCCGGCGCGTTGTTCGTGCCGATCGCGCAGCCGGAGGCGCGGCTGGTCATGGCGCTGCTGGAGCCGCAGGCGCCTGATGCACTGGTGGCCTGGGGCGAGTTCAACAATGCCTTCGAGCGCAAGGAGTACATGGAGGACTACGTCGCCGAGGAAGTGGCGCGCGACATGCTCAAGGACCCGAAGGTCAAGGCCGAATTTGAGAATCGCCTGAAGGACGATGCCGCGTTCGCCGCCGACCCGCAGGCGCGACTGGAATTTTTCGCCCGTCGTCATTCGTCCTGGGATTCGCGTTACCGGTTGTACCCGGTGGTGCGAACCGCGAGCACGCCGCACTGACGTCGCCGCAACATTCGCGCGGCTAGGCTGGGCGCCTTTCAAGGAGAAAGTCGCCCATGACCGAGTCGACGTCGCTGCCGTCGTTGTTGCCGCAATCGTCCTTGCCCCGACTGATCGGCATCGCGATCGCCGTGTCGCTGTCGTTGGCTGCCTGCCAGCCCGGGGCCAATTCAGGGGCCGCTTCGACCAGCCCGACGCCGCCGATGACCCAGGGCGCTCACGCCGTCACCGGCACTGCCAGCTACCGCGAGCGGATCATGATGCCGCCCGGTTCCAGCCTGCGCGTGCAACTGATCGACAACCAGCTCGCCGATACGCCCGCCGCGGTCCTTGCCGACAAGACGTTCCAGGACCTGTCGGGGCCGCCCTTCGCTTTCAGCCTGCCCTACGACCCGGTAAAGCTGCGCGCCGGTGGGCAGTACGGCCTGCACGCTTCGCTGGCCGGGCCCGACGGAAAGCTGTGGTTCGTGACCGACACGCGGACGTCGGTGGATCCGACTGCCAATGCCCCGGTTGATCTGCAGATGGTGCGCGTGCCCAGCCCCCCGCCCGGCACCGCCACTACCCAGGCCAGCCACTGGCAATGCGGCGAGGTCCGCGTCAGTGCCGACTTCAATCCGCCAGAGCGCGTCGTGCTGTCGTTCTCAGGGCGCCAACTGACCATTCCGCAGGCGGTCTCCGCATCCGGCGCGCGCTATGCCGACGACAAAGGCAATGAGTTCTGGACCAAGGGCGGTACCGGCACCCTCACCCTGGGCGGTGAGGACAAGCGCGACTGCAGCCAGGCTGACGGCCCGTCGCCGTGGGAAGCGGCCAGGGCCCGCGGCATCGGATTCCGCGCGACCGGCAACGAGCCCGGGTGGTGGGTCGAGGTCGGCATGGGCGAGGCGCCGTTGCTGCACGCCGAACTCGACTTTGGCGCGAGGAAGATCGAAGTCGCCAATGCAAAACCGCTCAAGGGCGGCCTGGGATTCGGCGGCAAGACGGCCAACGGCACCGAGGTAGAGCTGAAGATCGAACGCAAGCCGTGCCAGGACGACATGAGCGGCAATTCGTTCGAGGCCAGTGCGCAGCTCAGTGCGGGTGGCAAGACGTACAAGGGTTGCGGCGCATTCCTGAACGACTGAGGAGGTCAGACCATGATCGAGATGCTCCCCTCGCCTTCGCACGTCGCGGCGTTCCATTTCAGCGGAACGCTGGACGGCGACGACTACGATCGCTGCATCGCCGACATCGAGGCGCGGCTGGCGCAGCACCAGCGCATCGGCATTTTCTGCGACCTGACCGGCTTCACCGGCCTGACCGCGCAGGCGATGGGCAAGGACCTGCGTTACGCCCTGGGGAAATTCGGCGAGTACCGCCGCTTCGCCCGCGGCGCGATCATCACCGACAAGCACTGGCTGGCACGCATTTCCGAGTTCTCGGGGCATTTCTTCCCGCACACGGAAATCCGCTCGTTCGACCCTGACGAACGGGAGGCCGCGCTGTTGTGGGCGAGCGACGTGCCGGCAAATGGGATGTCGGCCTGAGCAGGCAGCGGACAAGGCACCAGACGTCCGGAAGTGAGCACGGTTTCGCGTTGGAACAGATGAGGGGCGGGAGAATCACGGCCCCGAAGGGGAGACCGACATGAGCCAGCGCGACCGGCGCACACCCGCTACCGACATCCACGTGCAGCAGCGTCGCATCGGCCTGAGCGGGCCGCAGGCAGCGATGCTGGTTGCCTGCGAACGCTACGGCTGGAGGCTTGCCTTCATCCGCGAACCGCTGGAACACCCGACGCCGGTGCTGTTTGCAACGCGCCTGGACTATGTCGTGGTGCGCGAGGACGGCAGCATCGACCGCGATCCGGGGATCGAGCTGCGCCATTGAACGTGGTGTTTCACTGCAACGACCAACGCCCGTCGATCCGGTAAGACGGGCCGGGCTTGCTGGCGACCGGCCCGCTGTCGACCAGCACGAAATCACGCACGGGCCAGGCCAGCGGCACGATCGGAATCGCATCGATGTGCCGGCGCACGTTGCGCTGGATCGTCAGGTGCGGATGGAAATCCGCTGACGGCTTCACGGCAACGCCCTGCTCCTCCAGGGCGACGCCGAGTGCCCTCCACAGCGCCTGCAGGCCAGCGGGCATCGCAAGCGCGCCCAGCCACCAGACGTTGCTGCCGCGGAAGCTGCCGGCGCAATCGAGGGCCATTTGGAACGACGGCACGCGCACCCGTGCCGCCGCCGCGCAGGCGCTGTCGACCAGCCCGGGCGGCAACGGATCGAAATCGCCCAGGAACTGCAACGTCACGTGGAATCGCGCGGCATCCAGGCGGCGCCCGCCCGGCGCGAGTTCGTGTTCAAGCCGTCGCGCGGTCTGGTCGATCGAGTGACGCAATGCATCGTCTGGCCAGAGCGCTAAGAACAGGCGATGGGACTGCGGCGTCGTGGTCATGGCGACTGAGACGACTCCTATGGATTGGTTCCTGCGCGGATGCGCAGAATGCGCGTCAAGAATTCGTGCCTTCCGCGTGACGCGGCTGACTGCACCTGCACGTCCTCGTTTCGAACCAAGGATGGATAATGCACCACTTGCTCCGTGGCATTGCGCTGGGCTGTGTTACCTGCATCACGGCACTGGCGAGCGCATGCGCTCCGGCGACAGATCCTGCGGGCGATCCTGCGGGCGATCCTGCGCCGGCGGCCGTCGCCATTACGATTCCGCCACCGTCGGTCACGGCCATTGCGGACCCGTCCGAGGTGGCGCTGCGGGAGCGTGCCGCTGCGCTGTTCAAACCCGTGCCGCCTCGTCAGGACGTGGTACGCGGGGAGCCAATCAGCGCGGCAAGGATTGATCTCGGGCGGATGCTCTTTTTTGATCCGCGGCTGTCATCCAGCCAGGTCATCAGCTGCAACAGCTGTCACAGCCTGAGCACCGCCGGTGCCGACAACGTCCCGACGTCCGTGGGCCACGGCTTCCAGCGTGGCCCACGAAACGCCCCTACCGTCTTCAATTCCGTGTTCAACGGCAGCCAGTTCTGGGACGGTCGCGCGCAGGATCTCGCCGAGCAGGCCAAGGGCCCCATGCAGGCGGCCGCGGAGATGAACAACCGCCCCGAACGCGTGGTCGCGACGCTCAGGAGCATGCCCGGTTACATCACTGCGTTCGAGGCAGCCTTTCCCGGCGCGACAGCCGGCACGGCGGTGAGTTTCGACAACACGGCCAAGGCGCTGGAGGCGTTCGAGGCCACGCTGATCACGCCCGATGCGCCGTTCGATCGTTTCCTCGGCGGCGAATCGGGCGCGCTCGATGCCCGCCAGAAACGTGGCCTGGACCTGTTCATCGGCAACGGCTGTGTCGCCTGCCATGGCGGCATCAATCTCGGCGGCCAATCCTTCTTCAAGTTCGGCGCGATCAAACCGCCGGACCCGCGCCTGCTGCCGGCCGCCGACCAGGGCCGGTTCGCGATCACCAAAGTCGATGGCGACCGCCATGTCTTCCGTACGGCGCCATTGCGCAACGTCGCGCTGACGGCGCCCTACTTCCACGCCGGCCAGGTCTGGGACCTGCGCGAAGCGGTGCAGATCATGGCCTGGACACAACTGGGGCGCGAACTCGGGCCGGTCGATGCTGGCGACATCGCTGCCTTCCTGGAGTCACTCAACGGCAAGATGCCGCAAGTGGCGATGCCGCCCCTGCCCGCGAGCACTGCCACGACGCCGCGTCCGATGATCGACTGACGGTCACGCGCTGCCGCTCACTGCGGTGCACGCAGGTATCAGGCGTCCAGCTCGCTCCAGCGCGCGTAGGCCGCGTCAAGGTCGAGCTGCGCCTGGGCCAGCGACGCGTTGTGGACGTTGATCGCCGCCGCGTCGCGCTGGTAGAACGCCGGCTCGTTCATCTGCGCGGTCAGTTCGGCCAAGCGGGTTTCCAGTGAATCGATCTTCGCCGGCAACTGCTCGAGCTCGCGCTGCTCCTTGTAGCTGAGCTTGCGCTTCGGCACCGCGGCAGGCGCTGGCGTGGCGGGCGCTGTGGCCATGGCGAACGGTTTGGCGGGCGCGGCGACCGAGCGTACCGGGCGCTGGCGCACCCAGTCGGTGTAACCGCCGACGTACTCGCCAACCACACCGGCCTGGCCACCGTCCTGCATGACCAGGGTCGAGGTGACGACGTTGTCGAGGAAGTCGCGATCGTGGCTGACCAGCAACAACGTGCCCGGGTAATCGCCGAGCATTTCTTCCAGCAACTCCAGCGTCTCGACGTCGAGGTCGTTGGTCGGTTCGTCCATCACCAGCAGGTTGGACGGCTGCGCGAACAGCTTGGCCAGCAGCAGGCGGTTGCGCTCGCCGCCGGACAACCGGGTGATGGGTGCACGCGCGCGTTCGGGCGTGAACAGGAAGTCCTGCAGGTAACCGATGACGTGCTTGGACTTGCCGCCGACCTCGACGAACTCGCGGCCTTCAGCGACGTTCTCCAGTGCATTCCAGTCTTCGCGCAGGGTCGCGCGGTACTGGTCGAAGTAGGCGACCTGCAGGTTGCTGCCGAGCACGATCTCGCCCGCATCAGGCTTGAGCTCGCCCAGCAGCAGCTTGATCAGCGTGGTCTTGCCGCTGCCGTTGGGGCCGATCAGGCCGATGCGGTCGCCACGGAAGATCGTGGTCGACAGGTCGAGGATCAACTCGCGCTCGCCGTGGTCGAACGTCACGCCCTTGGCTTCGACGACCTTGCGCCCGGACGACTCGCCCTGCGCCAGCGCCATCTTGACGTTGCCGGTGAGGTCCCGCCGTTGCGCACGTTCGACACGCATCGACTTGAGCCTGCGAACGCGGCCTTCGTCACGGGTGCGGCGGGCCTTGATGCCCTGGCGGATCCAGACTTCCTCCTGCGCCAGCATCTTGTCGAAGCGCGCGTTCTCCTGCGCTTCGGCGTTGAGCCGCTCTTCGCGGCGACGCTCGTAGTTGGCCCAGTCGCCGGGCCAGCTGGTGACCTGGCCGCGGTCGATCTCGACGATGCGGGTGGCCAGCGAGCGCAGGAAGCGGCGGTCATGGGTGACGAACAACAGAGCGCCCTGCCAGCCCTTGAGGAAGTTCTCGAGCCAGTCGATCGCCTCGATGTCGAGGTGGTTGGTCGGCTCGTCGAGCAGCAGCAGGTCGGGCGCAGACACCAGCGCGCGCGCCAGCAGCACACGGCGCTTGAGGCCGCCCGAAAGGCGCGAGAACACGGCATCGCCGTCGAGGCCGAGGCGTTCGAGGGTCTCGGTCACGCGCTGGTCGAGCGACCAGCCGTTGGCATCCTCGATCTTGCCCTGGACCTTTGCCAGCGCATCGGTATCGATGTGCTCGGCGTGGATGAGGTGGTGGTACCTGGCCAGCCATGTGCCCAGGTCGCCCAGGCCACCGGCCACCACGTCCCAGACATCGCCGCCGGCATCGCTGGGAACTTCCTGCTCGAGCCGGGCGACACGGACGCCTCCCTCGCGGCGGACCTCGCCGCCGTCGGGCTGGATCTCCCCGGCCAGCAGGCGCATCAGGGTCGACTTGCCGGCGCCATTGCGCCCGATCAGGGCGATTCGCTCACCGGCGTCGATGGTCAGGGCTACGTTTTGCAGCAGCAGCGGGCCGCCGACGCTGTAGTCGACGTTTTGCAGGGTCATCAAGGGCATCCGCACATTCTACGTGGCGCGGGCCGTTCGCAGTGCCAAGCGCGTGGCCATCGGCGCATACTTGGCGCCAGGCCGCAGCACGGTGCCGCGGCCACCTGACCAAGGGGATCACCATGAGCAAGGGCATGGACCGCAAGAAGGAAACGAAGAAGAAGCCGGCGAAGACGATGAAGGAAAAGCGCGCCGAGAAGAGCGAGAAGAAGTCCGCCAAGGGCTGATGAACCCGCGGGGCACGCAATACGAGGACATGGGGACATGACCTCACCGCTGCGCGCCCTCGCCGCTCCTGCGGCCTCCAGGATCCGCCGCTGGGTCCTGGGCGCCTTCCCACGGGGCCAAAGCGGCATCGATTACGACCATCCGCCCGGCGATCCGGGCCTGTTCGGTGCCGACAGCGTCACCTGGCGCATCCACGCCGATTTCCCGGGCATGCTTTCTGGCGGCCTGTGCGCGTTGATGTTGCAGACCCTGCACCCGATGGCGCTGGCCGGGGTCTGGGACCACTCCCAGTTCCGCACCGACCTGCTCGGGCGCCTGCGCCGGACCACCAATTTCGTCGCCGGCACGACCTACGCCGGGCGCGCCGAAGCCGAACGCCTGATCGCCCACGTCGACGCCATCCACGCGCAGGTGCATGGCGTCACCGCCGACGGGCGACCGTACCGGGCCCGGGACCCGCGCCTGTTGACCTGGGTGCATGTCACCGAAAGCCACGGCTTCCTCGAGGGCTTCCGTCGCTACGCGCCCATGGCGATGGCCGACGACATTGCCGACCGCTACTACGCCGAGGCGCGCCGCGTCGCCGAGGCGCTCGGTGCTCGCGACGTCCCCGGCTCGCAGGCCGAAGTGGCGGACTATTTCGCCAGCGTGCAGGACGAGCTCTGCTACGACCTGCGTTCACGCGAGGTGCTGGCGCTGTTGGCGCGCATCGAGCTGCCGGTGCCGGCCGCCGGGCTGTCCCGCGACCTGTTCCTCGGTGCCGGTGCCGCACTGCTGCCGCAGTGGGCAACGGACCGGCTGCGGCTTTCGCGTCCGCAACGCATGCAGGCCGCGGTCGCGGCGCGGGCGTTGCGGACGATTTCCCCGCTGTTCCGGCTGGCACTGAACGACGGCGTCGCCCCGCGCGCCTGCCGGCGCGTGGGCGTGGATGAATCGGTGCTCGAAGGCTGGCCCGTGCGCAGCCAGCCTGCCTAGTCCGGTTACGGTCCCTTGCCGGGGCGCAGCAGGACGATGTCCTTTGCCGTCGTGATCCTGCTGCGCAGGCGCAGCGACATGTCGACTTCATCGCCGGGCTTGATGGTGGACAGGGGCACCGTCTTGCCGTCGAGCGTCACCGCGGTGGTCTGCTCGTCGTAGCCGATCTTGTTGAGGATGCGACTCTCTGCCTGGCTGACGTGCAGCATCCGCGTGCCGGTCCTGACCTCACCGACGGTACCGTGCAGGTAGCGGCCGGGACCCTGGTCCATGTCGGTGTCGGGCAGCACCAGGATCTTGCTGGCCGTGGTGCGGTTGCGGCTGGTCTGGGTGCGGACCAGCAGGCGTTCGCCCGGCTTGAGCTCGATCAGCTTGATGGGCTTGCCGCCGCGCGTGGCAGTGGTGGTGGCATCGACGTAGATGTTGATCTCGCCGCCCTGCCCCAGCTCGCTGCCGGTCTGTGCATCGGTGGCGATCGCCATCCGCTTGCTGGCCACGTCCACGCGTACCAGCGTGCCGACGGCGTGGTCGCCTTCGACCGGAGGCGAGGCGAAGCTCGCGGCGGCGACAAACAAGAGCAGCAAGGTCGATGCCAATGCCATTGCGCGGATCGCAGCCCCGCGTCGAAGACCGTCGTTGGTGCGCATGTCCAGACCCCGCTGTCGTGTGTCGGCGCCATCATCCGCCTGCGTCGTGTAGGCGGCGTGTGGGGCATTCCCGCCCGCCTTCACCTGTAGTGGGGAGCCTGCTGCCTCATGAACTGCACGAGAGCATCGAACAGCCGGCCCGCTCGCGCGCCCAGTCAGGGCGGCGGCGGGCGAATGCCTCGCGCCCGGGTTGCTCGTCGTAGGGACGGCGCATTACATCCAGCAATTCGTTCACTCCCGCCATGTCGCCTTCGGCGGCGCGGTCGATCGCCTCCTGCGCCAGGTAGTTGCGCAGGACAAAGCGTGGGTTGGCGGCGTTCATGCGCTGTCGGCGTGCGGCCGGCGGCAGGTCCTGTTCGCGCAATCGACCGGCGTAGCGGGCCAGCCATTCGCGCAATGCCGGTTCGGCGGCTTCGCGACGGGCGTCGTCGTAGAACGCCTCGCGCAGCGGCGCCAGTTCCAGCGTCTGCGCGGTGCCTTCGAGGTCGATGTCGGCCAGTCCGCGGAAGAACAGGGTCATGTCGACCTCTGCCTCCGTCATCAGGTCCTGCAGCATCTGCATCCGGCCGACGTCCTCGTCGCGGCACTCCGCCAGGCCAAGCTTGCGCGCGATGTTGTCGCGATCGGCGGCGGTATAGGTCTCGACGAAGCGGCGCAGACCGTCCTGCAGCGGCTCGACGCCGTCGAACAGCAGCGACAGCGAACCGGCCAGGCGCCCCAGGTTCCAGTACGCCACCTGCGGCTGCTGGCCAAAGCGGTAGCGGCGCTGGTGGCGATCGGTGGTGTTGGGGGTCCAGCCGGGGTCGAAGTTGTCGATCCAGCCGTAGGGGCCGTAGTCGATGGTCAGGCCGAGGATCGACATGTTGTCGGTGTTCATGACGCCATGCACGAAGCCCACCCGCATCCAGTGCGCGACCATCACCGCGGTCCGCTCGCACACCTGCGCGAACCATTGCGCGTACAGCGCCTGCCCTTGCCCGCGCAGCTCGGGAAAGTCGCGGCGGATGCAGAAGTCCACCAGTTGCCGCAGCAACTCGACCTCATCGCGCGATGCCGGCAGTTCGAAATTGCCGAAGCGGATGAATGACGGCGCGACCCGGCAGACAATCGCGCCGTGTTCCAGCTCGGGATGGCCGTCGTAGAACATGTCGCGCTCGACCCATTCGCCGGTGCCGACCAGGCTCAGCGCGCGAGTGGTCGGGACCCCGAGGTGGTGCATGGCCTCACTGCACAGGAATTCACGGACCGACGAGCGCAGGACCGCACGGCCATCGGCGCTGCGCGAGTACGGGGTCGGGCCGGCGCCCTTGAGCTGGATCTCCCAGCGCTCGCCGGCGGCGTTGATGATCTCGCCGAGGCTGATCGCGCGGCCGTCGCCCAGCTGGCCTGCCCAGTTGCCGAACTGGTGGCCGCCATAGTTGGCGGCGAACGGCTCCATGCCGGTCAGCAGCGCATTGCCGGCGAACACCTGCGCGAACTGCGGCGAGGCCACGTCGGCCTCGCTGAACCCCAGGCGCCGGGCCATTTCGGCCGAATGCGCCAGCAGCCGCGGCGCCGCAACCGGCGTGGGGTCCACGCGCGAATACAGTGCGCCGTGGACCTGGCGCACGCCGGGACCGTTGTCCGGATCGCCCGGCAGGGCGCGGACGAAGGCATTGTCAAAATCGAGTTTCAGCATGTTCACGCTCATTTCCGCGCGCAGATCAGCGCGCAGCCCGCTTCAATGTGGCCGTTCGTGGCGTGTCAGGCCAGTGCTCGAGCCCTGATGTGCGGGCCCGGACGTGCATTTCCAACTTTTCGGCGGGCCCCGGCAACACGCCGTACACGGGCAAATGCACCTCGATGCCCTACACTGGCCACCCGCACAACGAGGTCGCCCATGGCAAAGCCCAATTACTCCTTCGAAAAGCGCCAGCGCGAAATCGCCAAGAAAAAGAAGCAGGACGAGAAGCAGGCCAAGAAGCAGCAGTCCCGCGACACGGCCAATCCGCCTGCCAATCCCGAACCCCAGGAAAGCGGGTCGGGCTCCAAGGTCTGACCTCCAGGCCTGATGCCACGGCCGGACTCCGGTCTGACCGGATGGGCCTGAACGAAGTACCTCGTGGACGAATCCGCGGCCGCTGAAACCGGACCCGGCCAGATCTGGGTCGATGCCGATGCCTGCCCGGGCGTAATCCGCGAGATCCTGTTCCGCGCCGCAGAGCGTGCGCGGGTCCAGGTCACCCTGGTGGCCAACCAGTGGCTGCGGACCCCGGGTTCGCGCTACGTGCGGTCGATCCAGGTACCCGCCGGTCTCGACGTCGCCGACAACGAGATCGTGCAGCGCCTGCGTCCCGCCGACCTGGTGGTCACCCAGGACATCCCACTGGCCGCACTGGTCCTGGAAAAGGGTGGTGTCGCGCTCAATCCGCGCGGCGACCTGTACACCCGCGACAACATCGCCCAGCGCCTGTCGATGCGTAACTTCATGGACGAGTTGCGCGGTGCCGGCGTGCAGACCGGCGGCCCGCCGGTATTCCACGCCCGCGACCGCCAGGCCTTCGCCAACCAGCTCGATGCCTGGCTGGCCCGACGGAAGTGATCACGGACACGCCTGGCCACATGCACTGATGACGCGCTCCGGCCGTCGCGCTTATGCTGCGGCGAGCAACCAATTTGCCCGGGGATCGACCGCAATGACCACGAAGACGCGCCGCACCGCGGCGCTTGCGCTGCTGCCTGCCCTCCTGATCGCTGCAGCAGCGCCGGTATCAGCGCAGGTCGCCGCTCCCCGGTGGACTGTGGTGCAGGCCGGGCATCTTCTCGATCGGCCCGGCCGTCCGCCGCGCGGCCCGAGCACGCTGCTGCTGCGCGACGGCCGCATCGAAGCCGTGCGCGACGGCCACGTCGATGCTGCGGCGTTTGCCAACGTTCCGGCCACGGCCACCGTCATCGACCTGCGCAGCCAGTACGTGCTGCCCGGCCTGATCGACAGTCATGTCCACTTGGTCTCCGACAAGGCCGGCGTCGAAGGCCAGCTCGATGGCGTGTCGAAGGGCGTGGCCGACCACGCCTACGAAGCCGCTGTGAACGCGCGCAAGACGCTGGCGGCCGGCTTCACGACCGTGCGCAACCTCGGCGACGAAGACGGTGTCACCCTCGCCCTGCGCGATGCCATCGCCGCCGACAAAGTGCCGGGGCCGCGCATCGTCGATGCCGGCAATGCGATCTCGACCACCGCCGGCCACATGGACCCGACCCTGGGCTTCCGCGATGAGCTGCATGCCGCGCTCGATGTCCACGGCAATACCTGCGACGGCGCCGAAGACTGCCGTCGCGCGGTGCGTCGCCAGGTCGCACGCGGCGTCGACGTGATCAAAATCGCCACCACCGGCGGCGTCAACAGCCGGATCGGTGCTGGCCTTGGCCAGCAGATGTTCGATGACGAAGCGAAGGCGATCGTCGAGACCGCGCACCTGTACCACAAGAAGGTCGCCGTCCACGCCCACGGCGCCGACGGCATCGCCTTGGCACTGCGCGCGGGCGCCGATTCGATCGAGCACGGCACCCTGCTCGATGACGCCGACATCGCCCTGTTCCGCAAGACCGGCGCCTACTACGTGCCGACGCTGTCGACGGTGAACGGCTACAAGGAGCGCCTGGCGAAGAATCCTGAGGCCTATGCCGGCGAGGTCCGCAGCAAGATCGAATGGCGCATCGGCATCACCGGGCAAGCGCTCGAACGGGCGGTGCCTGCCGGTGTCCGCATCGCCTTCGGCACCGATGCCGGCGTCAGCCTGCATGGCCGCAATGCCGATGAATTCGAACTGATGGTGGCCCACGGCATGACCGCCGCCAGCGCCATCCAGGCCGCGACCGTGAACGCCGCCGACCTGCTTGGCCTGGCCGACCAGGTCGGCAGCCTCGAACCGGGCAAGCGCGCCGACCTGATCGCCGTGGCCAGCGACCCGCTCAGCGATGTGACGGTGCTCAAGCGGGTGCAGTTCGTGATGAAGGATGGCCGCGTCGAGAAGGACGTTCGCGCCGAATAGAGGTTCGTAGCCCGGGTAAGACCAAAGGCCGCACCCGGGGGCACTGGCGACAAGCCCCGGGTGCGGCCTTTGGCCTTACCCGGGCTACTGCGGCGTCTACACCGGCCGACACACCCCAGTCCGGTACACTAGTCGGTCTTCCGACCGGCGTTCGCCGGCGCTGCCGAGCCTCCCCCCATGAGCGCCGAAACGCCCAACACACCTTCCGCCTCCCCGGATTCCTCCGCGGACACCCCTTCGATCAAGTTCTCCGACCTGGGCCTTCCCGAGCCGCTGATGCGCGCCCTGGCCGATGTCGGCTATGAATCGCCCTCGCCGATCCAGGCAGCCACGATTCCGCCGCTGCTGCAGGGCCGCGACGTGCTCGGCCAGGCCCAGACCGGCACCGGCAAGACCGCCGCGTTCGCGCTGCCGGTGCTGGCGCGCATCGATCCCAACCAGCGCGCGCCGCAGACGCTGGTGCTGGCACCGACGCGTGAACTGGCGATCCAGGTCGCCGAGGCGTTCCAGAAGTACGCCCACCACCTGCCCGGCTTCCAGGTGCTGCCGATCTACGGCGGCCAGAGCTACTACCCGCAGTTGCAGGCGCTCAAGCGCGGCGTGCAGGTCATCGTCGGCACGCCCGGCCGCGTCATCGACCACCTCGAGCGTGGCTCGCTCGACCTGTCGCAGCTGCGCTGCCTGGTCCTGGACGAAGCCGACGAGATGCTGCGCATGGGCTTCATCGACGACGTCGAGGCGGTGCTGAAGAAGACCCCGGCAACGCGCCAGGTCGCGCTGTTCTCGGCGACCATGCCGGCTCCGATCAAGCGCATCGCCCAGACCTACCTGAAGGACCCGGTCGAGATCGCGATCAAGTCCAAGACCTCCACCGCCGCCAACATCCGCCAGCGCTTCTGGGCGGTCAGCGGCATGCACAAGCTCGACGCGATCACCCGCATCCTCGAAGCAGAACCCTTTGACGCGATGATCGTGTTCGCACGCACCAAGCTGGCGACCGAGGAGCTGGCCGAGAAGCTGGCCGCGCGCGGGATCGCGGCGGCGGCGATCAACGGCGACGTGGTCCAGGCGCAGCGCGAGAAGACCATCCAGAACCTCAAGGACGGCAAGATCGACGTGCTGGTCGCCACCGACGTCGCCGCGCGCGGCCTCGACGTGGAACGCATCAGCCACGTTCTGAACTACGACATCCCGTACGACACCGAAAGCTATGTCCACCGCATCGGCCGCACCGGCCGTGCCGGTCGCAAGGGCGAGGCGATCCTGTTCGTCGCCCCGCGTGAGCGCGGCATGCTGCGCGCGATCGAACGCGCCACGCGCCAGCCGATCGAGCAGATGCAGCTGCCGACCGTCGAGACCGTGAACGAGCAGCGCGTCAACCGCTTCCTCGGCCGCATCACCACGGCGCTGGAAGCGGCGGACGTGAGCCAGTTCCGCGACCTGATCGAACGCTACGAGCGCGAGCAGAACGTGCCTGCGGTGGAGATCGCCGCGGCCCTGGCCAAGCTGGTCCAGGGCGACATGCCGCTGCTGCTGGACGAGACCGCCGAACGCCTGCGCCCGCACACGCCGGCCTACGAGCGCCCCGAGCGCGGGGCACGCGAGCATTCGCCGCGCGACCGCTTCGAGCGTGACGGGCGTCGTGACAGCCAGCGCGAACCGCGCCGTGACGCCGCACCGCGGCCGCCGCGCGAATTCCAAGAGCGCGACGATCGTCCGCGCCATGCCGATCGCCAGTTCACGCCGCCGGCTGCCAGCGAGCGTCCGTCGTTCGAGCGCCCGGTAAATGCCGCCGAATCGATGTTCGATGACGAGGGTCCGGGCCAGCACCGCCCCGAGCCGCGTGCACATGAGCAGCGTCCACACGAACCGCGCCAGCACGAATCGCGTGAACCGCGAGAGCGCGGGCCCGAGGTCGGCATGGAGACCTTCCGCATCGAAGTCGGCCATAGCCATGGCGTCAAGCCGGGCAACATCGTCGGCGCCATCGCCAACGAAGCCGAGCTGGAGAGCCGCTTCATCGGCCGTATCGACATCCGCGACGACTTCAGCCTCATCGATCTGCCCGAAGGCATGCCGCGCGAGGTCATGGACCATCTCAAGCGCGTGCGTGTCGCCGGCCAGCAGCTGCGCATCGCCCGCGCCGACGAGGCCGGTGGCCAGGGCCAGCGTCCGCATGGACGTCAGGACGACGCGCCGCGGAGCTTCGACGACGATCGCCGGCCGCCGCCGCGCGGTCCGCGTCCGCACGGTGGCAAGCCGCACGGTGCCGGTCCGCGCAAGCCGTTCAAGCCACGCTGACGTAAACGCCCACCACCGCGGTAGCCGATGCACCTGATCCTGTTCAGCGCGCTGTGCAGCGTGCTCGTCGCGGTGGTCCTCAAGCTTGCGCCACGCTTCCGTCTGGACGTGGCGCAGCTGGTGACCTGGAACTACCTGGCCGCCACGCTTCTCAGCGCATGGCTGTTGAAGCCTTCGCTGGCCAGCCTGTCGCATCCCGATGCCCCCTGGGCCGCACTGCTTGCGCTGGCGGTGGTGTTGCCGTCGCTGTTCCTGGTGCTGGCTGCATCGGTACGCAGCGCCGGCATCGTCCGCACCGATGTCGCGCAGCGCCTGTCGCTGCTGCTGTCGCTGCTGGCGGCCTTCACCCTGTTCGGCGAACGCGTCGACGCGATGCGCATGGCCGGCCTCGCGCTGGGGCTCCTGGCGGTCGCCGGTATCGTGGCCAGGCCGCGGCAGGACGATGCATCGACCGCACCCGGCAGCGCCGGCATCGGCCTGCTGCTCGTGGTCTGGATCGGCTTCGCCGTGGTCGACGTGATGCTCAAGCGCATCGCCCTCGCCGGCACGCCATCACTGGCGGCGCTGCAGGCGGCGTTCGCGATCGCCTTCGTGCTGATGCTCGGCTGGCAGCTGGTCCGCCTGTATCGCGGGCAAGTGCGGCTGCACATGCGCAATGTCGGCGCCGGGCTCCTGCTCGGCCTGCTCAACTTCGGCAACATCGTCTTCTACGTTCGCGCCCATCAGGCATTCGCGGACCATCCGTCGGTGGTGTTCGCGGCGATGAACATCGGCGTGGTGGTGCTGGGCACGCTGGTCGGCGTGTTCGTGTTCGGAGAGAAGACCAGCCGCTGGAACCGCGCCGCGATCGCCCTGGCCATCGTCGCCATCGCGGTGATCGCCGCCGCACCGCGGGCGTAGCCCCTACCGTAAGGCGCGCCGGATTTGGCATAGTCGGGCTGTCGAAACGCCGCGCCCGCGCCATGCCCCGCCTGCTCGTCTTCCAGCACGTCGCCGCCGAACCGCTCGGCACCCTGGACCCGCTGATCCGCCGGCGCGGGCACCGCGTCCGTTTCGCCAATTTCGAGCGCCAGCCCGACTTCCAGCCCAATGTCGACCGCTATCGCGGCCTGATCGTGCTGGGCGGGCCGATGAACGTCGAAGACCAGGCGCAGCGCCCGCACCTGCGCACCGAGCTGCTGGCGATCGAACACATGCTCGAACAGGGCAAGCCGGTGCTGGGCATCTGCCTGGGCGCGCAGTTGCTGGCACATGTGCTGGGCGCACCGATACGGCGCCACCACCAGGCCGAGATCGGCTGGTACCCGCTGCAGACGACCGTGGCCGGCCGCGCTGACCCGGTGCTGTCACCGCTGGGCGACTCGGCGCCGGTGTTCCAGTGGCACCGCTACAGCTTCGAGGTTCCGCGCGAGGCCGAACACCTGGCGCGCACGGAAGGTTGCGAGCAGCAGGCGTTTCGCTACGGCGACAACGCCTACGGCTTCCAGTTCCACCTGGAGATGGACGAACGCCTGATCGAGCGCTGGCTGGCCAATCCTTCCTACCGCGACGAGCTGGCCGAACTGGCCGGGCTCGATCCGGCGCAGGCCAGTGAAGCGACGATCCGGCAGAAGACCCGCGAGCACATCGCGACGATGCAGGGCCAGGCCGACAACGTGTTCAACCGCTTTCTCGACAAGGTCGGGACACCGCAACGACGCATCACGCTGCCGTCGCGCGAGTGGACGTGACGACGGCGCACCCGCCAGTCACAACTCGAAGGTGCTTTCGAAGCGGCGCTCCTGACCGCTGAGCGGATCGACGAACTGCAATGACCGCGCCAGTAATTTCAGCGGTCGCTGGTAATCGTCCACCAGCGGTCCGATGCATTCCGGATACAGCGGATCGTTGCGGATCGGCGCTCCCAGCGCGGACATGTGCACGCGCAGCTGGTGCTTGCGGCCGGTGACCGGCTCCAGCCCATACCGCCAGATGCCGCCATCGCGCTCGATCACCTCGATGCGCGTTTCGCTGTTGGCACCACCCTCGCCTTCGCGCATGCGGAAGAACGGCTCGCCGCGTTCGAGGTGCGAGCGATGCACCAGCGGGAATGAACGCTCCGGTATGGCCGGCGCCAGTGCCTCGTAGCGCTTGCTGATCCGGCGCTGCGGAAACAGCGCCTGGTACTGCGCGCGCGTGTCGGCGCTCGCCGAAAACAACACCAGCCCGGCCGTGCCGCGATCGATCCGGTGCAGCGGCACCAGTTCCGGATTGCCCAGGCGCCGAACCAGCCTCGCCAGCAGCGTCTGCGCGACGTGCTGGCCTGCCGGCGTCACCGACAGGAAATGGGGCTTGTCGGCGACCACCAGGTGTTCATCGACGTGCAGCACGACCTCGTCGAACGGGATCTCCGGTTCGCTGTCCACTTCGCGGTAGTAGGTCAGTTCGGCACCGACGCGGTAGATGGCATCCGCCGCGAGCGCCTTTCCGTCGGCGTCACGGACCAGCCCGCGGTCGATCCGGTCCAGCCAGCGCTCGCGGCCGACCGCCGGGAACCGCGCGCACAGACCCTCCAGCACCGTCGGCCACGGCCCCGGCGGAAGTTGCCAGCGGCTCGCGGCCACGCCATTGCGATGGGAATCGAGCGGTTTCACCCGCGCATTCTCCCCCGGATCGTGGCCTCGCCGTCGCAAGGGCCCAATGACGGCCCCGCCGTCGCATGAACGTTGAGAACGGCACGCCACCCCGCCAGCGCCTAGAATGCGCGCTGTTTTCCTGCCCCTACCGGATGTACCCCATGGCGCTCAAGGCCACCGTGGTAAAGGCCGAGCTGCAAGTCAGCGACCTCGACCGCCATCACTACGCTACCTACAACCTCACCCTCGCCCAGCATCCGTCGGAGACCGAACAGCGGCTGATGGTGCGGCTGCTCACCTATGCCATGTTCGCCGAGGATCGCCTCGAGTTCGGCCGCGGCCTGAGCAGCGAGGACGACCCGGACATGTGGCGGCGCGATTACACCGGCGAGATCGAGCAGTGGATCGACCTGGGCCAGCCCGACGAGTCGCGGATCCGCAAGGCCTGCGGACGCGCGCGCCAGGTCGTGGTGGTGAACTACGCCGGCCGCTCCGCCGACCTTTGGTGGGAAAAGAACCGTGTCGCGCTCAAGCGCCTGCACAACCTCACCGTGATCGACATCGGCGCCGACACGGTTGAGGCGCTTGCCTCCGTGCAGCAGCGCGGCATGCGCGTGAACGTGCTGATCCAGGACGGCGAAGTGCAGTGGCTGGGCGAAGGCCACACCTTCACCTTCCGTCCGTTGACCCGCATGGCCTCGGACGAGGAAGCAGCCCGGGCATGACGGGACAGTACGACGTCGCGATCATCGGCGGCGGCGCGGCCGGACTGATGTGCGCGCTGACCGCCGGCCAGCGCGGCAAGCGCGTGCTGGTGGTCGACCA
>DATDBK010000189.1:0-22143 GCA_036524935.1 Lysobacter sp. | reverse complement strand
TCGGCACCGATTCGGGCATCCCGATGAAGTTCCACAGCGGCAGCACCTGGAACGAGCTCGACGTGTGGGTCAACCAGCTCGGCGTGCCGGCGATCGACGCGATCCGCGCCGCGACCTACTGGCCGGCGGTGGCGATGAAGGCCGACAAGGAGTACGGCAGCGTGGTCGAAGGCAAGTACGCTGACATCATCGCGGTGAAGGGCGACGTGCTGAAGCAGGTGGCGCTGCTGCAGCGCGTCGACATCGTCATCAAGCACGGCAAGCAGGTGAAGTGATCGCCAGTCGCAGGAGCATCAGAAGCGCGAAGCGGTCAGCTTCACGTCCGACCACTCCCACGCCGCCGCCTGCCGCCGCTCGGTCGCGCTCGCGTCCTGCTTGAGCTTCCTCTGCGCCTGCGCCAGCCCGTACAGCGACCAGCCGTTCTCCGGGAACTTCTTCAGGTCCTCTTCGTACACGGCCACCGCATCCTTGGCGCGGCCGGCATCGAGCAACGCCGCGCCCAGGTACGTCCGCACCGGCAACGGCCAGTCCGGCGGTTCGTTGTAGTTGAGCTTGTCCTCGGCGGCCACGGCCTCGCGCAATGCAGACAGGCCGGGCTTGCGCTGGCGCTCGGCCAGCGCGATCTCGCCGCGCAGCATTGGCTCGGCGACCGCGAGTACCTTGTCGGCGCTGTTCATGCCGAACAGCCCCACCTTCGCCAGCGCCGGGTCGGCGGCGATCGCCTGCAGCGCGCGCAACTCCTTGCGCGCGGCGGCGGGCTTGTCGGTGCGCACCAGCGCCATGCCGCGGGCGAAGTGCCAGACCCCGCGCGGGAACGGCAAGGCCGACGGCGCTTCCTGCGTCGCCAGGATCGCATCCCACTCGCCGAAGCGGACCTGTGCGAACAGCGGCGTGACAAGGAACTGCTGCATGAAGCTCATCGCTTCCATCTGCTGCGGGTCGACGCGCTTGGCGGTCTGTTCGGCGGCCTGCAAGGTCAACGTGCGCGAGCCCTGCAGCGCCGCGGACATCGCCGCGAAATGCCAGTTGTGCGGGACGTACCCCAGCGGGTAGGCGCCGTTGCTGCCGCGGCACACCGCAAGGAACTCCTTGTCCGCGGTGCTGGCGGCGAAGTTGCTCAGCGTTGCATCGTGGTAACGGCCGATGCGGATGTAGACGTGCGCCGGCATGTGCACCAGGTGCCCGGAACCGGGCGCGAGCGATGCGAGCTTGTCGGCATGGGGCTCGGCGCGCTTCGGGTCGTTGGAGGCCTCGACCGCGTGGATGTAGTAGTGCGCCGCGCCGATGTGGTCGGGATTGCGCTGAAGCACCTTCTCCAGCATCGCCACCATCGTCCCGGTGTGCAGGCCCGGCTGGCCGGCGGTATCCCAGTACGCCCACGGCGACAGGTCCATCAGCGATTCGGCGTAGAGCGTGGCGATGTCGTCGTCGTCGGGGAACTGCTGCGCGGCCTCGCCCATCGCCTTCGCATAGGCCTCGTCCAGCGGCGCGCGGCTGTCGGGTGCGGGTGAGGTGTAGCGCTTGGACAGCGCCGCGATCAGGGCGCGGTCGGCCGGCTTGGCGCCCTTGGCGAGGTCCTGTGCACGCGTGGCCAGCAGGGTCGCGTCGGCCGCCAGCTCCGGCGGCATCGGCAGGTTGATGTTGGGCCCGAGCACCAGCGCCTGGCCCCACACGCACATCGCGCACTTGGGGTCGAGGCGTTCGGCCTGGGCGAACGCGCGGCCGGCCGCTTCATGATTGAAACCGTAGGCCATGCGCAGGCCCTGGTCGAAATAGCGCTGCGCCTCCGGCACGCGGGTGCCGATGTCGCGATGCAGTTCGCCGAAGTTGTCGAACAGCGCTGGCGCGGACGCGGCTTTCTCGTCCCGGGTGTTGGGGGCTTCGCAGGAGAGGAGGGCAAAGCAGCTCAGCAACAGGACAAGCGGTCGGGTCATGGCGGTTGCGTGCAAGTGAGGGGCCAAGGGTATTGAACGTCAGGCACGGCCCGGGGAGGTCGCCGCGGCCATGAACAGGCTCGGGGCCACCCCTTCCATCCGTTGCGCCTGAAACCGTCGCCGTTAATTGTTGCAGTGCGGTAGGCTCGGCGGATGACCACGAGCCGCACCACCGAGTCCGCCCCCGAGACCATCTCCGCGGCCGCCGCGGAGCCCGCCGAAGAACCCCTGCGCATCGTCGAGTTCGCGCCGAACGATGCGCTCCTGCGTGAGGACGTCAAGACCGTCGGCGCCCTCGTCGGCGAGATCCTGGCCGAGCAGCGTGGGCCGGAATTCCTGGCCGAGGTCGAACGCCTGCGTCGCGCTGCGATCCGCCGCCGCGAAAGCCAGGCCCCGGTCGCCGAACTTGCGCAGGCGCTGGCCGGCACCGAGCTCGAGCACGCCGGCGATCTCGTCCGCGCCTTCGCCACCTACTTCCAGGCGGTCAACGTCGCCGAGCGCGTGCACCGCATCCGTCGCCGCCGCGATTACGAGCGCCGCGGCGCCAGCGCGCAGCCGGGCAGCCTGCGCGAGGTGCTGACGTCGCTGGCCGCGCAGGGCGTGAGCCTGGACGAAGTGGTCGCGCTGCTGTCGCGCCTGCGCATCGAGCCGGTATTCACCGCGCATCCGACCGAAGCCGTGCGGCGCGCGCTGCTGGAGAAGGAACGGCAGATCGTCACCTGCCTGATCGACGACATCGACCGCAGCCGCACGCCGTACGAGCACCGCGCCGACCTGGAGCGGATGCGGCTGGCGCTGACCGCCGGCTGGCAGACCGCCGAGGCCTCGCCGGTGAAGCCGAGCGTGGCCGACGAGTTCGAGCATGTCGGATTCTACCTGTCGGAAGTGCTGTACCGCGTGCTGCCGGTGTTCTACGAAGTCTTCGAGGATGCCTTGCGAGAGGCCTATGGCGAAGCGACGCCGGCGCCGGACGTGATTGGTTTCGGCACCTGGGTCGGCGGCGACATGGACGGCAACCCCAACGTCGGCGCCGACACCATCGCCGCGAGCCTGGCCGGGCAACGCAAGCTGGTGCTCGGCGCGTACCGCCAGGAAGTCACCGCGCTCGGCGAACTGCTGAGCCAGTCGCTGGGCCGTGTCAGCGTCGCCGACGAGGTGATGGCGCGCATCGAGGAGTACCGCTACCTGCTGCCCAAGGCAGCCGCGGCGCTGCGTCCGCGCCATGCCGACATGCCGTATCGCAACCTGCTCGCGCTGATCGGCGCACGCCTGCGCGCGACCGCCGAGGACCATGTCCACGGCTACCCGGATGCGGCGACCTTCCTGGCCGACATCGTATTGATCGAGCGCAGCCTGGCCGCGCACCAGGGCGAGCACGCCGGCGGTTTCGCCGTGCGCCGCCTGCGTCGTCGCGTCGAGTGCTTCGGTTTCCACCTGGCCAGCCTCGACCTGCGCCAGGACTCGGCCACGCACGACGCCGCCCTGGCCGAGCTGCTCGGAGATTCGTCCTGGGAGTCGCGCACCCGCGAGGAGCGTGCGCATCGCCTGCATGCCCTGCTGGACGGAAGCGCGCCGGCACCGACGCTGGGCAATGGCCATGCGAGGTCCACGCTGGACGTGTTCCGCGCCGTGGCGCGACTGCGTCCGCGCTACGGCCCGCGGGCATTCGGCCCGTACATCGTCAGCATGAGCCGCAGCGCCGCCGATGCCTTGGCGGTACTGGCACTGGCGCGCATCGCCGGCTGCGTCGATGGCGACGGGCGCGTGCCGCTCGACGTCGCGCCGCTGTTCGAAACCGTCGACGACCTCGATGCCGCCGCCGACACACTGCGCGCGCTGTTCGCCGACCCGGTCTATCGCCGCCACCTGGCTGCGCGCGGCGATCGCCAGGTGGTGATGCTCGGCTACTCCGACAGTGCCAAGGACGGCGGCATGCTGGCCTCGCGCTGGGCCCTGCAACGCACCCAGATCGCGCTGACCGCACTGGCCCAGGAGAGTGGCGTGCGCATCGCCTTCTTCCATGGTCGTGGCGGTTCGATCAGCCGTGGTGGCGGCAAGACCGAACGTGCGGTCATCGCCGCGCCGCGCGGCTCGGTCGACGGCTACCTGCGCCTGACCGAGCAGGGCGAGGTGATCCACCGCAAGTACGGCATCCGCGCGATCGCGCTGCGCAACCTCGAGCAGGCCGCCGGCGCGGTGCTGCGCGCGACCTTGCGCCCGCGCGCACCGGAGCCGCGCGAGGCGACGTGGCGTGCCATCGCCAGTGAGCTGTCCGCCAGCGCGCGCGGCCACTACCGCGCGCTGGTCCACGAGCACCCGGATTTCCCGGCCTACTTCCGCGCCGCAACGCCGATCGACGTGATCGAGCGCCTGCGCATCGGTTCGCGTCCGAGCAAGCGTGCCGGCGATGGCGACGTCTCGTCGCTGCGGGCGATCCCGTGGGTGTTCGCGTGGTCGCAGAACCGTGCCGGCCTGACCGCCTGGTATGGCGTCGGCAGCGCGCTGACGCAGGCGCTGGAGATGCACGGTCGCGATACGCTGGCGGAGATGGCGCGCGACTGGCCGTTCTTCGGCACGCTGGTCGACGACCTGGAAATGATGCTGGCCAAGTCGGACCCGGCGATCTTCGAGCAGTACTCGTTGCTCGCCGGCGATCTCCACGAACGCTTCCATCCCGGCATCGCCGCCGAGTTCGAGCGCACGCGCACGGCGGTGCTGGCGATCAAGGGCAGCGAGGAACTGCTGGCCGGCGACTACCGCCTGCGCCAGTCGATCCGCCTGCGCAACCCGTACGTGGATCCGATCAGTCTGCTGCAGGTCGACCTGCTTGCGCGCTGGCGCGCGGCCGGTCGCCCGGACGATGAGTTGCTGCAGGCGCTGATGGCCACGGTCAACGGGATATCGGCTGGCATCCAGAACACCGGTTGAGGCGAGGCGCGCGGACGGCTTCCCCGGGTGCGGCCTTTGGCCTTACCCGGGCTACACGGCGAACCGGCGTACCCGGGGCGGGATGCCCACAACGCCCAATGCGGCCAACATCCGCTTGACGCGCGAGGCCTAGAATCAACGGCTGCTCCCCGCACCGGATCCGCCTCCCATGAAAAGCCGTGCCGCCGTCGCCTTCGCCCCGGGCCAACCGCTGCAGATCGTCGAGATCGACGTCGCCCCGCCCAGAGCCGGCGAAGTGCTGGTCAGGATCACCCACACCGGCGTCTGCCACACCGACGCGTTCACCCTCAGCGGCGACGACCCGGAAGGCATCTTCCCGAGCGTGCTCGGTCACGAGGGCGGCGGCATAGTCGTCGAGGTCGGCGAGGGCGTCACCAGCGTCAAGCCCGGCGACCACGTGATCCCGCTGTACACGGCCGAATGCCGCAAGTGCAAGTTCTGCCTGTCGGGCAAGACCAACCTCTGCCAGGCCGTGCGCGCCACCCAGGGCAAGGGCCTGATGCCGGACGGCACCACGCGCTTCTCGTACAACGGCGAGCCGGTTTACCACTACATGGGCACCAGCACCTTCAGCGAGTACACGGTGGTGGCGGAAGTCTCGCTCGCCGTGGTCAACCCGCAGGCGCCGCTGGAGAAGGTCTGCCTGCTCGGTTGCGGCGTCACCACCGGCATAGGCGCCGTGCACAACACGGCCAAGGTCAAGGCCGGCGACAGCGTCGCGGTGTTCGGCCTCGGCGGCATTGGCCTGGCGGTGATCCAGGGCGCGGTGCAGGCGAAGGCCGCGCGGATCATCGCGGTCGACACCAACCCCGGCAAGTTCGAACTGGCGCGAAGCATGGGCGCCACCGATTGCGTCAACCCGAAGGACCACGACAAGCCGGTGCAGGACGTGATCGTCGAGCTAACCGACGGCGGCGTCGACTTCAGCTTCGAGTGCATCGGCAACGTCGACGTCATGCGCGCCGCGCTGGAGTGCTGCCACAAGGGCTGGGGCGAGAGCGTCATCATCGGTGTCGCCGGCGCCGGCCAGGAGATCCGCACGCGCCCGTTCCAGCTGGTGACCGGTCGCGTCTGGCGCGGCACCGCCTTTGGCGGCGTCAAGGGCCGCACGCAGCTGCCGGGCATGGTCGAGCAGGCGATGAAGGGCGAGATCGACCTCGATCCCTTCATCACCCACACGATGCCGCTGGAGCAGATCAACGAGGCGTTCGACCTGATGCACGAAGGCAAGTCGATCCGCACGGTGATCCATTTCTGACCTGAACCCGTAAGGAGAACGATGGAACGGATCGAACGGCATGCCTGCTTCGGCGGGCAGCAGGAAGTGTGGAAACATGCCTCGGCATCGCTGGGCTGCGAGATGCGGCTGGGCGTCTACCTGCCACCGCAGGTGACGCAGCGCCGACTGCCGGTGTTGTACTGGCTCAGCGGCCTGACCTGCAGCGAGCAGAACGTCATCACCAAGGCCGGTGCGCAGCGGTATGCGGCCGAGCACGGTGTGATAGTGATCGCGCCCGACACCAGTCCGCGCGGACTCGGCGTGGCCGATGCCGACGGCTACGACCTTGGCCAGGGCGCCGGCTTCTATGTCGATGCCACGCAGGCACCCTGGGCCTCGCACTACCGCATGCACGACTACGTCACCCGCGAACTACCGGCGCTGGTCGAGGCGAACTTCCGCGCCAGTGATGCACGCGCGATCAGCGGCCATTCGATGGGCGGGCACGGCGCGCTGGTGGCGGCGCTGCGCAACCCCGGTCGCTACCGCAGCGTGTCGGCGTTCTCGCCGATCGTCGCACCCATGCAGGTGCCGTGGGGGCAGCGGGCGTTCTCGGCCTACCTGGGCGACGACCGCGAAGCATGGAAGGCGTGGGATGCCAGCGAACTGGTGGCGACGGCGAGCGAGCGCCTGCCGCTGCTGGTCGACCAGGGCGAGGCCGACGAGTTCCTGGTGTCGCAGTTGCGTCCGCTACTCCTGCAGGATGCCTGCGAGGCGGTGGGTCATCCGTTCGAACTGCGCTTACGTCCCGGCTACGACCACAGCTACTACTACATCTCCACGTTCATCGGCGAACACATGGCGTACCACGCACGCGCGCTGGCCGGCTAGGCCAGCAGGAAGTCCGCGTACGCGAACCGCTCGTCGCGCAGCACTTTCTCGCCGGCCTGCAACTCGATCGGCCGGCGGAACATCGGCCCGCCGTGCACGAGCGTGTGGAACTCGCCGTTCTCGCCACAGGGGTCGCACGACGCTGGCAGTTCGGCGAGCAGTTCATCGTCGAATGCGCGGCCGCTGAACCCGGCCGCCAGTTGTTGCGTGTCGACGCAGCACAGCCGCGTCTGCAGCCCCGAGGCGATCATCTCGCGCGCCAGCGCCGCGGTGTCGGTGCCGAACAGCGGCGTGTCGATGCGCCAGCCCAGGCGTGCGCACGAGGCTTCGCGCCAGGCGCGGACGTCGGCCAGGTACAGGTCGCCGAAGGCGATGCAGTCCAGCTCCGGCCAGCGTTCACGCGCCTGCGCCAGCGCCAGCGCGAACGCGGCCTCGTAACCGGCGTTGTCGCACTTCGGCGGGATCACCGCCTCGATCAGCGGCAATCCGGTCGATTCGGCCTGCGCGTGCAGGATGTCGCGGCGGATGCCATGCATCGCCACCCGGTCGTAGCCACTGGTGACGGTGGTCAGCAGCGCGACGACGTCGACATCGCCGCGCTGGCGCAGGGTGTGCAACGTCCAGGCAGCGTCCTTGCCGCCGCTCCACGACAACAGCCGCTGGCTCATGCGGACGTGACGTCGCGCAGTTCCCAGCCACCGCCGGCGAGCAGGCGCAGGCGGTGCTTGAGGACGTTGCCGGAGATGGTCGAGGTCACTACGAGGTCGATGTGCAGGTCGTCCTGCTCGCCGTGCACGGACGCCGAGGCGTCGGTCGCACCGAGCGCCGGATCGACCGCATCGGGGTCGTCCTGGCGCGCCTTCCAGCGTTCGAACAGCGAGGGATCGCGCAACGCGGCCTGCAACTGTTCGGCGAAACCTTCGGCGCTGACCGCGCTGAAGGAGAACGCGGCATCACTGCCGCGGGCTCGTGTCGCATCGGGAAGGCGGATGTAATAGCGGGTGGCCATGCAGTGGTTCCGGATGGGGTCCGCCTACATTACTCCCCGCCCGTGACGGCGATGCCTAGCCGTGGAACTTCTGCCCTTCGGCAGCGAAGCCCACCACCACCGCGCCCTTGCCGACGTTGACCATGCCGGTCAGGCTCATCACCGACTCGAACAGCTCGATGTTGTTGCGGACGCAGGCATCGCGCAGGCGCTCGTAGCCGGGAAGCTTGCGCATCTCGTCGAGCTCGCCGCCGTAGCTCAGGCACATCGTCGGGGTCAGCAGTTCGCCGGCCTCCACGCGCTGCGCGACGTGCTCGAACAGCTTCTGCACCGCCGGCTCGAAGCCCTTGATCTTGGCCACCGGCGCGGTCTCGCCGCGATTGCAGTGCAATACCGGCTTGATGTCGAGCGCACTGCCGAGCGCGGCGCTGATGAAGCTGACGCTGCGGTCGCCCTTGCTGCGCGCACGGTTGCGCAGGTAGTAGAGGTCCGGCGGCACCATGTAGCCCTGGGTGTGCAGGGCCAGGTGCTCCAGGCGCGCGCGGATCTTCGGCGCGCCTTCGCCCGCTTCGCGCAGGCGCACCGCTTCGACCGCGCCGATGCCCTGGGCGGCGAACAGGTTCTGGCTGTCGACGACGCGCAGCGCGAACGGCGTGTTGTTGCCAGCAGCGGAACGTGCGGCCTTGTAGTCGCTCAGGATGGCGAAGCTGGCCTGCTGCGCGTTATCGAAGATCGGGCTGCGGGTCTTGGTGATCGTCATGCAGAACACGTAGTCGTAGTCGATCACCAGCCGGCTCAGGAACAGGTCTTGGATCTGCTGCACCGTGTACGGCGTGGTCTGGGCTTCGTGGCCGCGCTCGGCAACGTGGGCGTGCAGGAACTCCAGCGTCGCCTCTTCGTTGCGGCGGTCGGCCAGGACCGCTTCGCCAATACGCACGGTGATCGGCAAGACATCGACCTGGTGTTGCTCCAGGTAACTCAAAGGCAAATCGCAGGCCGAATCGACCACGAGTCCAATGCGCATGTTCCCCCTCCGAATAACCAGCGCTGGCATCAAATTGTGACGCGCAGCATACCTGCTTCGGGGCGTGCGTCTCGCTGCGGGTGCAGCAAAGTCCTGCGCGGCGGAAAGCTGAACGCAGCTCGGGTAAGCGCAGCGCACCCGGGGAAACGATGCGCATCGCTTACCCGGGCTACGGTGGCTGAATGGAGGAAGGTCAGTGCGCGTCCGTCCCGGGTGCGCTGCGCTCACCCGGGCTACGGTGGCTGAATGGAGGGCCGTCAGTCCGCGTCCGTCCCCGGGTGCGCTGCGCTACCCCGGGCTACGCGGCTCAGCGTCGGCGCTGCAGGCCGACTGGGAGCTGCGACACCCGCCGCATCTCGTCGTCGTCGAGGACGGACGGTTCGCGCAATGTCGCCAGCGCGAACTCGTGGGCGTCGTTGCCCCAGAAGAGCTCGCCGCGCACGGCGAGGGTCGGCACGCCGTAGATGCCGGCGGCGATCGCCGCGTCGGTGTTGGCGCGCAACGCGGTTTTGGTCGGTGCCGCGTCCAGCGCTTCGGCCGGGACGTTCAGCACCGCCATCAGCGGCACCAGCGCTTCCAGACTGTCGCCGGCGCGGCCCTGCGCCCACAGCCAGTCGTAGATCGAATCGACCGCCTCGGGCGTGTTGCCCGCGGCGATGCTCAGGCGCAGCGATGCCAGCGGGTTGAACGGGTGCGTCGGCGGGAACCGCAGCGTCACGCCTTGCTGGCGGGCCAGCCACAGCACGTGGCGGTAGGTGAATTCACGCTTGCCCGGGATCTCGGCCGGGCCCTTCTGCCCACAGGCATCGAGCACGGCGGCGAACACGATCGGCACCAGCTGCACCGGCGTCCCCGCGATCTCGAATTCACGCAGCAACGGCTTGAGCTTCTGCCACTGCAGGTACGAGAACGGCGAGATGAAGTCGAAGTACCAGACCAGCGGCGGCGTGGCCATGGTCGCGGCTCAGTGCCAGGCGCCGAGGATCAGCCCGTACAGGCTGAACTGGGCAATGTGGTAGCCGGCGTCGATCATCCACATCTTCGCGCTGCGCTGGGCGAAGGCGTAGTTGATGCCGAAGCTCATGGCGACGAAGAACAGGCCGACCACGAAGCCGGCGCCGAAGCCGCTGCCGGCATTGGCGTCGGGGCCGAGGAAGATCGCGAACATCAGCGCCGCCAGCAGGCTGCAGCCGAAGGCGGTGGCGAAGGTCAGCTTCGGATGCAGCGGAGCGCTGTCCGGATCGATCCCGGCCTCGCGGCACCACACGCGCTTGAACAGCGGTCCGTACCAGATCCCGCCGAGCACGAACGCGGAGACGGCCGCGGCGATCACCGCCAGGAGGTTGAAGTCGATGTGCGGCAAGGTCATGGAGCAGGTCTTCCCCGGGTCAAGCGGTGTCTGGTCGCGGATGGGCGCAGCATACTCGCGAATGCGGGAGGGCCCCGGCCCCGACCTGCACGCAGGCCGGGGCTGGTGTGGCGCGACTAGCGTCCCGCCTGCGGATACGCCCGCGGCAACCCGCCGTTCTCTGCCGGCGCGGCCGGATGCAGGTAGCGGTCGCGCAGTTCGGTCTGGCGGCTGCGCATCTGAATCGCGCGACCGTCCATCCACACCTGCAACGCCACCTCGCTGACTTCGAGCGGGTCACCGCTCCACAGCACCAGGTCGGCGCGCTTGCCCGGCGCGATGCTGCCCATGCGGTCGGCGACACCGAACGCCTCGGCCGGCACCCGCGTCAGTCCAGCCAGGCCGTCGTCCCAGGGCAGGCCGTTGGCGACGGCATTGCCGGCCAGCTGGCGGATCTTGCGTGCGTTGTGCGAAGCATCGCCGGACTGGCTGAAGCCGACCTGCACGCCGGCGGCACGCAGGCGCGCGGCGTTCTGCATGGTGGAACCGATCTGGTCGAAGTCGTACGGCAGGTTGCCGAGCGGATTGACGAACACCGGCACCTTGGCCGAAGCCAGCTGCGGTGCCATGCGCCAGGCTTCGGCGCCACCGGCGATGGCGATGCGCACGTTGTGCCGCGCCGACCAGCGCAGCAGCTGGCGGATGTCGGCGGCGCGATCGACCGCCACCACCACGCGGCCACCGCCGCCGATGTAGCGGGCCAGCGTGGCGCGTCCGGCCGGCGTCAGCAGCGCGGCGTTGGCGTCGGGCGGGATGCGCCCGCGCACTTCGTCGATCAGCTGGTCGAGGATCATCCACTGCGCCGCGCGCGAATTGCCGCTGAGCCCGATCGCGTCGCCTCCGATGCGCACGAACAGCTCGCGCGGCCCGACCGGGTCGGCGCTGCCGTCGAGGCGCACCACACCACCCTGGCCGGCGACGATCGAGCCGCCACTGCCGGTGCCGGCGCCCAGCAGGGTCCAGCCGATGCCTTCGATCCGCGTCACCGGGATCAGCACCGACTCCGGATTGAAGGCCAGTGTCACGTCGAACTCCGGCCGCACCGTCATCTGCTTGGTTTCGGCGCCGAGGGTCAACGTCTCGTCGTTGGTGGCCTTCTCGCCGGACACCTCTTCCAGCCCGATCTCGGTGACGCCACCGAACAGCGTCGGCGTCAAAGGCCGGCCCTGGGCGTCGATGACCTGCGCACCCGCGGGCGCGGCCAGGCCGGTGCCGACGGCGCGGATGGTGCCACCGCTGACCAGCACGTCGGCGTTGTGCAGCGTGCCCTGCGCGGTGGCGGTGTGGATGGTGGCGTTGCGGATCAGCAGTTCCTGGGCGGAGGCGGCGGACATGGCCAGCAGCAAGCCAGTAGCCAGTACGGACCTCACCGCAATCCCGCCGAACGCCGGGATCCATTTTGATTTCGCCGTCGCACCACCCATTTCAACATCCAAATGGGTTCCGGCTTTCGCCGGAATGACGGTGAGGCCATCGATGATCGAAGAGGCCCTCACAGCACACCTCCCTGCGCCGCGGCGCCCTGGCCAAGCATGAAATCCGATACCGGCTGGCGGTTGCGGTCGTTGCGGTCGAACAGACGTGCGCCGTCGACGTACACCTGCTCGGCGTGGGCATACACGCTGAAGGGATTGCCGTTCCAGACCACCACGTCGGCCATCTTGCCCGGCTCGAGCGTGCCGGTCTGGTCGAGGATTCCCAGCGCCTGCGCCGCGTTCTGCGTGAGCCAGCGGATCGCACGCTCGGGGGCGATGTCCATGCCGGCCAGCTTGGCGTGCGCGATCACCTTGGCCGCTTCCTGGTTGAGACGCTGGATGCCTTCGTCGGAATCGGAATGGACGATCGCGCAGCTGTTGGCCGGTCGATCGACCAGGGCGATGTTCTCCTGGATGCCGTCGAAGGCTTCCATCTTGAAGCCCCACCAGTCGGCCCACAGCGCGCCGCAGACACCTTCGGCGGCGAGGCGGTCGGCCAGCTTGTAGGCCTCCACGCCGTGGTGGAACGCGGCCACCTTGAAGCCGAACTCCTTGGCCAGGTCGAGCATGATCGCCATTTCGTCGGCGCGGTAGCAGTGGATGTGCACGCGGATGTCGCCGTTGATGGCGCCGGCCAGGGTGTCGAGCTTGAGGTCGCGCTTGCCGCCGGTGTCCTTCTCGCTGTCGGCGCCGTCGCCATTGCTCGATTGCCACCAGTGCTTCTTCTTCGCTGCCTCGTCGTTCTTCTTGCCGCCGCCGTTCTTGCGCAGGTACTCGCTGGCATCGATGAACGCGGCGCGGTAGCCGGCGACGTTGCCCATGCGCGTGGCCGGTCCGCTCTTCTGGCCGTAGACGCGCTTGGGGTTCTCGCCGCAGGCCATCTTCAGGCCCCACGGCGCATCGGGAAACTTCATCGCCTGGTAGGTGGTGGCAGCGACGTTCTTCAGCGTCACGCCGCGACCGCCGACGAGGTTGGCAGAGCCCGGCAGCACCTGCAGCGAGGTGATGCCGCCGGCCAGGGCCGCGGCGAAACCCGGGTCCTGCGGCCAGATCGAATGCTCGGCCCAGACGTTGGCGGTGACGGCGCCGGTCATTTCATTGCCGTCGCTGTGCGCGCTGACGCCTGGGGTGGGGTAGACGCCCAGGTGCGAGTGCACGTCGATGATGCCCGGGGTCACCCACTTGCCGTTGGCATCGACGCGGGTCGCATTGGCCGGCGCCTGCAGCGCGCTGCCGACCGCAACGACCTTGCCGTCCTGCAGCAGCACGTCGGCGTTGTCGAGGCGCTGGCCGGTGCCGGTCAGCACCGTCGCGTGCTCGATCAGGACCGGGCCGGCAGCGATGGCGCGATAGGTGCTGGGGTAGGGGTCCTCGACGAAGCGCGATTTCGAGGAGGTTGATTTGGCAGCAGGCGCATCGGGCGACGCGGCATGGGCGAAGCCTGCGCAGAGCACCGCGGCAAGCGCGGCGACCAGTGGTCGGAACATGGTTTTCCCCAGGGGTGGCACGAACATCGAATCCGCACCCTAGCCGCGGCGGCGGGTCCGTGCAAACCCGACGAAGGTCATGGTCGGTCGTGAGAGAATGCAGGCCCAGGCAACCCCGCCCTGGTAGGCGCCAGCAAGCTGGCGACCGGGCGTTGGAGCTTGTCATTCGTGCCAGCACGCTGGCTCCGGCAAGAGACGACGCGAGGTATACGCAAGTGAAAGACAAAGAACAGATCGTGGACAACTGGTTGCCGCGCTACACCGGCGTGCCGATTGACCAGTTTGGCGAACACATCCTGCTGACCAACTTCGGTGGCTACCTGCACACCTTTGCCCGCCTCACCGGGGCGGGGGTGATCGGCCTCGACCGGCCGATGCCCAGCGCCACCGCCGACGGCATCACGATGATCAACTTCGGCATGGGCAGCCCGAACGCGGCGACGATGATGGATCTGCTCAGTGCGATCATGCCCAAGGCGGTGTTGTTCCTGGGCAAATGCGGTGGGTTGAAGCGGAAGAACCAGTTGGGTGATCTGGTGTTGCCGATCGCGGCGATCCGCGGTGAGGGCACCAGCGACGATTATCTGCCGGCGCAGGTGCCGGCGTTGCCGGCGTTCGCGCTGCAGCGCGCCGTGTCGACGATGATCCGCGACCTTGGCCACGATTACTGGACGGGTACGGTGTTCACTACCAATCGCCGCGTCTGGGAGCATGACGAGGCGTTCAAGGAGCGTCTGCGCACGATGCGCTGCATGGCCATCGACATGGAGACGGCGACGATCTTCGCCGCCGGTTTCGCCAATCGGATTCCCTGCGGGGCGCTGTTGCTGGTCTCGGATCAGCCGATGATTCCGGAAGGGGTCAAGACCGAGGCGTCGGATGCGCGCGTGAGTTCCGACTTTGTCGACAACCACATCAACGTCGGCATCGAGGCGCTCAGGCTGATTCGCCGCAACGGCAAGTCGGTGCGGCATCTGCGTTTCGACGAGTAGCTTCCCCGCCTCATTCGTTTCGGAGGGGCGTCGTCCGCCGGGTCGGGGTTTGCTCCGCCCCTTAGTCGGCCATCCTGGCCGATGCGGGGCGCGGGCCATCCATGGCCCGCTGCGGAGCAATCCCCGTCCCGACGGACAACGCTCGGGCACGTTGGAGCGCGGTCTTCGTTGGCTGCACAAAGAAAAGGCCGGCGTTGGCCGGCCTTTTCAAATCACCTGGCTGCGCGATCAATCGCAGTTCATTTCCCACTCGTAGCTCTGCGTTTCCTCGTTGAACACCGACACGGCCGAGCATGCGCTCTGCGCTGCGGTCGACTGCGACGGGGAGGACAGCGCGGTCTGGGTCGCCGGTGTTTCGGCATTGAGGTTCTGCGGGCAGATGCGGTTGATCGGGGGTATCGATCCGGCCGGGTAGCAGATCATGCGCGGCGGATTGCAGATCAGGGTGCACTGGATTTGCTGCGCGTTCCCTGCGAGCGGAGCGAGCAGGCCTGCAAGCAACAGGGCTGCGACAACAGACTGCTTCATGGTGGATCCCTCTGGAGATTTGGTGTGCGGTGGTTCACGGTGCTGGAACGATGGCCGTGGTTGGGTGACGGTCGCCTGAGCGGCCGGCGGGGTCGTTCAGTCTTGTGCAGGGCCCGTGAGCGCGGTGTCGTCGGGGCCTGCCGGTGCAGTCTGGCGGGCCGGCATCGCAGACCCTGCGACATCTCCCGGGCACACTATCCCCTTGGGAATATGGGCCTTGGAGAGGGGGGAGACATGGAGAAATTCATCTATCTGCTGGTCGGTGCGTTACTGACCTGGGCGTTCTATTTCGTCCAGCGCCGGGTCGAGCGCCGCGGTGCGGTCGAAGCGATCGAGCGCAACCAGAAGCTGCTGGCTCTCAAGCAGGGCCTGGACAGCACCAACACCAACCTTGACGACCTGCGTCTGTTCGAGCACCGCCTGATCGGCAAGGCCGAGACCGCGGCGCGCATCGCTGACAACTATTTCACCAAGGCCGAGGAAGTCGCCCGCCAGAGCGACGATGCCGGCGTGACCCAGTCCGACATGAACCAGCAGGCGGCCGACGAGCTGCGCCGGGTTGAGGCGCGCATGGCCACGGTGGTCGCACACCTGCGCCGGCAGCTCGATGGTGAGTCGCTGGCGGTGTTCGATGAGGCCCATCGCAGCTGGATGGCTTTCCGCGAGCGCTATGCGCGATTCGTCTCGCAGTCGTATTCGGGCGGTTCGATCCGTCCGTTGATCCACGCGGTCACGCTGGAGAGCGTCACCGAGTTGTGGATCAACGAACTGGAAACGCAGCTGGCAGACGAGTCGGTATGAGTCCCGTCATCCCGCCGGTGTGAGTCCCGTCATCCCGTCGAGCCCCGTCATCCCGGCGAATGCCGGGATCCATCTTGATCCCATCGCAGCTTCTGGAACCACGCCATGCCCACCCCGCACGACATCCTCACCTTCTGGCAGGACGCCGGATACGAGCGCTGGTTCAGCCGCGATGAGGTCTTCGACGCGCGCTGCCGCGAGGAATGGCTGGCAACGCACCATCGCGCCGCCCGGCGCGAGCTCGATGACTGGATGGACACCGCCGAAGGTGCACTGGCACTGGCGATCCTGCTCGACCAGATCCCGCGCAATGTCTTTCGCGGCAGCGGCCATGCCTATGCGACCGATCCGCTGGCGCGTCGCTACGCGGCGCTGGCGATCGAGCGCGGCTTCGACCATCAGGTCGATCCGGCGCTGCGCGTCTTCCTGTACATGCCCTTCGAACATTCCGAGGTGCTTGCCGACCAGGAGCGATCGGTCGAACTGGCGGCTTCGATCGGAGGCGACGCGGGCCAGAACTACCTCGACTACGCGCGCCGCCATCGCGACGTGATCGCACGCTTCGGCCGCTTCCCGCATCGCAACCGCGAGCTCGGGCGGATCAACACGGCCGAGGAGCAGGACTACCTCGATGCGGGCGGTGGCTTCGGCTGAGGCAAGGCACCGCCACGCCTCCGCAGGAGCGGGTTCGCTCCTGCAAAAGACGGGCTTGGGTCAGAGGCCGTAGTCGTCAGTACTTCGCGACGCTGCTGTCCAGGTCGGCCCACGCGTCGATGCCGCCGACGATGTTGTAGACCTCGCGAAAGCCCAGGCCACGGAAGTGCTCGGCGGCTTGCTGGCTGCGACCACCGTGGTGGCACAGGAATGCCAGCGCGGTGTCCTTCGGCAGCCCTTCGAGCGCATCGAGGCCGTTGTCGAACGTGTCGAACGAGACCGCCACGCTGGCCAGCTGGCGCTCGGGTGCCGGCCGCACGTCGACCAGGCGGAGCGTGCCGGCGGCCACGCGCGCGGCAACGTCGGCCGGGGCGATCGACTGCACCGCCGGCGGTGCGTGCGGGTTGTGCACGACCAGACCGCGGCCGCGCTCGTCGTCGACCCAGTCGATGGTGATGCCGTCGGCGCGGCGCGCCTGCATCCAGTCGGTCTGCACGCGCACGCCGTCGACTTCGACCGCGACTGCATTCGGATCCGTCGGCGCCAGCTGCAGGCGGGCGTTGTGGCGCGCATCGATGTCGAGCTGCACGGCGTAGCCGCTGCCGGCATTGGCGATCGCGCCGCGCAGCATCTCGACCGCGGTCGGGGTGACGGTCAGCTGCGGCGGGCTGCGGTCCGGTGCGGCCAGGCCGAGCACGCCGTGCAACTCACCGCTGCCGGCCAGCTGCTCGACGATGTCGCTGCCGCCGACCAGTTCGCCGTCGATGTACAGCTGCGGGATCGTCGGCCAGTTGCCGTACTGCTTGATGCCCTCGCGGATCTCCGCGTCCGACAGCACGTCGACGTGGGTGTAGCCCTGTGGGATCAGCGCATTGAGCACGCCGACCGCCTTGGCCGAGAAACCGCATTGCGGTGCCTCCGGTGCGCCCTTCATGAACAGGACGACACGGTTGGACTGCAACAGTGTTTCGATGCGCGAGCGCAGGGCGGGGTCGAGGGACATGGGGTCTGGCCTGATGGGTATGTGGTGCATGTGGGGGCGCGGCCGTCCGGAGGCAACCCCGGCTACCATTCATGCGATGCCAACCTTCCACCGCCCACCCCGCCATCCCCACGCCTGGGCCTGGTTGTTCGCCGCCTCGCAGCTGGCCGTGATCGCGTTGTGGTGGCGCTGGGGCTGGCAGGCCGGCCTGCCAGCGTTGCTGGTGAGCCACCTGACGCTGGTGTGGGCGACCTTGCGGCCACAATCGCGCCTGCTCAGTCCGGTGCTGTCACGGTTGCCGACGACCGAGCCGGTAGTCTGGCTGACCATCGACGACGGCCCGTCCGACGACACCCGGGCGATGCTCGACTTGCTCGATGCCCGAAATGCCCGCGCGACCTTCTTCCTGGTCGGCGACCGCGCGCAGGCGCGGCCAGAGCTGGTCGGCGAGATCTCCCGGCGCGGCCACGGTATCGGCCAGCACAGCCACACCCATCCGCAGGCGCGCTTCTGGGCGCTGCCGCCGGCGGCGATGTGGGCCCAGATTGACGACGCCCAGGCCGCGCTGACCACTCTGGCGGGTGCGCCGCCGCGCTGGTTCCGCGCCGTGGTCGGCATGGCCAACCCGTTCGTCGCCGCCGCACTCAAGCGCCACGGACTGGCACGGGTAGCGTGGTCGGCGCGGGGGTTCGATGCCGTGCTGAAGGACCCGGCTGGCGTAGTCGCGCGGATCGAGCGCGATCTGGCCCCCGGTGCGATCGTGCTGCTGCACGAGGGCGCGCGCCATGGCCGCAATGTCGAGACGCTGGCGGCGGTGCTCGATCGCATCGAGCAGCGTGGTTACCGGACGGTACTGCCCGAGCAGCTGGAAGCGTCCCTGTAGGAGCCGGCGGGCGACGCTCAGCGCGCGATGCTCAGCCGGCGACGATCAGCCAGTTGTTGAACGGCGTGCGCCCGCGCAGCGAGGTGAACGTCGCCGGCAACCCGGCCGCATCGAGGTGCGCGCGCACCGCATCGGCATCGGGGTAGTTCAGCGGCGCGGCATTCATCCAGCCGACGACCTTGGCGAACACGTCGACGAAGCGGGTGACGTGAGCGCGGTTGCTGCCGTCGGCCAGGCCGGTGCGGATCACCAGTTTCGCGCCGGGCGTGAGCATCGCGATGGCACTGTCGATCGCGTGCATCTGCGCCGCCACCGGAATGAACTGCAGGACGTCGAGTATCACGACGCTGCCGCGATGCGTGGGCACGCCTTCGGCGAGGTCGGCGGTTTCGAACTGCGCGTCACCCAGGTCGCACCGCGCCGCCGCCTTGCGCGCACGCAGGATCTTGCTGACGTCGTTGTCGTAACCGCGATACGGCATCCGCTGTCCGTCGGCACGCAGCGCGTGGGCGAGCAGGCCGAGGCCGCAGCCCAGGTCGAGCAGCGGCGCGGTGGTGCCGCGCAATGCCTCGCACACGCCCGGATACAGCGGGTCGGTGCCGAACTTGCTCCAGGCGTAGTAGTAGTCGCGGCGGCCGTACCAGTGCTCGCGCGGCAGGAACGCCGAAGCCAGCGCGCGTGCCTGCTTGCCCGGCAACGGCACCGTCGGATCGCGCGGCGCCGTGGCGATGCCGGAATCGCCCGGCATCATCGCGACAGCAGCCCGCGCGCCGCCGGCAACGCCAGCGTCGTCCATTGCGAGTACATCGCCGCCGACGGATGCAGGCCGTCGTCGGCGAGCATTTCCACGTCGCCGCCGCGTTCGCGCGACACCGGCGTGATGTCGACGAAGGTCACGCCGTGCGCCTCGCACACGACCTGTGCGGCCGCGTTGTAGGCGTCCAGTTCGGCAGAGATCGTGGGCGGCGTGGCCGGCGTGGTCTTCACGAAGGGCGTGGCGCCCCAGTCCGGGATCGACAGCACCAGCACCCGATCGGCGCGGCCGCGGGCAAAGGCGATCGCGCGCTTGAGCAGCGCCTCGAACTCGCTGCGATATTCCACCGCGCTGCGGCCGCGGTACTGGTTGTTGACGCCGATCAGCAGGCTGACGAAATCCCATTCGCCCAGCGGCTCGGCACCGTCGATGCCCCAGGTCAGTTCGTCGGTGGTCCAGCCGGTGGTGGCGATGATGCGCGGGTCGGCCAGGGCGATGCCTTCCTCGCGCAGCGCGCGGGCGAGCTGGTGCGGCCAGCGCCCCTCGTCGGCGACGCCTTCACCGATGGTGTAGCTGTCGCCGAGCGCCAGGTAGGACAGTGCGGTGGCGGGAACGCCGGGAAGGAGCTGGCTGGCCATGACGGTCAGGCCACGGCCGCCTGCGCCGGCGCAGCCTCGCTGCCCGCGTAGCGATCGAGCAGGCGCTCGACGCGGCGGAACACTTCGCGCAGGTCTTCCGGCTGCGGCAGCAGGGTGACGCGGAAATGGTTGCGGTACGGCACGTTGAAGCTCGAACCCGGCACCACCAGCACGTCCTCGGTCTCGAGCAGCTCGAGCGCGAAGCGGTGGTCGTCGAAGCCCTGCGCCGCGGCGCCGACGACCGCCGGGAACGCGTACAGCGCACCGGCCGGTTCGACCAGCTGCAGGTGGCGGCTGGCGGCAACGCTGTCGATGACCGCGCGGCGTGCCTCGAACAAGCGCCCGCCCGGTGCGCACAGCGGCGCGATGGTGTCCTCGCCGTGCAGCGCCGCTTCGATCGCGAACTGACCGGGTACGTTGGCGCACAGGCGCAGCGCGCCGAGCAGGTCCATGGCGTGGTGCAGGTTGCCGCTGGCGACCGGGTCGCCCGACAGCACCGCCCAGCCCACGCGCCAGCCGCAGGCGCGGTGGACCTTGCTCAGGCCGCCGAACGACAGGCACGGCAGGTCGCCGGCGATAGGCGCGATCGGAGTGAACTGGTTGCCGTCGTACAGGATGGAGTCGTAGATCTCGTCGCACATCAGCAGCAGCTTGTGGCGGGCCGCGATGGCGACGATCTTCTCGATCAGCTCGCGCGGATACGCGGCACCGGTCGGGTTGTTGGGGTTGATCAGCACGATCGCGCGGGTGCGGCTCGACACCAGCGAGGCGATCTCGTCCGGATCGGGCAGGAAGCCGTTCTCCGGCAGGCAGCGGTAATAGACCGGACGGCCGTCGTTGAGGATGGTCGCCGCCGACCACAGCGGGTAATCGGGCGACGGCAGCAGCACCTCGTCGCCCGGATTCAGCAACGCGCGCAGTGACAGGTCGATCAGCTCGCTGACGCCATTGCCGACGAACACACGCTCCGGGCTCGCATTCGGCGTGCCACGCTGCTTGTGGAAGCTGGCGATGGCTTCGCGCGCTGCCGGCAGGCCCTGCTGGTGGGTGTAGGGGTCGGTGTCGCTGATGTGGTCGGCGATCGCGCGCTGCAGATGCTCCGGTGCGCGGAAACCGAACGCGCCCGGGTTGCCGATGTTGAGCTTGATCAGCTTGCGGCCCTGGGCCTCCAGCTCGCGGGCTCGTCGCGCCAGTTCACCGCGGATCTCGTAGCGGACTTCGGACAGGCGTTCGCGGGTCTTCACGGGGGACTGGGACATTGCTGCAGGCAAATAGGGGGTCGGAGGGCCAGACTAGCCGAAACTGGCGCGAACGGCAGCGGAAAAGGCGTATTCATGCGCAACTGCGACGGTGTGAGCGGTAACGGCCACGGCGCTTGTCCCGAACTGGAGGACAGATCCATGTCCGGCCTCCGGGATCCGTCGGATCGGCCGATCCCGCGCTGCGCTCGGTATGGCAGTTAGAATCCGGGCATGTCATCGCCCCCCGCAAAGTCTTGATCCCCGGTTTCGACGCCCTGCAGGCCATCGGTTGGCCGCTCAAGGCCACTTCAGCGGTGCCGGTCGGGATTTCGCCGTCCGACCAGGTCTGGCTCGACCTGATGGCCGAACACCCCAAGGCGAGGCCGACACGGGTGATCGAACAGCACCGCAGCGGCTACATCGTGGCCGATGGCCCGGATCACGGCTTCCCGGTCGAGTCCCTGCCCGAGTGGCAGCGCCCGCCCGGCTACCGCAAGGGCACGGTCACCATCGACCAGCGCCCGGGCGTCGGCGACTGGCTGCTGGTCGAAGGCCGCAAGGCAGTGGCGCTGCTGCCGCGTCGCAGTGCGATCAAGCGCGGTGCCGCAGGCGAGCACTACCAGCAGCAGCTCATTGCCGCCAATGTCGACACCGTGTTCGTCGTCTGCGGCCTCGACGCCGATTTCAATCCGCGCCGGATCGAGCGCTACCTGCTGCTCGTCCGCGGCGGCGGGGTCGAGCCGGTGGTCGTGCTGACCAAGGCCGACCAGGCCGAGGCTGCCGATGCGGAAGTGTTGCCCGGCGCGATGGCGGCGCTGGTCGAGCTGGCCGCGCAGGGCGTGGCGGTTCGCGCGGTCAATGCCCGCGACCCCGACAGCGTCGCCGCGCTAAACCCGTGGCTGTTGCCTGGTTGCACCGCGGTGCTGGTGGGCAGTTCCGGCGCCGGCAAGTCGACCCTGACCAACACCCTGCTCGGTATCGAGCGGATGAAGACCGCCGAAGTGCGCGAGAACGATTCGCGCGGCCGCCACACCACTACCCACCGCGCGCTGATACCCCTGCCGACCGGCGCCTGCCTGATCGACACGCCGGGCATGCGCGAGCTCAAGCCCACCGGCGAGGAAGACGTCGCCGAGAACTTCAGCGATGTCGAAGAGCTGGCGGAGAAGTGCCGGTTCCGCGACTGCAAGCACGCGCGCGAACCCGGCTGCGCGGTGCGCGAAGCGATCGAAGCCGGCAAGCTCGACCCGCAACGGTTCGCCAACTACCTCAAGCTCAGCGACGAAGTCGCCGGC
>DATDBK010000188.1:0-2543 GCA_036524935.1 Lysobacter sp. | reverse complement strand
GTTTCCCCTAGGAGTGTTTTTGTTACGTCACGTGCCATTGGGTCGGGCCTTCCGATCCTCGGGCAGCCGTGCTCACGGCACGTGCGCTGAAAATACACGCATAAGCCGTGCCAAGGGCGGTTTTGCCCGCCCCTGTTGCTATTTTGGGTATGCGTTCACGCAAAATGTCAGAAGCTGGCATAGCGCTAGTGACGCTAATTGTCAGTTTCCTCGGCCCAGTGACGCTCAGCGTCAGCGCACCGGTCGGGCGGCGGCTGGGGCGGGTTTGGACCCGATAGGCTGGCAAGCGACTGTTGCGGGCACATGCTGCCAAAGCGGGTGCGGTCCGTCAGCTTTCTATCGCAGGTGTGTGCTGGGCTACAAGCCGCCGGGCGTGTTTGCGCGTGAATCGTTTATCGGGCGTTCGCCCATTCGCGGCAGCCGGTGCATTCGACCGGCGACTTCGGGGTGTGGATCACGAGCGCAGATGGGGCCCGGCGTTCGCCTGGATGACGGCTCGTTGGCGCGCGTGCGATCGCGCGCGCGGTCAATCGATCCCGAGCTTCTTAAGCTTGTAGCGCAGCGCCCGGAACGTAATGCCCAGCGCCGCCGCGGTCCGGGTCTTGTTGTAGCGGTTTTCCTGCAACGCCTGCTGGATCGCAGCGCGCTCGATTTCCTCGATGTAAGAGGGCAGCGGGCTGCTGGCGGTGTCGCGTGGATTGAGCGTGCGCGGGTCGATGGCCATCATCGGCTGGCCGGGCACGGCGATCGGTGCTGGCGTTGAAGACGTCGCGATTGCAGGTGCGCCGTTCTGGCTGGGGAACACCTGGCTCTGCGCCTGCGCGGCCTGCGGAAGGCGCAGGTCGGCGGCGGTCAGGCTTTCGTCCTCGGCCAGCGCCAGCGCGCGCTCGAGGATGTTCTCCAGCTCGCGCACGTTGCCCGGGAAGGCATAGCTGCGCAGGATCTCGATGGCGTCGTCGCTGAGCACCGGTACCGGCCGTGACTGCGCCGTGGCCAGGCGCTTGAGCACCATCGCGGCGAGGCCGGGCAGGTCATCCTGGCGGTCACGCAGCGGCGGCACGCGCAGCTCGATCACGTTGATGCGGTAGTAAAGGTCCTGGCGGAAGCGGCCATCGGTGACGAGCGCGCCCAGGTCCTTGTGGGTGGCGGACAGGATCCGCACGTCGACCGGCACTTCGACGTTGGCGCCGACCGGGCGAATCGACTTTTCCTGGATCGCGCGCAGCAGCTTGACCTGCATCGACAGCGGCAGCTCGGCAATTTCGTCGAGGAACAGCGTGCCGCCGTCGGCGCTCTGGAACAGGCCGGGCTTGTCGGCATGGGCGCCAGTGAAGCTGCCCTTCTTGTGGCCGAAGAACTCGCTCTCCATCAACTCGGCCGGGATCGCGCCGCAGTTGACCGGGACAAACGGGCCGCCTGCGCGGCCGCCTTCGGCGTGGATGGTGCGGGCGACGAGCTCCTTGCCCACGCCCGACTCGCCCACGATGTAGACCGGCGCCTGGCTGCGGGCGACCTTGGCGATGGTCTGGCGCAGCGTGGTCATGGCCGGTGACTGGCCATAGAGGCGGGCGGCGACGGCGTCGGCCGGCGGCGCGCTGCGGCGGCCTTCGTTGAGGTCCAGGGCGTGCCGGACCAGGTCGCGCAGCACGGCGAGGTCGACCGGCTTGGCGACGAAGTCGAACGCGCCGGCCTTCAGTGCCTCGACCGCGGCTTCGACATTGCCGAACGCGGTGATCATGGCAACCGGGGTCTCGGGGTGTTTCTGGCTGATCTCGGCGACCAGGTCCATGCCCGAGCCGTCAGGCAGGCGCATGTCGGTCAGGCAGAGGTCGTAGCGATTCCGGGACAGCTGGCTGCGTGCCTCCCCGACGGTGGAGGCGGTATCGCAACGCAAGCCCATCCGCCCCAACGTCATGACGAGCAACTCGCGAATATCGCGTTCGTCATCGACCACCAGTGCACTACGTGTTTCAGCCATCGTCCCCTCCGCGTGCGCCACGATAACTTAAGGCCGCGTGAAGCGCCAAGCCAAAACGCTTCGTTTTGCGCATTCAGGATTGCGCGGGCGCGGCGCCGGGCATCCGGCGGTTTGCCGGTCCGTTCCGCCGGGTCAGGCTGACATCAGTGTGTGGCTGCCGATCAGGCGGATGCGGAAGCAACCGCCGCCCCCGGGCATGGCGACGTAGTCCAGCGTCGCCTGGTTGGCACGGCAAAGCTCGCGGGCGATGTAGAGGCCCAGGCCCGTGCCGTGGCTCGACGTCGTAAAAAATGGCCGGAACAGCCGCGATGCCACCGACTCCGGGATGCCGGGGCCGCGATCGAGGACGTCGATCGAGGGTGTTCCGGCCTCGTCGGCATATACATGTACCGACACCCGCGCCGGCTCGCCCGGCATGCGGCCATAGGTCAGCGCGTTGTGCACCAGCACGGTCAGCACCTGGTGCAGCTGGCGCGGATCGATCATCACCGGCAGCCGCGCGACCTTGCCGCCGGTGCGCAGGGTGTCGTGGTCGAGCGGGTGGCTCTCCAGGTACTCCTCGACG
>DATDBK010000187.1:0-3916 GCA_036524935.1 Lysobacter sp. | reverse complement strand
GGCAAGACCTACGCCTTCGGCTTTGTGGCCCTAGAGGCGATCGACCTGGACATCCGCCGGGGCGAGATCTTCGCCCTGCTCGGCCCCAACGGGGCCGGCAAGACGACGCTGATCAGCATCGTCTGCGGCATCGTCAACCCGAGCCGGGGACAGGTCCTGGCCGACGGGCACGACATCATCCACGATTTTCGGGCCGCACGCGCCAAGATCGGCCTGGTGCCGCAGGAACTGACGGTGGCCTCATTCGAGAGCGTCTGGGATACGGTGACCTTCAGCCGCGGCCTGTTCGGCAAGCCGCCGAATCCGGCCTACCTGGAGAAAGTCCTGCGCGACCTGTCGCTGTGGGACAAGAAGGACAGCAAGATCATGGACCTGTCCGGCGGCATGAAGCGGCGCGTGCTGATCGCCAAGGCGCTGTCGCACGAGCCGCAGATCCTGTTCCTGGACGAACCCACCGCCGGCGTCGACGTCGAGTTGCGCCGCGATATGTGGGAAATGGTCCGCGCGCTGCGCGCCAGCGGCGTCACCATCATCCTGACCACGCACTACATCGAGGAGGCCGAGGAAATGGCCGACCGCATCGGCGTGATCAGCAAAGGCGAGCTGATCCTGGTCGAGGACAAGTACGTGCTGATGCGCAAGCTCGGCAAGAAGCAGCTGACCTTGCAGCTGCAGATCCCATTGCAGCGCATTCCCGATGAGCTTTCCGCCTTGCCGCTGGAGCTGGCCGACGACGGCCATGCGCTGGTCTACACCTTCGACGTGCAGTCCGAGGAGACCGGCATCGCCGCACTGCTCAAGCGGCTGGGCGAACTGGGCATCGACTTCAAGGACCTTCATTCCAGCGAGAGTTCGCTGGAGGAGATCTTCGTGAGTCTGGTGCACTCGAGTAATGCAAGCGGAGTACGCGCATGAGTGGCTCTGCTCCTGCTCGTCATCCCCGCGAAAGCGGGGATCCAGTGACTTTGTTTTTCGAGAGTTTGAAGTCGCTGGATGACCAGCGCTTCGCGCTGTTGTGGAGCGATCCCCGCTTTCGTGGGGCTTCCAACAGCCGAATGGCTGGTCATGACGATTCATTTTTTGCGGCGAGGTTTCCATGAACTGGCACGCGATCCGCGCCATCTACCGCTTCGAGATGGCGCGTACCTTCCGCACCCTCACCCAGTCCATCGCCTCGCCGGTGCTGTCGACCTCGCTGTATTTCGTGGTGTTCGGTGCGGCGATCGGTTCGCGCATGGGCGACATCGGCGGGGTCAGCTACGGCGCTTTCATCATTCCTGGCCTGATCATGCTGTCGCTGCTCAACGAGAGCATCTCCAACGCTTCCTTCGGCATCTACATGCCCAAGTGGGCCGGCACGATCTTCGAGCTGCTGTCGGCGCCGGTGTCGTACATCGAGGTGGTGATCGGTTACGTCGGCGCGGCGGCGACCAAGTCGCTGATCCTGGGCGTGCTGATCCTGGCCACCGCGCGCATCTTCGTGCCGTACGAGATCGCGCATCCGCTATGGATGGTGTGCTTCCTGCTGCTGACCGCGGTCACCTTCAGCCTGTTCGGTTTCATCATCGGCCTGTGGGCGGACAGCTTCCAGCGCCTGCAGATCGTGCCGCTGATGATCATCACCCCGCTGACGTTCCTTGGCGGCGCGTTCTATTCGATCAACATGCTGCCGCCGGTGTGGCAGAAGATCGCGCTGTTCAACCCGGTGGTGTACCTGATCAGCGGCTTCCGCTGGAGCTTCTACGGCATCTCCGACGTCAACGTCGTCATCAGCGCGGGGGCGATCCTGGGCTTCCTGACGCTGTGCCTGGCAATCGTGTGGTGGATCTTCCGCACCGGATGGAAGCTCAAGAACTGACTCAGGTCTGCGGCGAGCCGATCTCTTTCTGCAGCCAGCGGTCGATCATGCTCTTCTCGTAGCGCAGGATGTCGTTGTTCGTCACCGGGCTGGAGCCCATCATGAAACCGTTGTCGCTGAGCTTGCGCTCGCCCTCGGCCAGCACGCGGCCATCGGCAGCGGTGTGGCGGAACGTCACGGTCATCCGCGGCGGGTAGATCTCGCGGATGACGCGTGTGTTATCCAGATCGGGGCCGTGCCACGGTTCGTACATGCCGGCGCGGCGGATATCGAGAATGTCGACGTCGAGGCGCTGGCCGGGCAACAGGCGCTTCTCCGCGCTCTTGCGCATGTGCTCGGCGAGCTGCTCGACCCAGGAGCCGCGCTTGGCCTCGTAGCGGTTGCCGCTATAGCGGATGTCGCTGAACGTCGACGGGTCTTCCCAGCGCACGTTGACCGGGCCCTGCATCGGCAGGGCGCGTGGCGCATCGGGGTCGGTGACGTTGCGCGTGCGCGCATCGGCGGGCGCGCTGGCGCTGACGATCGCCAGCGCGATGGCAATGAGGGCGGGCCGCAGGTTCATGGCGGGCTCCGGGGGCATACCGGTCTGGTACGAGGCGATTGTCCGCCTGCCCCCGCGCGGCCGCCATGGGCGGCGCATCGGTCGTACAGCGGCGGTTTCTGCAACCGCCACAAACTGCCCGGGATCAGGTCAGGAACCAGGCCTCGATCGTGCCTTTCATCTTCATCGTCATCGGATTGCCGTGGCGATCGAGCGCCTTGCCGACCGGCAGCCGCACCCAGCCTTCGCTGATGCAGTATTCCTCGACGTTGGTGCGCTCCACGCCATTGACGCGGATGCCGACGCCGCGCTCGAGCAGGGCTTCGTTGTAATGGGGGCTGCGCGGGTCGTTGGAGAGGCGGTCGGGCGGGGCGGTGTCGGTCATGTCGTCGTGTTCCGTTATGGCTGCAGCCGCGACGGCAGGCGCCGCGGGGCCATAAGGATACGTGCGAATCGCAGCGGGGTAGTGGGCCGCCTACTTGAGGACATACCCGGCCAGGCGCCAGGTGCCGTCCTCGTCCTGGCGGAACGAGATCAGCTCGTGCCCGGTCTGGTTGCCCGCGAATCGCGTGTCGAACTCGACGTTGGCGTAGGTGCCCGCGGGAAGCTGGGCCGATCCGGCGGTGGAATGCCGGCTCACCAGGGTCCAGCGTCGCGCCGTGGTCGCGCCCAGCGGCTTGCGCTGCGCCGTGATGGAGTCGCTGAACTTCTTGCGGTCGACGCTGCGCTTGGCCACGGTCGAAGCGCCGTCCCAGACTTCGCCGGCCTTGCCGGCATCGATCAGCTGCGCTGCCTGGATCCCGGCCGAGGCCAGGCTGTTGGGGTCAATGTCACGGGGTGCCTGCTGGCCCGCCTGCTGCGCCATCACCGGGCCGAGCACGGCGGTGAGGGCCAGGCACAGCAGGGCACTCATCTTCTTCGGGGCATTCATCGGCGCAGGCTCCAGGTGGGGCGGGCAGGGTCGGCTGAGTATGCGCAGGCCACGCCGAGGCGCCGTGAAGCACATGGGACAGGCTCAGGAATGCTCGCCGCGGCCCTGCTGCCTGGCCACGCGGATCACCGCGCGCACCTGCTCGCGGTCGACGTGGCGGGAGATCGCAACCGCGCCCAGGGCGATGGCGCGCTCGCGCAGCTCGGCGGGAACGTCGTAATGGGCCCCGGAGGTCTTGTCCTGGAAGGCCCGGCGGGGGATGTCCAGCTGGGAAGCCATGGCGTGCAGCTCTTCTAGCGTATCGGCCATCAGGTGCGCCCAGCGCCGGCCGCGCCAAAGATGAACAGCGTCGTCCACATAGACCGTCATGACACGCAAATCCCTGTCGTTTCAAGCACTTGCGTTGTCACCAGGGGCCTCCGGACGGGGTGGAGCGGACGGACTGTGAACAGAATTGCATTCCCGGGATTGCTTTGCGACTCAATAGCGACTAACGTCTCCGGCGCTGAGTTAGCCAAGGGTCACCGTGAATGTGGCCCGATGTAGATCATGTTTCACTCCATCGTTGCACCTCGTTTTCTCCTTG
>DATDBK010000186.1:0-59937 GCA_036524935.1 Lysobacter sp. | reverse complement strand
ATCGCGATCAGGCCGGCGGCGAAGATCACGATCGACAGCACGGCGGCGAAGATCGGCCTGTCGATGAAGAACTTTGAAAAGTCCATGAGGGGTTCCTGATGCGGCCTTCAGGCCGCAAAGTCCTGGGCGACGCCGGAAAGCGTCGCCAAACGAGTCTGGTTTTGCCCCTCCCCCTGCACGCAGCGGGAGGAGTGATTAGTTACTTCATCGCCACTTTCAGCTCAGGCGCCGGCGCGCCCATCGCGATCTGCTTCGGCGACACCGGCATACCCGGGAAGTACACCTTCTGCACGCCGTGGACGATCACCTTGTCGGTCGGCAACAGGCCCGAGCTGACCACGCGCAAGCCATCGATGGTGCGGCCGACGACGATGTCCTTGCGCACGGCCGCATTCTTCGGGCCGAGCACGTAGACGTACTTGCGGTCCTGGTCGGTGAGCACGGCCTTGTCGTCGATCAGCATCGCCTTGAAGCGGCCGGTGCCTTCCAGCTGGACGCGTGCGAACAGGCCCGGGGTGAAGATCCGGTCCGGATTGCGCAGCACGGCGCGGGCGCGGATGGTTCCGGTGGTCGAATCGACCTGGTTGTCGACGAAGTCCACGATGCCTTCGTGCGGGTAGCCTTCTTCATCGGCGAGGCCGACGCGAACCGCGTTTTTGGTATCGGCGCGCTCGCCCTTGCGGGCCAGCGCCTGGTAACGCAGGAAGCTCTGCTCGTCGCTTTCGAAGTAGACGAACACCGGATCCTGCGAGACCACGGTGGTCAGCAGCGTCGAGTCGGCCTGGGCGAGGTTGCCCACGGTGACCACGGCACGTCCAGCGCGGCCATTGATCGGCGAACGCACCTGGGTGAACTGCAGGTCGAGCTGGGCGTTGGCGACGGCGGCCTCGGCGGCACGCACGGCTGCGTTGCCCTGGGTGGTGGCGGCGCGCCGGGTCTCGAACTCTTCGCGCGAGATGGCCTTGGCCTCGACCAGGGTCTGTGCGCGCACATCCTGGGTCTGGGCAAGGCGGGCCTCGGCGCGGGCACGCTCGAGATCGGCCTGGGCCTGGGCCAGCTGGGCCTGGTAGCGACGCTGGTCGATCACGAACAACAGATCGCCCTTCTTCACTTCCTGGCCTTCCTGGTAGGCGACGCGCTCGACATAGCCGGACACGCGCGGGCGCAGGTCGACCGTTTCGATCGCGGTGACACGACCGGTGAAATCGTCCCACTGGCTGACCTGCTTGCTGAGGACCTGGGCGACGCTGACTTCCGGCGGCGGCGGCATCGCCGCGGCGGGTTCGGCCTGGCTGCTGCAGGCTGTGATCAGCGCAGCAACCAGCAGACTCGCCGCAAGGGCGAGGACGGGGACTCCGGAGGTGGAGCGGGCCAATGCTTTGCGGGGGGTCATGGGGAAGGTTCCTGGTTCGCTTTGTTGTTATTGGAGGCGTTGTTGGAGAGCAGATTCCTGAGCAGCGTGCGCGCGTCCTGCAGACACCGTGATGGCAGTAGTGCGTCGTCGCTTGCGCGACAGCTCCCGGAATCGTTCGGGGGGTCGGTCGGGGATTGCGCCGTGGCGTCGGCCTCGGCGGCGAATTCGTGCGCTACCTGTGTAGTAGTCGAATCGGCATCGATGAAATCGACATCGGCGCCCGGTTCCGGATCGGCCTCCGAACCGGCATGCGGCACCACATCGGCATAACGGACCACGGCCTGGGCGGCCACGGCGGTGCCAACCGGTTCGACAAGCGCCAATGCACGCTGGCCAACGGCAATCGCACTGGGCCATTGCGGGCAGGCGTGCTCGCGATTGAGCTCGGTGCTGACCGGGCTGTCGATTGACAGCAATTGCACGCGAACGCCGATGCTGCGCGCCTCTTCATGCAGCACGCGCGCGAGCATGCGCAGCGCAGCGGTGGCGATCGAGCGATGGCCGTAACCGGCCCACGGCTGTTCCGCACCCGGGCCGCCGATCAATACATAGGTGCCGCCGCGGTTGGCCAGCAGTGGCAGCAGGTGACGGGCCGCCGCCAGGTGCGGCAGCAGGTCCTCGTCGAGGCGCTGGCGCAGGTACGCCGCCGGGTGGTCGAGCAGGCGGCCGCGGCCGGTGCTGCCCGAGACGGCCGCGATCACGCCGCCAATCGGGCGCCCGAGCTTGGCCAGCGCCTTGGCCAGGCGCTCGCCGTCGGCATCGCTGCTGATCGAACCGGGCAGCACGCTCAGGTCCGCCTTGGCGTGGTGGGCCTTCAGGCACTGCAGGCCGGCCTTGTCGCGGGCGACCGCGATGACCGGACGGCCGGCCGCGAGCGCGGCCTCGACCACGCCACGGCCGACCCCACCGGTTGCCCCCAGGACGACGACGGGCGTCCTGGCAGCTGACGGTTTCTGGGCCGATGCCTGCACGGCGGGACGGGCGACCGGGGATTTCACATCCGGCTCCAATGTCCCGAATGCGGGATTTTCTCTCCCGCCACCGGGACGGTTTGGCGCTGCGTGGCGCGCTGCAGGAGGGTGCTGATGATCGGCAGCACCAGCATCGCGGCCGGCAGGGCCAGCGTGAAGGCCAGCACCCAGGCCAGCATCCAGAACTCGTCCGGACCCGCTGCCAGGCCCTGCTGGATCACGATCACGGCGAGGCTGATCAGCGCCGACATGGCAATGAGCATCAGCGGCAGGAAGGCGTAACGGGCTTGGCGGGGGGTCAGCATGACGGCGGCCACAGGAGGATTGGGGGGAATCTGCGGGACAGAGTAGGCCTCCGACCGGCACTTGATTAGCCGGCAATTGAGGGAATAATTGTCCCGTGATCGGTCCAAACCCCCTTGGACCCCCGTCTCCCCGACGCGCTACCCAGGAGCCCCCCGCCATGGCCCGCGATCTCAATGACACCCTGATCTTCGTCCGGGTGGTCGAGCACGGCAGCTTCATTTCTGCCGCCCGCGCCCTGCAGTTGCCCAAGACCACCGTCAGCCGCAAGGTGCAGGAACTCGAAACCCGACTGGGTGCGCAGTTGCTGCACCGGACCACGCGCAAGCTCGGCCTGACCGAAGCGGGCAACATCTACTTCGAGCATTGCCAGCGCATCGCGCGCGAGCTGGATGAAGCAGAGAGCGCGGTCGGCCAGTTGCAGGGCGGCCCGCGCGGCTGGTTGCGTTTCACCGCGCCGTACTCGGTCGGCATCACCTGGATCGCGCCGTTGCTGGGCGAATTCCATGCGCGCCATCCGGAAGTGCGCGTCGACATGGTGCTGACCAACGAACCGCTCGACATCATCGACAAGGAAATCGACGTTGCACTGCGCGTCGGCAACCTGCCCGACTCCAACCTGGTCGCGCGCAAGCTGGCGACCTTCCGCACGCAGGTCTATGCGAGCCCGAACTACATCGCACGCCACGGCGAACCGCTGCATCCGGACGACCTGATCCACCACCGCACGGTGGCGATGCCGAAGTCGCGCCGCAACGGTCAGTACTTCTGGCCGCTCAATGACGGACAGCGCACGGTCGACTACCGCATCGACCCGGTACTGCTGGCCAATGACCCGGCGCCACTGAGCGGCGCACTGCTGTGCGGCGAAGGCCTGATGCTGGCCAGCGACGTCTCGGTCAAGGCCTATGCCGAACAGGGTTACGTGCAACGCGTGCTGGCCGGCTGGACCGGGCCGGAGTACGAGTTCAACGCGGTGTTCCCGCGCGGACGCGTGCAGTCACCGAAGGTGCGCGCGTTCGTCGACTTCCTGGTCGAGCGCCTCAACTTCGACGCCGACTACATGCAGGTGCTGTGCCCGAACACGCGCGCGCGATTCCAAGCGGCGGAGAAGTCGGCCGCCGACGCGATTACCGCCGAACTGGCCAAGGTGGCCGGATTGCCGGCAGCCAAGGCCAAGCGCAAGGTCAAGGAGTCGCAGGAACCGGTGCGGCTGGAGATCGACGAGGAAGAGTGAGGGGCAGCGCGTACCAGGGCATCACCCTATCCGCGCAACCGCCACGCCAGCCCGGATACCCGCGCTGCGTGCCGCGCCAGCGCCGCACGCAGCACCGGCTCGCTCGCGCACAGGTGCAGTTGGCTGCGCGCGCGCGTGACGGCCGTATACAGCAGCTCGCGCGAAAGCGTGCGCGCATCCTGCCGCGGCAGCAGCAACCAGACCGTGTCGAACTCCGAACCCTGCGCCTTGTGCACAGTCATCGCGAACGCGCCGGTGTGCGCCGGCAGCGCCCCCGGGTGGAAGCCGCGCACGCCTTCACTGCCGCCCGCGAACCAGGCCACTGTGTTGCCCAGCGAATCACGCTGGCAGACGCCGATGTCGCCGTTGAACAGGCCATGGCGATAGCTGTTCTCGGTCACCAGCAACAGCCGTCCGTGGAAGTACGGGTCGCGGTGGACGCCGGCCAGCGCCTCTTCGATGCGCGTGTTGAGCACGCTGGCACCCTGCGCACCATCACGCAGGGCCGTCAGCACCCGCAGGGCCGACGCGCGCTGCAGGGCAACGACCGGATCCTCGATCAACAGCAGCTCGCGCCATACCGACAGCAGCGTCTCGCGGCGCGTGCCGACCAGCGGATCGCTCACGCCTTCGTGGTAGTGGACGCCGCTCAATGCATTCGCGCGCAGCAACTGCTCGGTGCAATCGGCGTCGCCGATACGCAGTGCGTCCGCCAGTGGCGCCAGGTCAAGCGCCTCGGATTGCCGGTAGCCGCGCTTCAGCTGGACGCGGTGACCGGACAGGATGTTCGGCCTGGCTTGTGGCGTCGACGCAGGAACGTCGCCAATCAAGGGGTGCAGCCGCTTTGCCAGGGCCTCGGGCAACTCCCCGCCGTCGCCGGCCGCGTCCGTGATCGCCGCCAGCACGTCACCGGCCTCGATCGACGGCAGCTGGTCGCGATCGCCAAGCAGGATCAGGCGCGCACCGTCGGCCACCGCCTCGACCAGCTTGCACATCAACGGCAGGTCGACCATCGAGGCTTCGTCGACGACGATCACGTCGTACGGCAAGGGATGATCCGGGTCGTGGCGGAAGCGCGGGCTGCCCGGAATCGTCCCGAGCAGTCGATGCAGCGTACTGGCGGTGCCGGGCAGGGCGTCGCATAGCGCGATGTCGACGCCGTCGATGCTCCGCAGCTTCTCGCTGGCGGCACGCAGGCTCTCGGCCATGCGTTCTGCGGCGCGTCCGGTCGGCGCAGCCAGGGCGATGCGTGGCGGCGACACCCCCGCCTGTCGGGCCTGGGCGATCAGCAACAGCAGCACGCGGGTGATCGTGGTGGTCTTGCCGGTGCCGGGGCCGCCGGTCACCAGTAATAGTGGTTGCAGCAATGCCAGCGCGGCGGCGCGGGCCTGGCGGTCGTCGTCGCGGGCGTACGGGAACAAGGACGCGAACAACGGGCCGAGCGCATCGACGGCTTCGCCCTGCAGATGGGACCGGGCGATGCGGAGAAGGCCGGCGGCGAGGCGGCGCTCGTACTCACGGTAGCGACGCAGGTACAGCAGGCCGTTCTCCCAGACCAACGGTGCGTCGCCGGCGGCGATCGCGTCGGCCTGCGGCTCGCTGATCCAGCGCGAGCCCTTCAGCGCATCGCGCCAGGCGCGCGCAGCGGGCCATTCGACGGATTCGTCCTGCAGCCACGACGGCTGCGCCGGATCGAACGCGGCGTGGCCGCGCGCCACGGCCTGCGAGGCCAATGCCGCGGCGGCCAGCACCAGGTCCGGCGTGTCTGCGCCGAACAGGTCGTTGCTGGTGTCGCGACGGCCGAGCCGGCGCAGGCTCTGCGCGAAGGCGTGGTCCAGCGTGTTGAGCACACCGGCGCGGTGCAGGGCATCGAGCAGGCTCATGCCGCAGCTCCGGCGAAGAGCACGTCGAGCGCATCGACCAGCGCCACATCGGGCTTGTGTGCGTGGATGCCCTGCCCTTCGACCAGGCCGCGACAGAACAGATAGCGAACGCCACCGAAGTCTCGCCCGTACTCGTACGCGTGGCCAAGCCGGAAGCGCAGCCAGCGATGCAGGGCCAGTGTGTAGATCAATGCCTGCAGGTCGTACTCGCTGTGCGCCATCGCGGCGTCCAGCGCTGCGGCGTCATACGCAGGCAGGCGGTTGGACTTGTAGTCGAGCACGTACCAGCGCCCGTCGACTGTGTAGGTCAGGTCGATCTTGCCGGTCATCAGGCCTTCCAGGCGGCGGCGCGTGCCGAAGCCCCGACGCGAGGTGACGACGCCGAAGCGGTGCAGCACGTCGATCAGCGCATCGACGGACGTCGGCTGAAGGGCGAAGTGGAATTCGATTTCGGCGCGGCGCGCATTCGTGTCCAGATCGCACAGTCGCCCGCCCTCGGGCAAGGCGGTCGTCAGCGTGCGGCCGACCAGGCGCTCCAGCGTCGGCAGGCCATCGCCCACGTCGTCCTCGGCGTAGCCGCCATTGCGCAGTGCGGCGGCGAGGATGTCCTGCTGTTGCGCGGGCGCGCCGTCGCCATCGCTCCATCGGTTCCACGCCAGGAAGTCGGTGTGTTCGAGGGCATCGTGCAACACGTTACCGAAGCGGCTTCCGCTGAAGCGCGGGTCGAAGGTGTCGCCATCGTCCAGGCGCGGCTCGGCTTCGGCCGGTTCGTCGATCGCGCCGCGCTCGTCCACGGCAACGACCGCTTCGGCCCCGGCCTCGGCCTGGGCGAGCTGGGTGAAGCTGTAGACCCACCAGTCGCGCGGAATCGTCCGGCGCGACACGCGCGCGTGCGCCACCGCCATGATCTGCGCCGCGTTCAGTGGCGAGATCGGTGCGATGACCTCGCCGGTGACGATCGCCACGTCCGGGTGGCTGCGGAGCGCCTCGGCGTTGGCGAGCATCGGCGCCAGACGCGTCCTGTCGGCGGCATACAGGCCGCCGCTGGCAATCCACAGCGCATCCCGCGCACGGGTCAGTCCGACATAGAGCAGGCGTGCGTCTTCGGCGTACTGCTCGGTGCGCCATTCCGTCGCGGCGCTGCGCCAGTCGGGGTCGTCCTTGTCGATCCGCCAGCGCAGCTGGCGGCGATCGCCGTCGTGGACGATGCAATGGCGGTCGGGGCTCGGCGCCTGGCCACCGATCGCGGCGAACGGCAGGTACACGAGCGGGTATTCCAGGCCTTTGCTTTTGTGCAGGGTGACGATCTGCACGCACTGGGCGTCCGATTCCAGCCGCAGCAGTTGCGCCTCGTCCTCGGAATCGGCTTCGGCGATGCGGCGGCAGAGCCAGTCGACCAGGCCGTGCAGGCCCAGCGAACGGGCATCGGCATCCTGCATCAGTTCGCCCAGCTGCAGGTAGTTGGTGAGGCGACGCTCGCCGTCGAGCAGGCCGAGCAACCGCTCGGCGTTGCCGGCGCACAGGTCCGATACCAGCGCGAAGGGACCGCTGCGCTGCCAGCGTTCGCGCCAGGCCATCGCCTCCAGTTGCCGGCGGCGGTAGGCGGCGCCGTCGCTTTCCAGTGCATCGATCTCGTGGGCATCGACACCCAGCAGCACCGTCGCCAGCGCGGTGCGCAGCCGGCCGTCATCCGCCGGTTGCAGTAGTGCTTCGAACAGCATCCGCAGCTCGGTGGCCTCGTCGCTGGAGAACAGGCTCTGCTTGCCGGCGGCCACGGCAGGAATGCCGACCGCCGTCAGCGCACGCTGGATCCGGGTGGCATCGTTGTGGCGGCGCACCAGCACCGCGATGTCGCCGGGCTGCACGGGCTTGCCGTCGATCGTCGCGCGACCTTCGCCCCCGCGGCTGAGCACGTCATGGATGGCGGCGACACAGGCATCGGTGGCCAGTTCGCGCGAGCGCTCGACGTTGTGGGCCTCGCCATTGGTGTCCGGCGCGATCATGCGCACGGTCAGCGCGGGTGCCGCAGCGCCGTCGATGATGAAGTCATCGTCGCCGCGCCGTTCACCCGGATGCACCGGATGGAACTCGATGCCCGGCACCACGAACGGCCGTTCGCCCGCGTTGGCGTAGAGCGCCTCGACGGCGCGCAGCAGCCCCGGCCGCGAACGGAAGTTGCGGTCCAGCGGCGGCGCGCGCTCGGCCAGCGCGGCAGCGGCAAGGTAGGTGTGCACGTCGCCGCCGCGGAAACCGTAGATGGCCTGCTTCGGGTCGCCGATTAGGAACAGCGCCCCGGGGTCGTCCACGGAGGCACGCGCTGCGCCGAAGACGCGCTCGAAGATGCCCCACTGGCGTGCATCCGTATCCTGGAACTCGTCGACCAGGGCGACCTCGTACTGCTGGCGCAGCCGTTGCGCCAGGATCTCGCCGTGATCGCTGTCGAGCGCATCGGCGACGTCATCGATGAGGTCGTCGTAGGTCTGCAGTCGCAGCGTCTGTTTGGTCTGGCGCAGGCGCCGGCGCGCATCGTCGCGGACGCGGTGCAACAGTGCGACACGCTGGCGGTCGTGCTCCTGGCGGTGGCGCGCGCGCGCGTCGAGGTAGTCGCCAACCGCAAGGAACAATGGCGATTGCGGACAGCTCGCGCGGAGCTTGACCTTGGTGCGGTCGGTGAGCGTGGCCTGCCGCAGGTTGGGCAGCTTGTCGTGGTACTCGTCGAACGGTCCACCGTGATGGAGCTGCTGATCCAGCGCGCCCCACAACGGCGCCACATGCTCGGGCTTGTAGCTGGCCTTGTTCAGCAGCTCCTGCGCGATGGCGTCCTCCAGCTTCCCGCGTGCGTCGTCGCCGTGCTCGACGAACGCACGCTTCAGCGCCTGGAAGCAGGTATCGACATCGGCGCGGGCCGCGCCGTCATCATCGGCGACGCCCCGGGTCGCGGGCAGCAGCGGAACCGCCGACATCAGGGTCGGCAGGTCCCTGGCCAGTTCCTCCGGAGCACGCCATAGCGTGGGCAGCAGCATCGCATCGTCGCCGTTGGCGGCGAACGCGCGCCACAGATCCGATGCGAGGGCATCGCGCAGGTCGGCATCGCTGGTCAGCAGCTGCGGGGCGGCGAAGGGCTGATCGCTTTCCAGCGCGTGCTCACGCAGTACGCGCGCGCAGAAACCATGGATGGTGAAGATCGCGGCGAGGTCGACTTCCAGCACGGCGCGCTGCAGGCGACGCTGCAGCTGCGTCGGCGTCTCGTTGCTGGTGGCCAGGTGGCTGTCGATGATCTGGCGGGTGAGCGCGGTGTCGGGTGCCTCATCCTCCGTGGCCTCGGTCGCGACGATGGCCGCGGCATGCTCGAGCCGTTCGCGGATGCGCTTGCGCAGTTCCTGCGTTGCCGCTTCGGTGAAGGTGACCACCAGGATCTTGCCAACACGCAGGTCGCGCTCGACGACCAGACGCGTCACCAGGGTGGCAAGCGTGAAGGTCTTGCCCGTGCCGGCGCTGGCCTCGATCAGGCGCACGCCGTGCAGCGGCAGGGTCAGGTAGGGATCCGACGCGGTCAGGGCCAGGTTCATGCGCCCTGCTCCGCCGGTGCGGTGCTGGAGTGTCCGGTCACTGCGTCGAACACCAGCGCGGTGATGGCCGCAAAGGTCTCGCGCAGGTCGTTGTCGTTGGGCAGATCGCGCCCGCGCAGGGTCAGCCTGATCGCGTCACCTTCACCTTCTGCCCACTTGCGGCCGCTACTGCCGCCGGTCCAGCGATCGCGCATCTTCTGCCAGGCCTTGTCATCGGCGGCGCCATCGCGCAGCGCGCGGTACAGCTCCCAGCCGCTGTATGGCGCGAAGGGCAGCGCTTCGCGCAGGCCATGCGCACGCAGTCGCAGCAGCTGCCGCAATGCCTCGCGTGCATCTTCGGCCGCCAGCGGCGGGCGTTCGTGGCGCTGCGCACCTTCGCCGCTGTCGTGGAACTGCACCAGCGTCCTGCCCTGCCCTGCCGCGCACAGCAGCAGCCAGTCCAGGCCATCGCGAATGGAGGACGGGCCGTTCGGCTCGCCGATGCGCACCCGCGCAACGGCCTGGCCGTAGATGTTGTCGATGCGACCGCGCAGCAACGTACCGTCGATGTCGGCATCGATCGTCGCCGCTTCCGGTGCCCGCTCGCCTCGCCACTGCGCGAATTGCCGCGCGTAGGGCCGTATCTCGCCGAGCATCGCTTCGAACTCGCGCCTGCCGAGCGGGCCGGAAGGCAGTTGTGCGCGCGCAAGGAGCCGCTCGTATAAACCTTCGGTCTGCCGGTCGACCAGGGCGGCGAGCACCGCACGCTGCAGTGCGGTGCGCGACCAGCCGCCGCCGGGAAGCAGCATCGGCTCGGTGTCGTCTGCGAGTTCCACTTCAGTGGGCAGGCGCATGCCCATCCGCTCGCGCAGGAACTGGCCGGCCGGGTCGCAGAGGAAGCGCCGCAGCGTGTCGAGCGACAGCACCTCCGCGTCCGCGCCGGGCGCTGCCAGCGGGGTGGCAATCCAGGGCCCGAGTGCGTGCCGCTCGCCGCCGTGGAGATTGGCGGCCGGATGCCATTCGTCGCGGTAGCTGAACCGGCGCGGGTCCGTGGCATCACCGAACGCGGCTGGCGCGAACGGCTGCAACGGATGGCGGACCACCAGAGCCTCCCGGGCATTGGCATCGACAGGATGGTGGTCGGCAATGACGTTGAGCAGTTCCGACACCAGCACGGACGGTTCCCGCGGACTGCCGTCGCGCGGATCGGCACCCTGGTAGCTCAGGTACAGCACGTCGCCTGCGGACGCGAGCAGTTGCAGGAACAGGAAGCGGTCGTCCTCGCGCAGCGAGCGGTCGCCGTGGCGACGGTGGGCCGTGCCCAGCTCGGCACTGAGGCGGTTGAGGCCGGCGGCCGGGTCGCGCCGCGGGTAGTCGCCGTCGTTGAGGCCAAGCACGCAGATGACGCGGAACGGCAGCAGTCGCATCGGCACCATGCGGCCGAAGCTGACGCCGCCGGTGAGCAGTGGCGCGCGCGTATCGGCTTCCGACAGGCGCGTGGCGAAATGCGCGCGCACCACTTCGGCCGGCACCGGCGCATCGAAGTCCGCGCGCTGCGCCGATAGCGCGAAGTCTCCGATCATTGATCGCAACCGCTCCAGCGCGCGTTGCCCGGCGACATTGGCTGGCGGTCGCAGGAACAATGCGTCGAGCAATCCCAGCAGGCGCTCGCGCCATTGCGCAGGCGGCATCGCCTCGGCCAGCGTGCGCTGATGCCGCGCCAGCACGCGCATCAGCCGCAGCAAAGTATCGAGTGCGTCGGCTGCACTGCCCTCCAGCTCCGGCCACGGCGCGACGCCTGCAATGTCGTCATCGCTGCCGCTGGCGTATCCCAGCAGTAACCGGTCGAGCGCGAAGGCCCAGGTGTAGGCGTCATCGCGTGGGGCGTCGTGCTGTTCGCGGTGGGCGGCGTCCAGGCCCCAACGCACTCCGGCGTCCTGCAGCCAGTCGTGCAGGCGCTCCAGTGACGGCGCATCCAGTCCGGCGCTGTTCGCCAGCGGTGGGCTGGACAGAAGGTCGAGCACCTCGTTGAGGCCGAATCGCGATACCGGCAAAGCCAGCAGGCGCAGGAAGAGTTCTGCCAGCGGTTCGCCGGCGAGCGGGCTGGCGTCGGCCAGGGCGAACGGGATGAAGTCTTCAGGCCCTGCCTGGCCGCCGAAGACCGCATCGATGCAGGGAATGTACGGGTCGATGTCCGGCGCAAGCACGGCAATGTCGCGCGGCTGCAGCGGCGGGTCGAAGCGCGGGTCGTCGAGCAGGCCGCGCAGCTGGTCGTGCAGCACCTGCACTTCGCGCAGGCGCGTGTGGCAGGCGTGCACCTGAACGCTCGGATCGTTGCGGTTCACTACTGCGCGCCATGGCGCCGGTGCGCGGCGGTGCAGCAGGTCGCGCTGCAGGTGGCCGAGCAGCGTGTCGTCTTCGGGGCGATCGCCTTCGGCCGCCTCCGGATCGACGTAGTGCGCATGCTCGTGCGACGGATGCACCACCTCGTAACTGCCCAGCACCGCCATGAAATCGCGTCCGGCTGCACCCCATGCTTGCAGCATCGGGTTCTCGTCCAGGTCGGTGCCGAACGGGTCGTCGGCACCACTGCGCAATTGTTCGGCGAGCGTCTGCAGGTCGCCCCAGTAGCTTCTGGTCGGGCTCGGCAGATAGAAGTGGAACGTGCCGACGCGGGCCTGGGTCGCAATCACCCGCAGCACGTCAGGCGACATGTTCAAGGTCGCGAAGGCGAACAGGCGCGACGGCAAACCCGCTGGCAACGGCCCGGTGCCGTCGGCAAATCGTTCCAGGTAGTCGCCGATCCGCTGGGCGCGATGACCGCCGCCGGCTGCCACGCGTCGCCATAGCGCGGCCTGCGGATCACCGGGTTCGTGCCCCGCTTCCCACGCCAGCAGCCAGTCGCGCCGCCAGGCCTGGTACTTCTCGAACACGCCTGCCAGCTCGCCGGCCAGTGACCACGGCTTCAGCGCATCCGCGCCTGCGTGCAGGTAGGCGCGCAGCGGCCGCAATGCCGGCGCGCGCAGCGCGGCCGGATCGGTCAGCGCGGAATACAGGTGCCATTGCAGCGAATCTGCGTCGAGGTCGCCGGCGCCACCGGGTACGTTCGCATCCAGGGCGCGATGGACGAACTCGCCCGGGGTGAGGAACTCCAGGTTGGCGGCGATGCCGTAGGTCTTCGCCAGCGTCGCCTGCAGCCAGCGGCGCATGGCGACCTGCGGGATCAGGACGATGTCGGGTGCCAGCAGCGACTGCCCCGGCGCCGGAGAGCGAAGTTCCTGCGCCAGCAGCTGCGCCAGGATGTCCAGGCTGTTGGAGTGGTAGAGACGGAAGTCGGGTCGGCGGAAGTCGGGGCGGTTGGCCATCGCGGCTATCTTGCCGGAGCGGCGACGCACGCGCTGAGACAGGCAGGCACGCCCGGCACACACCGCCACCACACCGACTTTGCGCTTTTGCGGGTCCCTGCCCCGTATCCCGTCGAGCATCCCGGCCGAACCTGCCACAATGCCCGCCCCGCTTCCCGTTCAGCCATCTCCGGCGACACTGCCGACCTCGCTGCACGGCAGTTCCGGAATGCACCCGCGCGCATGAGCAACGAAGGCCCCATCGTCCGCCTAAGCCAGCTCCGCCTCGATCGTGGCGGACGCACCGTGCTGCGTGACATCAACCTCGATGTGCCGCGCGGCGGGATAGTCGCCGTGCTCGGTCCGTCCGGCAGCGGCAAGTCGACGCTGCTGGCTGCATTGACCGGCGAACTGGCGCCGTCCGCAGGCAGCGTCGAGGTATTCGGCCAGCACGTCCCGCAGGGCCGGCGCGCGCTGCTCGAGTTGCGCAAGGGCATCGGCGTGCTGCTGCAGGGCAACGGCCTGCTGACCGACCTCACCGCGGCCGAGAACGTAGCCCTGCCGTTGCGCGCGCACACCAACCTGCCCGAGCCGGTGATCCGCCAGCTGGTGCTGATGAAGCTGCATGCGGTCGGCCTGCGCGCCGCCGCCGACGCCTATCCGCGCGAGCTGTCCGGCGGCATGGCGCGCCGCGTCGCCCTGGCGCGCGCGCTGGCACTGGATCCGCCGCTGATGATCTACGACGAGCCGCTGACCGGCCTCGACCCGATCGCCAGCGGCGTGGTGATGGCGCTGGTCCGCCGCCTCAACGACACGCTCGGCCTGACCAGCATCGTCGTCACCCACCACGTCCACGAAACCCTGCCGGTGGCCGACCATGCCATCGTCATCGCCAACGGCGGCATCGTCTTCTCCGGCACGCCGGCGGAGCTCGAGGCGAGCGACGATCCGCTCGTGCGCCAGTTCCTCAAGGGCGAGCCGGACGGTCCGATCGCCTTCGATGCCGCGCCGCGCGCGGCGGAGTACGCCTGATGCCCTTCGTTGCCGCGACCCGCTCGCTTGGCCGCGCCGGCCTGTTCTCGCTGTCGGTATTCCGCGCCTCGAAGCCGACCCCGGACTTTTTCCGGGAACTGATTCGCGAGATCTACAAGATCGGCGCACGTTCGCTGCCGATCATTGCCGTTGGCGGCGCGTTCGTCGGTCTTTCGGTAACGTTGCTTGGCTATCGCGCGCTCGAGACCTACGGCGCCACCGCCCAGGTCAGCGCGCTGCTCGGCCTGGGCATGTATCGCGAGCTCGGGCCGGTCCTGACCGCCCTGCTCTTCATTGGCCGCGCCGGCAGCTCGATCGCGGCCGAACTCGGCCTGATGCGGGCCACCGACCAGATCACCGCCCTCGGTTTGATGGCAATCGATCCGATCGGCAAGGCCGTGGCGCCCCGGTTCTGGGCGGCGGTGCTGTGCGTACCCCTGCTGACCGGCTTCTTCTGCAGCTTCGCGATCAGCGCCAGCTACTTCGAGTCGGTGCACGTGATCGGGCTCGATGCCGGCACGTTCTGGCAGGTTTTGAAGGACAGCGTCGATTTTGTCGACGACTTCCTGATGGCGCTGGTGAAGTCGGCAGTATTTGGCGGCACCGCGGCCCTGGTCGCCTCCTACGTCGGCTTCCATGCCGAGCCGACCATCGAAGGCACCTCGGTCGCCACCACCCGCGCGGTGGTGAATGCCTCGCTGCTCGTCCTGATGTTCAATTTCGTCATGTCCGCCTTCCTCTTCCGCTGAGGCGACACACTTATATGAGTATTCACCGATGAGCATCCGCGCCCCCCGTATCGAATTTGCCGTCGGCGCCTTCCTGCTGCTGGCCCTGGCATCGCTCCTGGTCCTGGCGCTTGCCTCCACCAACGGCCGTTGGGGCCTGGGTGGTGATACCTACCCGTTGACTGCACGTTTCTCGACGATCGGCGCCCTACGCCCCAATGCTCCGATCAAGATCGGCGGCGTGGCGATTGGTCATGTCGACAAGATCGACGTAGATCCCGTCAAGTTCGACACCGTTGTGACCATGGCGGTGAACAAGCGCTACGACAAGCTGCCGGCCGATACCGCTGCCAGCATCCTCACCAGCGGCCTGCTGGGCGAGAGCTACATCAATCTCGCACCCGGCGGAGACCCGGATTCGCTCAAGCCAGGCGACGAGATCTACCTGACCCAGTCCGCGGTCGACCTGATCCAGCTGGTCGGCAAGTACATGTTCAGCGGCGGTGGCGCAAAGCCCGCAGACAATGCCGGCCAAGCTTCCGACCCCTCTGCAGACGTTCCCGACTACCTGAAGGGCGATGCCGCCCCCACGGACGAGACCAAAAAACCATGACCCCCAGAAATCGCATTCTTTCCCTGATGATCGCCGCCGCCCTTGCAGTGGCCGCGCCCGCCGTGGTGCTGGCCCAGGCGGCACCTGCCGCGGCTCCGGCCGCCGGCGCCCCCGCCCCGGCCGGCTCGCCGAGCGCGCTGGTGCTGAGTAACAGCACCCGCATCCTGGCCACGCTGGAAAGCCGCCGCGCCGAGTTCAGCAAGGACCGTGGCGCGCTGCGCCAGTTCATCGCAAGCGAGTTCGACAACATGTTCGACCGCGACTACTCCGCCCGCCTGGTCCTCGGCGTGCACGGCCGCGGCGCCTCCGATGCGGACGTCAAGGTGTTCGCCGATGCCCTCGCCGACAGCCTGATGCAGCGTTACGGCTCGTCCCTGCTCGACCTCAACAGCAAGCTCAAGGTCCGCGTGAAGTCGGAAACGCCGATCCGCGGCGGCGCGATCGTCAAGGTCTCCAGCGAATACCTGCGCCAGGGCAACGAGGCGGTGCCCGTCGACTACCTGATGCGCAAGGTCGGCACGCAGTGGAAGGTGTTCGACGTGATGGTCGAGGGCGTGAGCTTCGTGCAGACGTTCCGTAACCAGTTCGACGCGCCGCTCAAGCAGAAGTCGATCCCGCAGGTGGCTGCCGACATCAAGGCGGGCAGGCTGCAGGCCCAGGCCGACAGCAGCAACTGAGATGACCACCGCGACGGTCCGCCAGGACGGTGACACCCTCGCCTTCAGCGGCGCGCTCGATCGCGCCGCGGTCGCCTCGCTGTGGGCGCAGTTGCGCACAGTCGGGCCGGGCCTGGTACGGCTCGATCTCGGTGCGGTAAGCAGCGTCGACAGCGCCGGGCTGGCATTGCTCTCGGAGCTGTGCGCCCGCACCGGTATAGTCCGGGTCAGCGGTGATCCACCCGGGCTGGCCGAATTGCGTGCCGCCTACCGCCTCGACGACGCCCTCGCCTTCGCCGGCTGAGCGCGTCTCCCGAGCCCGCGAACACAGCGTTCCGGCCACGAACCTGCCAGTGGCGGGCCGTGCCTGCTCCTGAACCTCTAAACTGCGACCCATGCGCCCCCACGCACCCCTACTCGCCCTGGTCCTTCTCTGCGCGCCGATGTTCGGCCAGGCGCAGATCCTTACGCGTCCGTTGTCTGGCCAGCAGCGCGAGGAATTCGATCGCTGCATGAAGGAAGCCGGTGACGACGCGGCCAAGGCGCGCGCGTGCGTGAAGGCGTCGATCGATGGCGAACCGGAGACGACGCCCGAACCGGTTGCACCGACGCCTGCCGAGCCAGTACCCGCTTCTCCGCAACCGGCCACGCCGGTGCCGAACGAGCCGGTGCCCACGCCCGAACCGCAGACCGAGCCGGCGACGGCTCCGCCCGCGGACGAGCGCACCCAGGCCGAACGCGACTACGACGCCCTGTACGGCGAGCCCGATGACGCCTATGCCGACCCCAATCTGCCGGCGCCGGCGGTGATGCCCGCGGTCTATGACCCGTGGGAGCGGTACAACCGGCAGATGCACCGCTTCAACAATGCCGTCGACCGTGGTGTCGCGCGGCCGCTGGCGCGCGGCTACGTCAAGGTGGTGCCGCGTCCCTTTCGTCTCGGTGTAAGCAACTTCTTCAACAACCTTGGCCAGCCGGTGTCGGCAGTCAACGCGCTGCTGCAGGGCAAGCCCAAGCAGGCCGGACAGTCGCTGGGGCGTTTCATCCTCAACACCACCCTGGGCATCGCCGGTATCTTCGACCCGGCCTCCGACGCCAAGCTGCCCAACCGCAGTGAGGATTTCGGCCAGACGCTCGGCGTGTGGGGCTGGAGACGCTCGCGCTTCGTCGAGCTGCCGCTGTTCGGCCCGCGCACGCTGCGCGATACGTTCGGCATGGTCGGCGACGCGCCACTGAGCCCGCTGCGCCAGGTCGAGGCTGACCGCGTCCGCATCCCGCTGCAGGGCCTGCAACTGGTCGACATCCGCTCGCAGCTGCTGGCTACCGACAGCTTCCGCGAAGGTGCGGAAGACGACTACGCCCTCGTCCGCGATGCCTGGATGCAACGCCGTGATTACCAGATCCTGGGCGACCGCATGAACGGCAACGACACCGACACGCTGCCCGACTATCTGCAGGATGACAGCAATCCGCAGGTGCCGGTCGATGCGATGCCGGTCATGCCGGCGGATGGCGGTTGATCCCACGACCGTCATCCCGGCGTACGCCGGGATCCATCTGCATTTGCCGTTGATATTGCGCCGGGCCGCAGGGGCTACAGCCCCGGCCCACGCCTCAGCGTAGCCCTGCGCCTGCACGCCGCAACAATCGTGGCGATCGACGCCCACGCCAGCGTCGCGAGCACGGCCATCGCCACCGCCAGGCTGAGCATCAACCACGCGTCACCCCGACCTCCCGCGAAATTCAGCGCCAGGTTGCCGGCAAGCAGGATCGATACCGGCAGCCAGGCCGCAGCGGCCATCAATGCTGCCAGCGACACACGCCGCAGGACCGTGCCGCGCACACTCATGCCGACGGCCGCAGCTGCCAATGCGCACAGGAACGTCGCGGCGAGCGCGTTGCCCAGCGGCAATCCGCCCGGCAGCACCTGCCCGAGGTAATCCGCGCCGGTTGCTAGCGACCAAATGGCGAACGCCGCGAACGTCAGCAGCACCGCGACGATGACCGCGGTCTGCCGCGTTGCCGGCGTTCGGGGGAAGGGCGGGGCAGGGCGCACGCGGCTCAATCGTCAGCCGGGTCTTCGATGTCCAGGCCAATCAGCCTCTGGCTCTCTTCGGCCGGCAACGCTTCGACATCGCGCAGCTTGCGGGTCAGCACACGGGTGCGACGGCCGGTTTCCTCGAGCTTGTTGCTGGCTTCGTCGAGCTTCTTCTTGACGCCGTCCAGCACGGTGCCGAACTTCGCGAACTCGGTCTTCACCGCGCCCAGGGTCTGCCAGACTTCGCTCGATCGCTTCTCGATCGCCAGCGTGCGGAAGCCCATCTGGAAGCTGGTCATCAGCGCCAGCAGTGTCGTCGGGCCGGCCACCGCGATGCGGACGTCACGCTGCAGTGCATCGACCAGGCCAGGGCGGCGCAGCACTTCGGCGTAGAGGCCTTCGGTCGGCAGGAACAGGATGCCGAACTCGGTGGTGTGCGGCACCGCGATGTACTTCTCGCGGATGCGGGCAGCCTCGTGGCGGACGCGACGTTCCAGCGCATCGCCGGCAGCGCGCGCCAGGTCCGGTTCGCCGCGCTCCTGCGCGTCGAGCAGGCGCTCGTAATCCTCGCGCGGGAACTTGGCGTCGATCGGCAGCCACACCGGCGCATCGCCGGAGGACCCCGGGAAGCGCACGGCGAATTCGACGCGCTCGGTGCTGTCGGGCACGGTCGCGACGTTGGAGGCGTACTGGTCCGGCGCGAACACCTGTTCGAGCAGGCCGGCCAGCTGCACTTCGCCGAACACGCCGCGAGATTTCACGTTGGTCAGCACGCGCTGCAGGCCACCGACGTCGGCGGCGAGCTTGTTCATGTCGCCCAGGCCCTGGTGCACCTGCGCCAGCATCTGGGTGACGTTGCCGAAACTTTCGGTCAGGCGCGTTTCCAGCGTCGCATGCAGCTTTTCGTCAACGGTGGCGCGCATCTGTTCGAGCTTGGCGGAGTTGTCGGCCTGCAGCTCGCGCAGCCTGGCTTCGAGCGTCGTGCGCATCTCGCCCAGGCGGGTTTCGTTGTTGCGGGTCAGCTCGCCGACACGGCTGTCGAGCGCGGTGGCGAAGTCCTTCAGCGCCAGTGCGGTTTCGCTGCGTGCCTTGCGGGCGTCTTCGGTCAGCGCCTCGCGCAGGTCTTCCAGGCGCTGGTCGGTACGCGCTGCAGCGTCGTTGAGGCGGGTCGCGAAGCCTTCGATGCGCTGCTCCTGCTGCATCGACAGGCTGTCGAGCTGCTGCCGCAACTCGCTGCGCCCGTCGCGCTGCTCCTCGCGCAGGGCCTGCTCGAGGCGACCTTCGGGCTTGCGCAGCAGCAGTGCGATGAGGAGGACGATCGCGGCGATGACCGCGACGAGGAGGACGAGCAGGAGCAGGGACGGATCAGGCATGGCGCCAGTCTAGCCGGTCGGATCTCAATGCCTGAGAAGCGTGCGCTCGTACCGTGACGCCGCGATGCCGTGACGGCCCCGGGTGCGGCCGTCGGCCTTACCCGGGCTACGTGCGCTCCCGGCGTGACGGCCCCGGGTGCGCTTCGCTTACCCGGGCTACGTTTGGTTTGTGGTGTGACGGATGGTTTGTGGCGTGACGGACTCGCTTGTAGCCGGGAAAGCGAAGCGCACCCGGGGCCTGCAACCTATCAGTCAACCACGCGACAGAACGCCGCCTTGAGGTAGCGCGACTCCTGCACCTGCGCCAGCCACGGATGGTCGGCGCCGGCGCCGGCCACCTTCAGCACCTGCACGGTACGGCCGGCATAGAACGCAGCGCGGCGAAGCATGTCGAGGAACTGCTCCTCGCTGACCAGGCCGGTGCACGAGAACGTCGCGAACAACCCGCCCGGCTTGACCACGCTCATGGCGAGCTTGTTCATGTCGAGGTACTTCTTCAGGGCCGGGATGACCTGCTCGCGATCGCGGGTCATCTTGGCCGGATCGAGGATGACCACGTCGTACTGGTCGCCGCGGATGCCGGCGTCACGCAGCCACGGGAAGATGTCGGCCTGGATGAAGCGCGGGCGCACGTTGTTGAGCTTACCGTTGGCCTTGGCGATCTCGATCACGTCGGCGTCGATGTCCACGCCGATCACTTCCTCGGCGCCGCGCGCGGCGGCGTACACGGCGAAACCGCCGGTGTTGCAGCACAGGTCGAGCACGCGCTTGCCTTCGACCTGCTGCGACAGCCACTCGCGGTTCTCGCGCTGGTCGGCGAAGAAGCCGGTCTTGTGGGCGCCGGCCGGGTCGGCGCGGAACTTGATGCCGTACTCGCTGATCACCGCCGGTGGGACCGGCTCACTGCCTCGGAAATCGAAGCTTTCCTGTTTCTGCACATGCTCGTCGGCGAAGCTGTAGAAGCGGCAGCCCGGGAACTGCGCTTTGAGCGCTTCGTAGATCCATTCGCGATGGCGGAACATGCCGGCGCTGAAGAACTCCACCACCAGCAGGTCGCCATAGCGGTCCACGACCAGGCCGGACAGCCCGTCGCCCTCGCTGTGGACCACGCGCCAGGCATCGCTGACCGCATCGAGCTTGAGGACATCGCGGCGCAGCGACACGGCTGCGGCGATCTTGCGTGCGAACCAGCCGGCATCGACCTCGATGTCCGGGTTGTTTTCCAGGATGCGCACGGCGATGCGCGAGTGGCCGTTGTAGAAGCCGCGGCCGATCCAGTCGCCCTCGACCCCGTAAACATCGACGATCGTGCCGGGCTTGGGCTTCTGCGCGGGCTTCTCGACCAGGCGCTGGAAGATCCACGGGTGGCTGGATTTCCAGGCGTTCTTGAGGTGTACAGCGGGGTAGGGGGCGTTCATCGCGACATTTTACGGGCTGGCGGTGTAGCCCGGGTAAGCGGAGCGCACTCGGGGGATGTGGCGGCGGCGCCGGATTCCCGGGTGCGCTTCGCTTACCCGGGCTACGGGGCCGCGTTTGCTGGGCGGGATAGTCAAACCCGGCGGCGCCGGCTTGTTTTCGCCGCCAGCCGGGTCAATCTGCTCAACATGCACCTGCCTACGCCCGAGCCCGTCCCCGATACCCCGGCCCAGCGCAAGGCCGACAAGCACCGCTGGCTGCGCGCCTTCAACCTCAGCCTGGCCTTCGTGCTGGTGCTGGCGGCGGTGTTCAGCGCCCAGGGCCATTTCGATGTCGCCGCCTGGACGGTGCAGCCGTGGTCGCTGCAGGGCCTGCTCGGCGTGCTGGCCGCGCCGTTGCTGCATGGCTCCTTCGAGCACCTGGCTGCGAACTCGATCGCCTTGCTGATGCTCGGCACGCTGGCCGGTGGCCTGTACCCGCGGGCGACGCTGCGGGCTCTGCCGCTGATCTGGATCGGTTCCGGGCTCGGCGCCTGGTTGCTGGGTGATCCCGGTTCGCACCACCTCGGTGCCAGCGGCCTCAGCCACGGTTTGATGTTCCTGGTGTTCGTGCTCGGCCTGCTGCGCCGCGATCGCGCCAGCATCGCCGCGGCGATGCTCGCTTTCATGTTCTACGGCGGCATGCTGCTGACGGTGCTGCCGCGTGAGCCGGGTGTGTCCTGGCAGGCACACCTGGGCGGCGCGGCCGCCGGCGTGCTGGCGGCGTGGCTGCTGCGCCGCGTCGACCCGTTGCCCCCGCGCAAGCGCTACAGCTGGGAGGACGAAGAGGAATCGATGGTTCCGGCATCCGAGGAGCTGGAGCCGCCGAGCCCGCGCGAGGTGCCGGTGCTGTGGAACCGTCCGGACGAGAAGCACGGGACGGTGTTGCGCTTCCCGCGACGCAGCGAATAACGCCAGGAATGACTCCAGCCGATTGGCTGTGCATGGCCCGGCCGGCATTTGGCCCGGCCGGTCCCCGGTGCTAGCGTCGCGGCCTGACATTCGCCAAGCGGACCTGGACATGCGCATTGCCGCGTTGCTTAGCCTCTCCCTGCTGCTCGTTGCCTGCCAGCGCGACGCCCCGCCATCCGGCGCACCGGCTGCGCAGGTGAAGGAGGCCTACGACGCCAACGCTGGCGCCGACGAGCGCCGCATCGAGGCGGACGTCCGCTTCCTCGCCGACGACCTGCTCGAAGGCCGCGAGGCCGGGACGCGTGGCTACGACCTGGCGTCGCTGTATGTGGCCCAGCGCTTCCGTGCGATCGGGCTGGCGCCGGCGGGCGACGATGGCAGCTTCTTCCAGCGCGTGCCGATGCTGCGTGGCGTGGTCCAGGCCGAAGGCAACGAACTGGTGATCAATCGCGATGGCCAGAGCCGGGCCCTGGCGTTCCGCGACGAGTTCCTGCCAAGCGTGAACTACAACGAGGCCGACGCGCACGTCGAGGCGCCGGCGGTGTTCGTGGGGCAGGGCGTGTACGCACCGGAACTGCAGCACGACGATTTCACCGGGGTCGACGTGAAGGGCAAGATCGCGGTGATGTTCAACGGCGCGCCGGCACGCTTCGACAATGATCGTCGCGCGTTCTATTCCTCCAGCCGCAACAAGGCACAGGAACTGGTGCGCCGCGGCGCCGTCGGCATCGTCGTGGTGCAGAGCGACGAGGACCAGAAGAAGAACCCGTGGTCGCGAAGCGCTGGCAACTGGAACCGCCCGGGCATGCGCCTGCGCGGCGCCGACGGCAAGGGCATCGACACCTGGCCACAGCTGAAGGTCAACGCCAGCGTCAGCGCCGCCGCCGCCGACGCGCTGCTGTCCGCGAACGGCCGCAGTCCCAAGGGCCTGTTCCAGGACCTGCGCGACGCCAAGCTGCGTGCGTTCGACCTGCCCGGCATGCTCAGACTCACCGCACGCACGGCGATCACGCCGGTGGATTCGCGCAACGTCGTTGCCCGCCTTGAGGGCAGCGACCCGGCGAGGAAGGCCGAGCACGTGGTCTTCAGCGCCCACCTCGACCACGTCGGCATCGGCGCGCCGGTCAACGGCGATGCCATCTACAACGGCGCACTCGACAATGCGCTGGGAATAGCGGTGATGCTGGAAGCGGCCAACCGCCTGGCCCACGCGCCAACGCCGCCGCAGCGCTCGCTGCTGTTCGTTGCGGTGACGGCGGAGGAGAAGGGCCTCCTCGGTGCGGAGTGGTTCGCGCGCAACCCGACCGTGCCGCGCGAATCACTGGTCGCCAACGTCAACATGGACATGCCGATGCTGCTGGCGCCGACCTCGGACGTGGTGCCGATCGGCATCGAGCATTCGAGCCTGCAGGCATTGGTGCAACAGGCGGCCAAGGAAGTCGGCGTGGAGCTGTCACCGGATCCGTCGCCGGAGGAAGTCGTGTTCGTCCGCAGCGACCAGTACGCGTTCATCCGCGCCGGCGTGCCGGCGGTGTATCTGGACGGCGGCTACAAGGGCCGCGCAGACGCGGACGGCGATGCGCAGAAGATCCAGGAAGACTTCCTTCGCCAGCGCTACCACCAGCCCGGCGACGACACCAGCCAACCGATCCAGTACGCAGACGCCGCGCGCCTGGCCCGTCTCAACGCGCGCATCGGCACGCTGATCGCCGACGCACCGCAGCGTCCGTCGTGGAATGCGGGTGACTTCTTCGGCGAACGCTTCGGCAAACCTGCCGCGGCCCCGGCGGAGGCGCACGCGCAATGAAGGTCCTCGGCCTGATCGGCGGGATGAGCTGGGAATCGACGGTGCCGTACTACCGCCTGATCAACCAGACCGTCAAGGAACGCCTCGGTGGCCTGCATTCGGCGCGGCTGCTGCTGTACAGCGTCGATTTCGCCGAGATCGAGCGCCTGCAGATGAGCGGCGATTGGGACGCCGCCGGCCAGGTGCTGGCCGATGCCGGTCGCGCCCTTCGTGCCGGTGGCGCCGAGCTGCTGGTGATCTGCACCAACACCATGCACAAGGTGGCCGATGCGGTCGAGGCTGCGAGCGGCCTGCCCGTGCTGCACATCGCCGATGCCACTGCCGACGAGATCCGTGCGCGCGGACTGCAGCGCGTCGGCCTGCTCGGCACCCGCTTCACGATGGAGCAGGACTTCTATCGCAAGCGCCTCGAGCAGCACGGCCTGGACGTACTCGTGCCGGAGGCCGACGACCGCGGCATCGTCCACCGCGTGATCTACGACGAACTCTGCCTGGGCGAGATCCGCGACGAGTCGCGCCAACAGTATCGGCGGATCATCGCCGACCTGGTTGCACGCGGCGCGCAGGGCGTGATCCTGGGCTGCACCGAGATCGGACTGCTGGTCGGGGACGCCGATGCGAGCGTGCCGTTGTTCGACACCGCGGCCCTGCATGCTCGCCACGCGGCCCTGGCCGCGCTCGCCTGAACCGTCTGGTGGCACCCGCAAGTTGACGGTGACCTTCGGCCGATGACCGGTCGCGGGGCGCGGCTACACTCGCCGCTTTCTCCCGCAGGATGCCCTCATGTCCCAGTGGTACTTCGTCCCGGCCGGCAGTACGGAACGCATCGGCCCGCTCGATCCCGCCGCCGCCCGCGCGCACGCACACCGCAATCCCCATGATCTGTGCTGGCGCGAGGGGATGGCCGGCTGGCAGGCCGTCAAATCGGTTCCCGAGTTCGCCGAGTCCGTGGACACCGCAACCGCGCACCTGCCGCCGACACCGCCGCCGTCGCGCGGCCGCAGCGACGACATCGACTACCGCATCGTCGGCAACGACATGCAGTTCGTCGAAGTAGAGCTCGACCCGGGCGAGAGCGCGATCGCCGAAGCTGGCGCGCTGATGTACAAGGACGCCGCGATCCAGATGGACACGGTGTTCGGCGACGGCCGCCACACCGGCCAAGGCGGCCAGGGTGGCAAGAGCGGCGGCTTCATGGACAAGGTGATGTCGGCGGGCAAGCGCGTGCTGACCGGCGAGAACCTGTTCACCACGGTGTTCACCCACGCCGGCAGCGGCAAGGCGCGCGTCGCGTTCGCCGCGCCGTACCCGGGCACCGTGCTGGCGATGAAGCTCGACGAGCACGGCGGCCGCCTGATCTGCCAGAAGGACAGCTTCCTGGCCGGCGCGCGCGGCGTAACGATGGGCATCCATTTCCAGCGCAAGATCCTCACCGGCCTGTTCGGCGGCGAAGGTTTCATCATGCAGAAGCTCGAGGGCGATGGCTGGGTGTTCGTCCATGCCGGCGGCACCGTGGTCGAGCGCGAACTGCGCGCCGGCGAACGCCTGGATGTCGACACCGGCTGCGTGATGGCCTTCCACGCCAGCGTGCAGATGGACGTGCGCGCGGTTGGCGGCATCAAGAGCATGTTGTTCGGCGGCGAGGGCATGTTCCTGGCCACGCTGACCGGCCCGGGCAAGGTCTGGCTGCAGTCGCTGCCGTTCTCGCGCATGGCCGGACGGATGCTGGCCGCGGCGCCGCAGGGCGGCGGGCAGAACCGCGGCGAGGGTTCGGTGCTCGGTGGCCTCGGTCGCATCCTCGATGGCGACAACGGCTTCTGATCGTTCGCCGTCGTCAGGCCCCGGGTGCGGCCTACGGCCTTACCCGGGCTACCGTTGCGGTCAATGCCGGTCCGTAGCCCGCGTAAGCGCAGCGCACCCGGTACACCGCCGCGCTCAATGTCCGTCCGTAGCCCGGGTAAGCGCTGCGCACCCGGGACACCGCCACGGTCAATGCCGTCCGTAGCCCGGGTAAGCGCAGCGCACCCGGGTAGCGACGGCGGGTGAATGGTTGTTACGGCAGTCAGATTTCCCGCGCCTCCATCGCTGTATGCTGCGCCGCTGATCGCCCCGAGCACCTGTTCACCATGAACCCGCCGACCGCCCTGCGCCCGCTGCTGCTGGCCTCCCTCACCGTCCTGCTCGTTGCCTGCGGGGGTGGTGAGGCGGTCAAGCCGACGCCGCCGCCAGTGGTGATCGCGCCGCTTCCACCGCCGCCGAAGATCCGCATTGGCGTCGCCCTCGGTGGCGGTGCGGCCAAGGGCTTCGCCCATATCGGCGTGATCAAGATGCTCGAGGCCAACGGCTTCCAGCCGGAGGTCGTGTCCGGCACCAGTGCCGGCAGTGTCGTCGGCGCGATGTACGCCAGCGGCATGGATGCGTTCGCGATGCAGAAGCAGGCCTTCGCCCTCGACGAAACGCAGATCCGCGACTACAGCCTGTTCTCGGGCGGCGTGGTGAAGGGCCAGAAGCTGCAGGACTACGTCAACCTGCAGGTAGGGCAGAAGACGATCCAGCAGATGAAGAAGCCGTTCGCCGCGGTCGCCACGCAACTGGAAACCGGTGAGCGCACCGTGTTCGTGCGCGGCAACACCGGCCAGGCGGTGCGCGCGTCGAGCAGCATCCCTGGCGTGTTCGAGCCGGTGACGATCGGCCAGTACCACTATGTCGATGGCGGCGTGGTCAGCCCGGTGCCGGTGGATGCGGCACGCCAGCTCGGCGCCGACTTCGTCATCGCCGTCGACATCTCCAGCAAGGCCAGCGGCAAGAACCCGGGCAGTGTGCTGGGCAACATCAACCAGTCGATCACGATCATGGGCCAGCGCCTGGGCCAGCAGGAACTCGCGCGCGCCGACGTGGTGATCCGACCGAGCGTGAACGAGATCGGCCCGGCCGATTTCGAACAGCGCAACAACGCGATCATGGAAGGCGAGCGGGCGACGCTGGCGGCGATGCCGCAGATCCGCGCGAAGCTGGCGCAGATGCAGCGCGCGCGCGTCGCCGCGCAGGCGGCGAAGGTGCCGGTGGTGGCACCGGTGAAGGTCGACCCGGAATGCGAGAAGGAAGGCTTCCGCATCGGCAGCCTGTTCGGTCGCGACAGCAAGTGCGAGCCGGCGCAGGCGTCAGCGCCCTGACCAACGCTCCCTCCCTTTCGCGCAGCGATGGGGAGGGTTGGGGAGGGGTCAGGCGTTCAAGCCGTTTCCTGCCGCACCAGCGGCGCCGTCTTGCGCGGCCTGCTCGGCCAGGCGTGACGCAGGATCCGCCAGATTACCTGGCCGAACTGCTTCGGCAGCGAGCCGGTGTTGTAGTGCTGGCCATAGCGCGCGCAGATCTCGCGCACTTCCGGCGCCACCTGGGCGTAGCGGTTGGCCGGCACGTCCGGATAGAAATGATGCTCGATCTGGTGGCTGAGGTTGCCCGACATGACGTTGAGCAGACGGCCGCCGGCGATGTTCGACGAACCGCGCAGCTGGCGCAGGTACCAGTGGCCCCGTGATTCGTTGCGGACCGATTCCTTCGGGAACGTCTCGACATCGGCGGTGAAGTGGCCACAGAAGATGATCGTGTACGTCCACAGGTTGCGCAGGATGTTGGCCACGACGTTGCCCAGCAGCACCGGCAGGAAGAACGGGCCGGCCAGCAGCGGGAACACGATGTAGTCCTTCAGCACCTGGCGGCCCATCTTGCGCGCCACCGGACGCAGCGCCTTGCGCATCTGCGCGTTGCTGGTCTTGCCGGCGATCCAGCGGCCGAGCTTCAGGTCCTGTATCGCCACGCCCCACTCGAACAGCAGCGCGAAGACCACCGCGACGACCGGTTGGATCAGGTAGAACGGACGCCAGCGCTGTTCGGGGAAGATCCGCAGCAGGCCGTAGCCGATGTCGTCGTCCATGCCGCGCACGTTGGTGTACGTGTGGTGCTTGTAGTTGTGCGTCTTGCGCCAGGCGTCGCTGGTGCCGGCGATGTCCCACTCGTAGCTCTTGCCGTCGAGGTGGGGGTCGCGCATCCAGTCGTACTGGCCGTGCATGACGTTATGGCCCAGCTCCATGTTCTCCATGATCTTGGCCAGTGCCAGCAGCAGCGTGCCGGCGATGCAGCCGGGCCAGAACAGGGCCGGCAGCAGCGTGCTGCCGAGGATCGCGCCGGCGAACAGCAGCACCCGACCGGCCACGCCCATGTAGCGCACCGTCTTGACGATGTTGCGGATGTAGTCAGCGTCGCGCTGGCCGAGCGTGGCGACGGTGCGCGCACGCAGTGCATCTAGCTCTTCGCCGAAGCGGTCGAGCTCGGCGGGAGTCAGCGCGCGGTTGCGGAATCTGGCGTTGGTCGGGGCGGTCATGAGATCGCTCACAGGTCGAGTACGAGATCGCTGGTGGCGGCGTTGACGCACAGCCTCAGCGCGGACACCGGTTCGCCGATGGCGTCGCCGGTGTGCAGATGACGGGTGGTGCCGGAGACCTTGCCGCAGGCGCAGGTGTTGCAGATGCCCATGCGGCAGCCACTGGCGAGCTTGAGCCCCTGGTCTTCAAGGGCGGTGAGCAGCGACTGTCCACGCGGCACGCTGAGGGTGCGGCCGCTGGCGGCGAGCGTGACTTCGACGTGGCCGCCGTCCTCGATCGCGCTCTCGCGGTCAGCACGCGGCGGCGGCGTGAAGGCCTCGGCGGCGAAGCTGCGCGCCTGCCCGGCTGCGAGTGCGCGGGCACTTGCGACGAAGCCGCCCGGGCCGCAGGCGTAGACGCCGCGCTGGGCGATGTCCGGGACCAGCGACGACAGCAGTGCCGCGTCAATGCGACCGGCGCGTTCGCCTTCGCTGAGTGCAGCTTCGCGAGTCAGCACGAAGTGCACGACGAACTGCGGATGCTGCTTCGCCAGCGCGCGCAGCTCGTCGACGAAGCACAGTTCGTCGCGCGTGCGCGCCCAGTAAAGGAGTGTCAGCGGCGTCGGCATGCCCTTCACCGCGTGCGCACGCAATAGCGACATCAGCGGGGTGATGCCGCTGCCGGCAGCGAGGAACAGCCACGCGCCGTCGGCCCCCTGTGGCCAGGTCATGTCGCCGAAGGCCTGGCCGAGGTCGACGATGTCGCCGACGCGCGCGTCCTGGCACAGGTGCCGGCTCAGGCGACCGCCTTCGATGTGCTTGACCGTCACCGCGATGCGGCCGTCCGCGCGCGGGGCGTCGCTGAGACTGTAGCTGCGGGTCATCCGCACGCCGTCGATCTCGATCCCGAGGTTGACGTGCTGGCCGGGGCGGAACCCTTGCCAGTGGCGGTTGGGCTGCAGCACCAGGGTGACCGCGTCGCGCGACTGCGCTTGGCGGTCGACGATCCGCGCCAGCGGGCGGTTCCAGGACCAGGTCGGATGCAGGTGCGACGCCCAGAAGTCGAACACGTCCGGGGCGACCCAGGTGCGCAGGAGGGACAGCGGACCGCGCGAGCGGGAGGAGCGATGGCCGCGGGGGCGGGTGACAGCGTTCATGGCGCCACTATACAGCCACGCATACGAGTGTGTATACATGTGTGCATTAATAGACCCTGCGTATGATGCCCACTCAGCCCAGCCCAGCCGCCTTCGTGAATCCACGTTCTGAACCGCCCGGCCCTGAACGTCCTGCCGAAGGCGACCACGCGGCCGGCCGCAAGGCCTCGATTTCGCGCGAGGACATCATCGCCGCGGCACTGAAGCTGATCGGCCCGCATCGCAGCGTGTCGACCCTGAGCCTGCGCGAGATCGCGCGCGAGGCAGGGATCGCTCCCAACAGCTTCTACCGGCAGTTCCGCGACACCGACGAACTGGCGGTGGCGCTGATCGGCCTGGCCGGCCGTTCCCTGCGCAAGATCGTGGGCGAGGCGCGTTACCGGGCGAAGACCGACCGAAGCATCGTGCGCAGTTCGGTCGAGGCGTTCATGGAGCAGGTCCGCGCCGACGACAAGCTGCTGCACGTATTGCTGCGCGAGGGCACGGTCGGTTCGGACGCCTTCAAGCACGCCGTCGACCGCGAGCTGAACTTCTTCGAGGAAGAGCTGCGCGTCGACCTGATCCGCCTCACCCGCGCCCAGGGCATCACCCTGCGCGAGCCGGGCCTGGTGGCCAAGGCGATCACCCGCCTGGTGTTCGCGATGGGCGCGGCGGCAATGGATTCGCCACCCGAGAAAGACCCCGACCTGATCCGCCAGCTGACCATGATGGTGCGCATGATCATCGCCGGTTCGCGGACGTTGGCCGCCAACTAGCGTGTAATTGCCGCCGTTGGCGCCGCTTCGGTGACGATCAGCAGCACTTCGCTGGTCGCGTCCAGGCCGTGCACCCTGGCCAAAGCCGGATCGCCCGCCACCCGCAGCAGCCCGGCCAGGCCGGTGGCTCCCGACGGTGTCGACTCCGGCCCTCCGGCCTCACGCAGCAGGTAGACCGCCTCGGCGAGTCCGGATTCGTCGACGGCGACGGCCTTCGCGCCGGCGCGGCGCAGTGCGGGCAGGGCGGCTGCCGAGGCCAGGCCGCAGGCGAGCATCTCGGCGACGGTGTGCAGATCGCCGTCGATCATCGTCGGCTGCCCGGTTTCGAGGGCGCGCGCGACGCTGGCCGCCGACTCCGGTTCGACCACGATCAGCCGCGACGATGCGGCCATGTGTTCGCGCAGGCCGTCGGCCATGGCCGCGGCAAGCCCGCCGACGCCGGCCTGGATGAAGGCATGGCCCGGGCGCACGCCCAGTTCGCGCAACTGCACGCCGAGCTCGTCGGCGATCAGCCCGTAGCCGGCCATCACGTCGGCGACCACCGGGTCGTCCGGATTGTCGTCAGTGTCGGCGATCAGCAGGCCGTCGCCGGAAGTGGCTGCCGCGGCCGCGGCATCGACGGCGGCGTCATAGCTGCCATCGACGATGACGACCTGCGCGCCGCGATCGGCAATGCGTTGCACGCGCACCGGCCCGACCGACGCCGGCAGGTAGATGCGTGCCTGCGCACCGGCGCGCTGTGCGGCCAGCGCCACCGACAGGCCGTGGTTGCCATCGCTGGCGCAGAGCAGCCGCGGCAAACCCGTACGGCGCGCGCCATCGGCCAGCAGATCCTGCAGCGAGGACGCACCCGATGCGCGTGCCAGCGCGCGCAGGCCGGCGATCATCCCGCCGAGCACCTTGAAGTTGCCGAACGGGCGCTGGCTTTCGAGCTTGGCCAAGACCCGGCCCACGCGTGCGGTCTCCGCCAGTCGGCGCAGCTCGAGCAGTGCCGTGGGCCGGTAGTCGGGAAACAGAAAGGCGAAGTCCGCCGCGGTGTTGGGTGACGTACGTTCCATGTCGGATTCTCAGTCCTCGAGCGGTACCGGGATGGTCAGTCCGCGCTTGACCACGCTCATCGCTACGTTGGTGGTGAAGCGCGCGACGTTCGGGTTCTCGCTGACCAGCCGGCCCATCAGTGCGTCGTAGCTTTCGGCGTCGGGGGCGGTGACGACAAGGATGAAATCGGCCTCGCCCGTGACGTAGAACGCCTGCTGCACGTGTTCCTGCGCGGCCAGCCACTTGCGCAGCTGTGCCATCAGGTCGGGCCGCTCGCGCTCGACCTGCAGCGAGACGATGAAGAGGGTCGGGCGCCCGACCGCCTTTGGGTCGACGATTGCCGATTCGCGCTCGATCACGCCCTGTTCGCGCAGGCGCCGCAGCCGGCGCTGGATCGCCGAGGGCGACAGCGCCACGCTCTCGGCCAGCTTGTCGGCAGTCTGCCCCGAGTCCTCCTGGACCAGGTTCAGCAGCTGCCGGTCGAATCGATCGAGTTCCATGGGCCGCAGCTTATCCCGGGCGTCGTGCAGGAAACGCGCGTGGCGGACGGGACGAACGCCGCCAACCTGCGCGCTGGCGGCGCCAGTATTCGTCTGCGATCCGATCCGTCACCAGGCAGCCCATGCAACTCCTCTACCAGACCCACTCGCCCTATGCGCGCAAGGCGCTCGTGTTTGCCCACGAAGTCGGCCTGGCCTCGTCGATCGAGGTCGTGCACCACGAGACCAGCCCGACCCGCCGCAACGAAGCGGTGTTCGCGCGCAATCCGCTCGGCAAGGTGCCGGTGCTGCTGCGCGGTGAGCGGCCAGCGCTGTTCGATTCCGATGTCATCTGCGCGTACCTGGACACGCTGCACACTGGTCCGCGCCTGATCCCGGCCGATGGCGAAGCACGCTGGCATGCGCTGCGCGTGCAGGCGGTCGCGCAGGGGCTGGCCGATGCCGGCATCGCGGTGCGCTGGGAGACGGTGCGGCGGCCGGCCGAGCTGCGCTATCCGCCGTTGCGCGATGGTCATGTCGCCAAGCTCGAAAGCAGCTATGACTGGCTCGAGCGCGAGCTCGACACCGACGCGCTGCACGTGGGCCATGTCGCGTTGGCCACGGCGCTGGACTGGCTGGCGTTTCGCCAGTTGCCGCGTTTTCGCGACGGCCGGCCGCGGTTGAGCGCGTGGTTCGATGCGTTCCGGGCCCGGCCATCGATGCAGGCGACGCCGCTGTCGGGCGAAACGCAGGACTAGCCGGCAGGACTAGCGCGCCGGAAGCGGCATCCCCCGGTTTGCCTTCACCGTACGCAGGACGAAACTCGAATTGACGTCGGCGACGCCGGCCTGGTTGAGCAGGCGGTCGAGCAGGAAGCGCGAGAAGTGCTCCAGGTCCTGGACCACGATCTGCATCAGGTAGTCCATGTCACCGGTCAGTGCATGACAGGCAACGACCTCGTCCCAGCCATTGACGAAGTCGACGAACGCCGCGATCGCCTCGCTGTCGTGACGGACCAGCTGCACGCGCACGAACGCCTGCAGACCCAGGCCCAGCCGGTCGGGATCGACCTCCGCCCGATAGCCGGCGATCACGCCCTCACGTTCCAGCCGCTGCACCCGGCGCAGGCAGGCCGAGGCCGACAGGTGCACTCGCTCGGCCAGTTCGGCGTTGGTCAGGCGGCCACTGCGCTGCAGTTCGGCGAGTACCAGGAGGTCGGTCCGGTCGAGTTCGACAGCGGCCATTTCGTGCGCCTTATTGTCTGTTTGCGCAAGGATATTGCGCCGTAACCGGCTACACGCGCAACTACGCAAGCTTATTGCGCGCCCCGGCCGCTAAAGTCGGTAGTCAGCAGAAGGAGCCCCCGCCCCCATGAATGCCACCACCCCCAATCGCGTCGAACATCAGCTCACCGACAAGGGCTACGTGCCGGTGTACACGACGTCGGTGGTCGAGCAGCCGTGGGCGAGCTACAGCGCCTCCGACCACGAGGTCTGGGCGACCCTGTTCAAGCGCCAGCGCGAGGTCCTGGTCGGCCGCGCCAGCGACGAGTTCCTGGCCACCCAGGAAGCGATGGGCATGACGCCCGACCGCATCCCCAAGTTCGACGACCTCAACCGGATGCTGCGCAAGGCCACCGGCTGGGAGCTGGTCGGCGTCGAAGGCCTGCTGCCCGAGCTGACGTTCTTCGATCACCTGGCCAACCGCCGTTTCCCGGTGACGTGGTGGATCCGCAAGCCCGAGCAGCTGGACTACCTGGCCGAGCCGGACCTGTTCCACGACCTGTTCGGCCACGTGCCCCTGCTGATGAACCCGGTGTTTGCCGACTACATGCAGGCCTATGGCCGCGGCGGGGTGAAGGCGCACGGCATCGGCCCCGACGCACTGGTCAACCTGACCCGCCTGTACTGGTACACGGTGGAGTTCGGCCTGATCCGCCAGCCCGACGGCCTGCGCATCTACGGCAGCGGCATCGTCTCGTCCAAGGGCGAGTCGATCCATTGCCTCGACAGCGCGTCGCCGAACCGCATCGGCTTCGACCTCGAGCGGATCATGCGCACGCAATACCGCATCGACACCTACCAGAAGACGTACTTCGTCATCGACAGCTACGAGCAGTTGATGGAAGCGACCACGCCGGACTTCACCCCGATTTACGCGTCACTGGCGCAGCAGGACTCGATCCCGGCCGGCAACGTGCTCGACACCGACACCGTCTTCAACCGCGGCACCGGTGAGGGCTGGGCGACGGACGCCGACGTTTGACGACGCCAACAACTGCTTGGCCAGTACCCCGGCCGCAACGCGCAGCTCCGGCACTGCGGTGATCTCCCACAGCTGCGCGCGCAGCAGTGGCCCCAGCGCGTAGAGCCCGCGCACCGGCACGCCATTGCCGTCGAGCGCCTGGAAGCGCGGCGATGCGTTGATGCCGAGCCCAAGCGGATCGGCGCTGAGCATGCCCGAGTCGCGCAGCTGGGCGATCAACGGATGGCTGGTCCGCTCCAGGTCGGTATCGAAGCCGGTGGCGCGGATCAGCACGTCGAACTGCTCGCTGCTGGCGTGGGCGAAACCGCGCTCGCGGATCAGCACCTCGATGGCATCGCCGCCGCGGCGCGCCCGCAGCATGCGTCCGGCGCGTACGCGCAAGCGGCCGCGCACGCGCAGCTCCTCGATCTCGCTCGCCAGTGCCGGCGCCAGGCGATGGCGCAACACCTCCCAGTGCGCACGCAAGTGGCGCAGGAACTGACCGCGTTGCGGCTGCGGCAGCCCGCGCCAGAAGCCCTGCAGGTAGGGACGCAGCGCATCGATCAACGCGCGCCAGTCGGGAACGATCGGCGACAGCGAACGCAGCGCGCGGACGAGTTGGCGCAGGTCGTGGCCGTTGAGCGCCTGCAACACCGTCGGCGGCAGCGCGACCGCCGGGATCGGGTCTTCGCTGTGCGCGTGTGGCAGCAGGCCATGTCGCGACAGGGCGGTGATCGGCCCGCGATGGCCGCGCCGATGCAGCGTCGTCACCACGTCGGCCATGGTCAGGCCGGTGCCGATGATCAGCACCCGCGCGGTTGGCGGCACGTTGTCGATCGCGCCCGTGCCATCCAGTCCGTTCTGCCAGGGCCAGCCGAGGTAGCTCGGGTGCAGGGCCAGCCTGGGTCCGACGCCCGCCAGCGGTTGTGGCGGCAGCGCGCCGACCGTCAGTACCACCACGTCGCTGAGGAAATCGGCGCCATCGGCCAGGTGGATGCGGAATGCGCCGGCGTCGCGCTGGATCGCGATCGCTTCCTGCTCGACCCGCGCCAGCGCGGCCAGCGATACCTGTGCGGCGCCCTGCAGGCGCGAGTGCAGGTACTCGCCGTACACCAGGCGTGGCAGGAAGCTGTGGCGGGCGCGCTCGGTCAGGCTCAGCCAGTCGGCGAATTCACCGGGATGATCTGCGGTGGCGCCGAGGTCACGTGCGCGGACGTTGAGAAGGTGCTCGGGCCTCGCTTCGCCGTAGGCCACGCCGCGGCCGTAGCTGTCGGGCGTTCCGACCAGCTGGATGTCCACACCTGCCGGCGCGGCGCGCGCCAGTTCGGTGGCCAGCACGCAGCCGCTGAATCCGGCGCCGATGATGCTGATCCGCATGACCTTCCACTCCGTCGCTGTCGGGGCGTCCATTGGTAACCGGACGCGCCAGCGCGGAGGTAAAACTGTGGTTATCCGGTCGGAACGGTTTTTCAGCGCGACATAACCGATCGCCATATCGCCGCGTAGCCCGGGTAAGCGCCGCGCACCCGGGATAGGGCACGCCACGGGTCACCCCGTCGACGAAACCCGCTCGGCCGGCTTTGGCTTCCAGCGCCGGTCGATCATCACCTTCGCGATCACCGCCACCAGCAGTGGTCCGAACCAGGCGAGGTAGCTCAGCGCGCCACCGCTGATCGCCGGCAGCAGGCGCGGCAATCCGATCGACAGGAACGCGATGTGCGTGGCGATGCCGTTACCAAGGACGGCGTTGTAGTGCTCGACCAGCCACCACTCGCGGCGCGCGCCCAGTTCGGCGCGATGACGCCACTTGTGGAGATGGTCGTAGCCTGCGAACAACCCGACCGCGGAGAACCCCATCAGCAGGGGCGCGCCAACCTTGATGCCGAGGGCGAGCACGGCCAGGCCGGACAGCAGCGACAGCACGCCGAGTCCGATGTAGACCGGACCGGTGTAGCGCACCACATCATCCTGGTCGCGGATCGCGCGCCACTGGCTCCACACGGCGGCGGCGGTGATCACCACCAGGTAGGCGAGGAAGGCTGCCGTCACCGTGCGGCCGCGCAGATGCGTGATCCACGCCATCGGTGCGGCGGTCAGCAGGATGCCCGCCATCGCCAGCAGGAACACGCGGCCGACGCGACGATGCAGGACGGTTCCCTTGCGCAGGACGGCGTTGCTCCAGAACGTGGCCAGCGCGACCACGCCGATCGCGCCATGGACGGAAACGAGGACCTGATAGCTGTTCATGGCGCCAATCCCGTGTCATCGGATGTGGCCTCAGGCTGCGCCGCTGCAATCGCCGCCAGCAGTGCTCGCGGTCATCGCCGCGACCTGCCGGAAGTCACTTTCGGCACGGACGGCATTGCGTGACCGCCGCCGCAGTCGCAGCATGGCCGCCATGAAGGAACGCCTGCGCACGCTGCTGCAACCGCTGAACCTGGCCGGGCTGTTCACCCTCGTGGCGGTGGGCCTGGCGCTGCGCTGGATGCCGTCGGAGCGGCTGCCGTATGGCCTGGCGCTGGTCGCCTCGTTCGGGGTGCTGCTGCTGGTCACCGACGTCTGGCCGCGCGTGACCTGGTTGCGGCCACTGACGGTCGTGCTGATGCCGCTGATCGCGTTGACGCTGATCTGGCTCGATCCGCGTCCGTCGGTCTCGCCGGTGCTGCTGGTGGTGTGGACGGCGGTGATGGCCCTGTCGTATCCAGTGCGGATCACGGTGCTGGCGGTGGTGCTGGTCGACATCGCCTACTACTTCCTGCTGCGCAGCGACGACCACAGCGCGCCGCTGACGGTGGTGATGATCCACGGCGGATTCCAGGCCTTCGCCGCGCTGTGCGCGTGGTACGCGACCAGCGCCGAACAAGCCCGCGATGCGCTGGCACGCGTCAACGCCGACCTGCTCGCCACGCGCGCGTTGCTGGCCGACTCGGCCCGCGACAACGAGCGCCTGCGCGTCGCCCGCGAACTGCATGACGTCGCCGGCCACAAGCTGACTGCGATGACGCTGAACCTGCGCGCGCTCGCCGCAGATCCCGCGTTTGTGGGGCGCCAGGAGATCGCCATCGCGCAGCAGCTGTCGAGCGAGCTGCTCACCGACATCCGCGGCATCGTCCAGGCGATCCGCCACGATCGCGGCCTCGACCTGGCCACCGCGCTGCGCGCACTGGCCGCGCCGATGCCGCGGCCGGCACTGCGACTGGACATTGACGACAACGTGCAAGTCAACGACCCGGCCGTGGCCGAGGCGATCCTGCGCCTGGTGCAGGAAGCCCTGACCAACAGCGCGCGCCATGCCGACGCCGACGTCGTCCGGGTCGCGCTGACCTGCAACGCCGGCCGGCTGTGCATCCAGGTGGAAGACGACGGCCATGTTCGCGGGGCCGTGCGCGAAGGCAACGGCCTGGCCGGCATGCGCGAGCGGATCGTCGCCGCAGGTGGCAGCCTCGCACTGTCCACGTCGGCGCGTGGCGCGCTGCGGATCGAGGCGAGCCTGCCGGCATGAGTTCATCGTCCATGAGTCCGGCGCCGACAAGTGCAGCGCTCCGCATTGCCCTCGCCGACGACCAGGGCATCGTCCGGGCCGGCCTGCGCGCATTGCTGGAGCGACATGGAATTGAAGTGGTGTTCGAGGCCGAGGACGGCGCGCAGTTGCTTGAGCAACTGGCGACCACGCCGGTCGATGTCGTGCTGAGCGACATCCGCATGGCCGGCGTCGACGGCATCGAAGCACTGCGGCGCATGCGCGAGCGCGGCGACCAGACGCCGGTGCTGCTGCTGACCACCTTCGACGAGAGCGAACTGCTGCTTCGCGCCACCGCGGCCGGCGCGCAGGGATTCATGCTCAAGGATGCCGCACCCGAGGAGCTGCGCGAGGCGATTGCGCGCGTGGCGGCCGGCGAGACGCTGCTGCAGCCGGTCAGCACCGACCCGGTGCGGGCGCGGTACCAGTACCACGCCAGCGAAGCGCCGCGCGAGAACTTCACCGAGCGCGAAGTGGCGATCCTGAGGCTGCTCGCCGGTGGCTACTCCAACAAGGAGATCGCGCGGGCGATGTTCCTCGCCGAAGGCACCGTGAAGAACTATGTGTCGGTGATCCTGGACAAGCTCGACACCCGCGACCGCACCCGCGCGGTGCTCAAGGCGATCACGCTGCGGGTGATCTGAGCGTCACTGCCGTGCCGGCTTGCAGTCGGCATCGACCTCGCCATCGCGATGGCTGACGCACAGGCGGAAATCCGCGGGCAGATCGCTGCGTTCGCGCGTCTGGCCGACGCGCACGTCGAACGTGCCGGCAGGTTGCTGCGTGCAGCGGCCATCCGCCGCCGGGGCGGAGCTGGCACATCGCCCGGCGAACACCACGTAGTGGCAATGGCCGCTGGCGCTGCGCAGGCACTCGAAGCGGACGTTGCCGCTGGCGACGCGGGTCTGGCTGAGCAGCGTCTCGACGCCGTTTTCGCTGCTGCGGGCGACGAGCGTGTTGCCGGGACCGTCGATCCAGCCGAACAGGCTGAGGACGAAGTAGACGAAAGCCATTACGTTGCGCATGGGGCATCCTTTCGCGGCATTGAGCCACGTCGTGGGTACTGCATGACATTCGGTCTGCGGCTGGTGGTGGCCGCTACATCTGCTTGAACAGCGCCATGAACGGCTGGCTTACGGTGAGTGTTTCCGGACGCTGGCGAAGGCGCACCACGCCCTTGCCGCTGTCGTCACGCACGATTGAAGCGATCGCCTTGAGGTTGACGATGGTGGAGCGGTGAATCTGGCGGAACACGGCCGGGTCGAGCGCCGCCAGCAGTTCGCGGATGGGTTTGCGGATCAACGCCTCGCCCTCGGCCGTCATGACCACGGTGTACTTGTGCTCGGCGCGAAAGTAGGCGACGTCGTCAACCAGGATCAGGCGCGTGTCGCGGCCGGCGCTGGCGGTGATCCAGGTCAACGGCGGCTCCGTACTCTGTGGCGCCAGGTTGAGGCTGGCGACCAGTTCGGCCAGCGCGGCTGCATCGACACTGCCCGCGGCAGCGCGCGCCTGCACGCGCCTGGCGGTGGCGGCCAGCCGCTCGCGCCCGACCGGCTTGAGCAGGTAGTCGATCGCACCGTGCTCGAAGGCGTCGACGGCGTACTGATCGTAGGCAGTGACGAATACCGCCTGCGTGCCCGGGCTGGCCTGGGCCGCGGCCGCGGCGACATCGAGGCCGGTCAGGCCAGGCATGCGGATGTCGAGGAAGGCCACGTCGGGACGATGCTCGGCGATCGCTTCCAGCGCGCTGGCGCCATCTTCGCATTCGGCGACGACCTCCAGCTGTGGCCAGACTTCGCCGAGCAGTTCGACCAGCGCGTTGCGCAGCAGCTCCTCATCCTCGGCGACGACGGCTTTCATCACTTTCGACTCAGCCATGGCCGGGCTCCTGCGCCGCAGCGACCGGGACGGTGATCGTCGCGGCGACGCCACTGGGGAAGTTGGCCACGATCGCCAGCGCTGCGGCACCGCCATAGACGAGACGAAGACGCTCGCGGACATTCTTCAGGCCGATGCCGGTGCCGGTGCTTTCGGCGTTGAAGCCATCGCCGTCGTCGGCCACGGTCACCGAGACAATCCGATCGTTGCTTCGCGCCAGGATCCACACGGTGCCGCCGCCGGGCTTGGGCTCGAGGCCATGCTTGATGGCGTTCTCGACCAGCGTCTGCAGCATCATCGGCGGCAGCGGAGTGGCGCGCAGGTCCTCGGGGACATCGATCTGCAGGGCCAGGCGCGGGCCCATGCGCAGCTTGAGGATCTCCAGGTACGCACGTGAGCGCTCCAGCTCGACACCGAGCGTCGACAACGCTTCATCGGTCCGCGGCAGGGAATGACGCAGGTACAGGATCAGGTGGCCGAGCATCTCGTCGGCGCGGATCGGGTCGGTGCGGGTGAGGTACTGCGCGCTCGCCAGCGTGTTGTAAAGGAAGTGCGGTTCGACCTGCGCATGCAGCAGGCTCAGCTTGGCCACGGTGAGTTCCTTCTCGGTGACCGTCTGCGCGGCGGCGGCCTGTTCGCTGCGGCGACGCTCGGCGATGCGGCGCGCGACGGCGCGGGTGATCGCCTCGGCGTTCTCGAGGTTGGTGCCGTCATCGACGCAGAACCAGTCGCTCCACGCGCCGTTTTCCGGTTCGCAGATCAGCGTCACGCTGCCGGTGCTTTCGCCCGGCGTCACGGTCGCCTGGATCTGGTTGCGGGCCGTGCCGAACAGCGCGAGCGGATTGAAGTAGCGAGAGGACGGATTGCTGCCATAGGGCTGCAGGCGCTTGACCTTGGCGCGGATCTGCAGGCTGTCGCGTGCGCTCTCGATCTCCTCGGTGCGCGGCAGGTCGCGGATCGCTGCATCGAGCAGGTCGAATGCTTCGCCGGCTTCGAACGGAATCTCGATCTGCCGGCGCTGGCGATTGCCGAGCGTTGCCGCATTGACATCGCCCTGGCCGGCGATCAGGCGTACCCGCCGCAGGTGCGAGACAGCGCCGGTGATGACGAAACCGATCGTGACCAGGAAAAGGAAGGTCAGCGGCCAGCCGTCGAACCGCCCCAGCGGCGTCGCGTTGATCAGGATCGACAACGCCAGGAACGCCACGAACCAGGCAGCGATCAGGCGGACGATGAAGGAGAAGTTGGTGACCATGCCGGGGCTTCGGACTCGCGTGGGGCGGTGCAGGGATGTTGTGCGGCCGAGCATAGCCGCGGGTTGCGGCGACCGGGGCCTGGCTGCGACGGGAGCGGCGTGGGCGCGACGAAACCGCTCCCTGGCTCCCCGAATACCGGCGGGGCTAGGCCATCGCGACGCGCAGCCAGCGCATCGTCATGATGCCCAGCACCGTCGCCGCCAGTGATCCAAGGAGGTGCAGGGCGATCGTCGCCAGCGCCCAGCCGTAGGCTTCGCGCTGCAGCAGTTGCACGGTTTCGGCAGAAAAGGTCGAGAAGGTGGTCAGCCCGCCGAGCAGGCCTGTGATCACGAACAGCCGCCATTCCGGCGCCACGCCCTGGCTGGCGCCGAACCAGGCCACGGCCAGGCCGATCAGGTAACCACCGCCGAGATTGGCCGCGAGCGTTCCCAGCGGCACGTTGCCGTTGAGCGGGTTGAGCCAGACGCCCAGGCCCCAGCGCGCCCACGAACCCAGCGTGGCGCCGAGCGCTATGGCCAGCAGTGAATTGAGCATCGGGACATTGGGCATCGAGGAATCGAGCATCGAGGGCGGCCACGTGGCTGCGCGGCAAGGGTAAGCCACGCAGGACCCCAGGCCCATCCGTGCCGGCTGCGACCGACGGCCAGCCACGGCAACGCGGCGGGGCCGGTGCCAACACATCGACGCTACAGGCGCGGAATAGACTGGATTTCCCCCGCCCCGCATCCGTCCCCATGAGCGACCGCATCCGCCATCCCGGCCTGCGCGACCGGCGCATGCCCGCCGAGCAGGCCGCCGCCCTGATCCGTCCCGGCATGACCGTGGCGATGAGCGGCTTCACCGGCGCCGGCTATCCCAAGGCCGTGCCACAGGCGTTGGCCGCGCAGATCGAGCAGGCACACGCGGCCGGCGAAGCATTCCGCATCAAGGTGCTCACCGGCGCCTCGACCGCGCCCGAACTGGACGGCGTGCTGGCGCGCGCGGAGGGCATCGAACTGCGCCTGCCCTACCAGTCCGATCCTGCGCTGCGCGAGCGCATCAACGCCGGCGAGCTGGACTACATCGACCTGCACCTGAGCCATGTCGCGCAGTACACCTGGTTTGGCTTCTATGGCGCGGTCGATGTCGCCGTGATCGAGGTCAGCGGAATCACCGAGGACGGCCGCCTGGTGCCGTCGTCGTCGGTTGGCAACAACAAGACCTGGCTCGACCAGGCCGACAAGGTCATCCTCGAGGTCAACCGCTGGCAGCCGGCGGCACTGGAGGGCATGCACGATGTCTACTACGGCACCGCGCTGCCGCCGGACCGCAAGCCCATTCCGCTGCTGCACCCGGACGATCGCATCGGCGAGCCCTACCTGCGCTGCGACCCGGACAGGATCATCGCCATCGTCGACACCGACGCGCCCGATCGCAACTCTCCGTTCGCGCCGCCCGATGCCGATTCGAAGCAGATCGCCGCGCACCTGCTGGACTTCTACGCGCACGAGATCCGACGTGGCCGGCTGACGCCGCGGCTGCTGCCGCTGCAGTCGGGCGTTGGCAACATCGCCAATGCAGTCCTCGCTGGCCTGGCCCAGGCGGGTTACCGCGACCTCACCGCGTTCACCGAGGTCATCCAGGACGGCATGCTGGAGCTGCTCAAGCTGGGTGTGGTGCGGATGGCGTCGGCGACATCGTTCTCGCTCAGCCCGGCCGGCATCGACGAGTTCCTCGCCCATGTCGACGAGTACCGCCAGCGCATCGTGCTGCGCACGCAGGAGATATCGAACCATCCGGAACTGGTGCGTCGCCTGGGCTGCATCGCCATGAACGGCATGATCGAGGCCGACCTGTACGGCAACGTCAACTCCACCCACGTCGCCGGCACGCGGATCATGAACGGCATCGGCGGCAGCGGCGACTTCGCCCGCAACGCGTATTTGTCGGTGTTCATGTCACCGAGCACCGCCAAGGGCGGACGGATCTCGTCGATCGTGCCGATGGCGAGCCACGTCGACCACACCGAGCACGACGTGATGGTGGTGGTCACCGAGCAGGGCCTGGCCGACCTTCGCGGGCTGGCGCCCAAGCAGCGTGCGCAGCGCGTCATCGATGCCTGCGCGCATCCCGACTACCGGCCCATGCTGCAGGACTACTTCGACCGGGCGCGCCGCGAGAGCTACGGCAAGCACACACCGCACCTGCTGGGAGAGGCGCTGTCGTGGCATCAGCGCTTCGTCGAGACGGGAGACATGCGGCCCTGACCCGGGTGCGGCGGCAACGACACGTAGCCCGGGTAAGCGAAGCGCACCCGCCGACTCCGGCGCGACAACCCCCGGGTGCGGCCTGCCGGCCTTACCCGGGCTACCGGTTGTCCGGGATTCCCCTGGCCGCGCGCAGGTACGCCTCCAGGCCGCGCTCTCGCGTCTCCACGAAGGTTTCTCCGGTGGTCGCATAGCCGACGATCCGGTCCGGCCGGAAGTTGCGGAAATCGCACCGCAACCGGCACCAGGCGCCGAGCGTCCAGCTGCCGCCCCAGAACGCCAGGCACAGCGGTTCGATCTCGCGCTCGCTGGCACGTGCATCGTTGTCGCGATAGCTCATGCGCAACACCTGCGCGCTGGTGACGGCCGCATGCAGGTCGTCGATCAGGCCGCTGTTCTCGAGGCGGTTCACTTCCGGCGCGAAGATGCGCGTGCGCTCGCTGCGTTCGCGCAGTTCCGGCGGCAGCACCGCTTCGATCTTCAGCAGCGCGGCGGCGGCTTCGCGGCCCAGTCGCACGCCGCCGAAAGCACGGACGAAGCGCGTACCGACCACCAGGGCTTCGAGTTCGTCGGCCGTGAACATCAGCGGCGGAATGTCGGAACCCTTGCGCAGCATGTAGCCGACACCGGCCTCGCCTTCGATCGGCACACCGGAACGCTGCAGGTCGGCAACGTCGCGGTAGATCGTTCGCAACGACACGGCCAGGGTTTCGGCCAGGCGTTGTGCGGTGATGGCGGAACGGCGTCCACGCAGGGCATGGATCAGCAGGAAGAGTCGGTCGGCGCGGCGCATGCGGCATGATCGCCTGCCGTTGCGCCGGGCTCAACGTGGGTTAGCGATAACAAGGCCGCGCGTCTCATGCCCGCAGCTCCGAACGGGGCGTGGGTGCCAGGCGCAGCCGCTGCGGCGGTTGCCTGAGTCCGTCGAGCAGGGCCTGCGCGACCGCGGTGTTCCACAGACCGTCGGCGAGCAACGCCGACTCGTAGCGGTGGTGGGCATCGACATCTGCGAAACGCGCGAACCACACCAGCACCGGCTCGCCTTCGCGCACCGGCAGGCGCGGGAAGGTGTTCGGCGCCGGTTCGGTGACGTAGATGCCGGTCAGTTCGGCACCGGCGGCACGCAGGCGCGGCGCGAGCTGTCGCTCGAAGCGTTCGAGGAATCCCGCCTCCGCGGCGCCGTCGAGGTAGCAGATACCGGTTTCGATCAGGCCGGTCGCGGTTTGTGCGTTACCTGCTACCGGCCGCATCACATCGCAACGTGGCAATGCGAGATCTGCCCTTGCCGGGCGCACCAGCAGCACGTCGTCGCTGTCGACGATGGTGGCGTTGGCCGCTTCGCGATGCGTGGCCCAGGTCGGTCCGTTGTAGAAGCCGTTCAGCGCTTCGGTGCGCACTTCCATGTCGGCGAATCCGCGCACCCAGACAAAGCGGTTGTCGTCGTCGAGATCGCGGAACTGGCCGATCACGTGCATGCCCACCGCTTCCTGCGGTTCGATAAACTCGCGTTCGAACAGTTCGACCAGGTCGTCGCGTCGGCCTGGCTGCATCGTGTACTGGCGCAGTTCGACCACGCCGTCGTCGTGCAGCAACCGACCTTCGCCGTCGGTGCGCCGGAACCACATGTGCCAGTTGGTTTCCCAGCTCTCGCCCTGGTCCTGCGAGAAGTCCTGCTGCCAGTGCGCGGTGTTGGCGCTGACCTGGCTCCAGGTGAAACGGACCTGCACTGGTCGGCCGTCGTGTTCACCATGGCCGTTGAACGTGCCGATGCCCTGGTCGAAATGGCCCACCATCGGCGGCTCCAGGCGGCCGTCGTGGTTGCCGGCCCAGTAGATGCTCCACTGCCGCGATTCGGGACTGAACAGGCGCAGCGTCATGCCGATGAAGCGCTCGTCGCTGCCGGGGCGGCGCCAGTCGCTGACGAAGTCGTCGACGTTGCCCGTTCCGCCCAGCATCGGCTGGCACCACTGGCTCGCGCCGAATATTTCCCAGTCGTTCGAGCCGGCCAGGCGCTGCCTCAGACGTTCGTTGCGGATCTGCCATTGGCCGTGGAGGAAGTCGAAGTCGTGGCGTCCGTCGTTGGCGAGCCCGCTGTTCATGGCCGGCGCGCCGGATTTGGCCGGAAGGGCCGGGCGCGCTATGGCGCGCAGCGGCAGCAGCACGAGCGCCTGTGCACTGGCCGCCAGCTGCAACAGCAACCGGCGGTAGCGGTCGACGGCGTTGGCGCCGGACCGGACGGGGGTGATGCCGGCCGTCCTGCTGGCCGTGATATCGGTGCTCATTGCGGCGCTCCTGCCGTGGTGCCCATTGCACCGGTGCAGGTTGCGGCAGGGCTGCTGCCAGCCTCCTGTCAGCAGTCGCGGGCCGGGGCGCAGCCTCGCGGACGCCCATGGTCGGCGCTGCTTCGGCGACAATGGCGCCCCCGTTGCCGCTGCCCGTCGTGCCCATGTCGAATTCATCGCCGCAATCCATCTCCCTGACCCGCCACCTGATCGAGGAACAGCGCGCCGGCCGCATCAACGCCGATGCCCGCCTGCTGATCGAAGTGGTCGCACGTGCCTGCAAGACGATCTCCATCGCGGTCGGCAAGGGCGCACTCGGTGGTGTTCTCGGCGATGCCGGTACTGCTGGCGAAGCCAGCATGAACATCCAGGGCGAGGCGCAGAAGAAGCTCGACGTGCTGTCCAACGAAATCCTGCTCGAGGCGAACGCATGGGGTGGCCACCTGGCCGGCCTGGCCTCGGAAGAGATGGACACCTCGCAGCCGATTCCGGACGTCTACCCGCGCGGCAACTACCTGCTGCTGTTCGATCCCCTCGATGGCAGCTCCAACATCGACGTGAACATCTCCGTCGGGACGATCTTCTCGGTGCTGTGTTGCCCCGAGGGCGTCACCCAGGCGCAGGACGAACACTTCCTGCAGCCCGGCACCGCACAGGTCGCGGCCGGTTACTGCACCTACGGCCCGAGCACGATGCTGGTGCTGACGATCGGCAACGGCACCCACGCCTTCACCCTCGACCGTGAAGTCGGCAGCTTCGTGCTGACCACGCGCGGCATGCGCATTCCGGAGGAGACGAAGGAATTCGCGGTCAACATGTCGAACCAGCGCTTCTGGGAAGTGCCGATGCAGCACTACGTCGGCGACCTGCTGAGCGGAAAGGAGGGTCCGCGCGGCAAGGACTTCAACATGCGCTGGGTCGCTTCGATGGTGGCCGACGTGCACCGCATCCTCACCCGCGGCGGCATCTTCAGCTACCCGCTCGACAGCAAGTGCGCGGACAAGGGCGGCAAGCTGCGACTGATGTACGAGGCCAACCCGATGAGCCTGCTGGTCGAGCAGGCCGGCGGCGCGGCCAGCACCGGTCGCCAGCGCATGCTCGAAGTGCAGCCCACCGGCCTGCACCAGCGCGTGCCGGTGTTCCTCGGCTCGAAGAGCGAAGTCGAGGCAGCGGTGCGCTATCACCGCGAGCACGACGAGCGAATCGCCTGAGTTGCTGATTGCAACAACTGAATGCGAGTGCGGCGCGGTGCACGCAACGTCTGCGTGCCGCACTCACGAAGTTGAACCGGATTGGCGCGATTCGTGCCGCCATCGCGCGCGGTTTTCCGTCTTCTTTTTGACCGTTCATCGTCATCCCTGCCGTAACTAACACTGCGTAACTATGCGTAGTGGCAGCATTTGCCAGCCACGGCAGGGCCTGTTAATGCATTTCGAGCGGGTCCTCCGGGTTGCCACACGCGCGGCCCAACCCGACGCGCGCCGCAGCCCGGTACGTTCGAAATGCGCCAGCAGTGCCTGTACGGAGACGCAGATGGCGATCGAAGGAACGCAGGAATCCCTGACGGGTGACCCGGACGCCCGCGAACTGATCTATGTGACCCGTGGCGGTGCCGGTCGGGTACTGGCCCTGGGTGGCCTCCAGCAGATGGGCTGGAACCTGCGCCGCGCGCCGGATGCGCGCAGCGTGTTGCGGCTCCTGCAGCGCGATCCGCGCCAGCCGCATGCGGCGCTCCTCGACCTGCGCGAGGGCTTCACCCCGCAGGACCTTGCCGAGTTCGGTGTCGCATTGTCGGCCAGCAACGTCGGTTGGGTCGCTGGCATCGACGCGCGCCAGCTCGACGAAGAGCCGGTACGCAGGCTGATCCGCGATTACTGCTACGACTACCTCACGCTGCCCTGCCCGGAAGCGGTGATGAACACCGTGATCGGCCACGCCCACGGCATGGCCGGCCTGGCCAGCGAGGTCGGCGACGTCACCAGCGAAGCCGGCTTCGACGGCATGATCGGCGAGAGCGCTGCGATGCGGATCCTGTGCCGCACGCTGCGCAAGGCGGCACTGACCGAGGCGCCGGTGTTCATCGCCGGAGAAACCGGCACCGGTAAGGAACTTGCGGCGATGGCCGTGCACCGCCACTCGCGCCGGCACGCGCATCCCTTCGTGGCGATCAACTGTGGCGCGATCCCGCACAGCCTGATCCAGTCGGAACTGTTCGGCTACGAGCGCGGTGCGTTCACCGGCGCGCAGCAACGCAAACTCGGCCGCATCGAGATGGCCAATGGCGGCACGCTGTTCCTCGACGAGATCGGCGACCTGCCACTGGAAAGCCAGGCCTCGCTTTTGCGCTTCCTGCAGCAAGGCAGCATCGAGCGTCTCGGCGGGCATGAGCAGATTCCGATCGACGTGCGCATCATCTCGGCAACGCATCACGACCTCGACCTCGCCGTCGCCGACGGACGCTTCCGCGCCGACCTCTACCATCGCCTGTGCGTGCTCCGGCTGCAGCAGCCGCCGTTGCGCGAGCGCGGCAGCGACATCGACCGGATTGCCGAATACGCCCTGCAGCGCTACTCGCAGGAAGCCCACCGCATGCTCAAGGGCTTCGCTCCGTGCGCGCGCCAGGCGCTGCACAGCCACGGCTGGCCGGGCAACGTGCGCGAACTGATCAATCGCGTCCGCCAGGCGGTGGTGATGGCCGAAGGACGGCTGATCACCGCGGCCGACCTGCACATCGAGAACGCCCTGGCGACACCGCCACCGACGCTCGACGAAGTCCGCGACGCCGCCACGCGCACCGCCATCGAACATTCACTGCATCGCAACCGCGGGCGGCTGGTCGATGTTGCGCGCGAGCTCGGCGTGTCGCGGGTGACGCTGTACCGGCTGATGCAGCGCCACGGCCTGCGCACCAACCACCCCGAGTCGCCGAACACGATCAGCATCGCCTGAGCGACGGGCGTGCGGGCGGTCTGGCGCCACTTAGACGGCGGACCGGAGGCGTGCGAGGATGGCCGCTGCCGCCGGATCCCCTGCCATCCGCATGTCGAGCCAACCCGTAGCGCCCGTTGCCGGTGAACCCTCCGCCCAGGCCAACGACTTCATCGAGGTCACCCCCGACGTCCTGACGCCCGACCAGTGCGCTCAACTCATGGCGCGCTTCAGCGCCAGCGGCGACACCGTTCCGGGCCGGGTCGGCGGTGGCGTGATGCCCGACCTCAAGGACAGCCGCGACCTGACCATCAGCGGTCGCGACGGCTGGCGTGATGCCGAGACGCTGTTGAACCTGGCCGTGTTCCGCGGCGTCATCGCCTACCTGCGTCGCTACCCGCACACGCTGATCGCGCCACTGATGCTGGAAACGCCCGGTGCCGACGGCAAGAGCCACCGGCTCACCCCGGAGCGGATGGCGGCGATGGACGACGAGGACCTGGCGCCGGTGATCAAGACGGTGCTGCGCCCGGGCTCGATCAACATCCAGCGCTACAGCGCCAATCGCGGCGGCTATCCCTACTGGCACTGCGAGCTGTACCCGCGCGACCCGCGCGCGGAAACGCTGCACCGGCACCTGCTGTGGACCATCTACCTCAACGACGACTTTGCCGAAGGCGAGACGGAGTTCCTCTACCAGGGCCGCAAGATCGTGCCGCGGACCGGCAGCCTGCTGATCGCCCCGGCCGCGTTCACCCATACCCATCGCGGCAACCGGCCAAAGGGTGGAGACAAGTTCATCGCCACCAGCTGGGTGTTGTTCCAGCGCGCGGAGCAGCTGTTCGGGGCCGGATAGGCCTAGGCGGTGCGCGGGTGGTTCAAGACCAGCCAGTACAGGCCGACCTGCTTCACCGCCCACACGAACTGCTCGAAATCGACCGGCTTCTGGATGTAGCTGTTCACACCCAGCGCATAGCTGGCCTCGACGTCGAACGGTTCGGCGCTGGTGGTCAACACCACTACCGGCAGCGTCCGCGTGGCTTCGTTGGCGCGCACTGCCTGCAGCACTTCGCGGCCGTCGACCTTGGGCAGGTTGAGGTCGAGCAGCATGATAGAGGGCAGGTCATCGGGATCGCGGTCGCTGTATTTGCCACGCGCAAACAGATAGTCGAGCGCTTCGGCGCCATCGCCGACGACCATCAGCCGGTTGGCGATCTTGGCCTCGTCGAATGCGAGGCGCGTCAGCTCGACATCGTCGGGATTGTCCTCGACCAGCAGGATTTCCTTGTGCATCAAATACACTCCTCCGCCGCTACGACCGGCAATTCGAGGGTGAATACGGCACCTGCTTCGGGCTGCGATTCGGCTCGCACGCAACCGCGATGCCGCTCTGCGATGCGCCGGGCGATCGCCAGCCCCAGACCGTGCCCACCCCCCTGGTCCGGTCCGTGCAGCCGCTGGAACGGCTGGAACAGCTTGTGAGCATATCGCATGTCGAATCCGATGCCCTGGTCACGGATCTGCACTTGCAGCGTGCCGCCATCGCGACGACCACTGACGTCGATGCGGATCGGCTCGCGCTCGCGCGAGAACTTCCAGGCGTTGTTCATCAGCTGCACCAGCAGCAGCTTGAGCAGGCGCTCGTCGCCCTCGACCTGCAGATCCGGCTGCACGCGGATCTCGGCGCGGCGCTGCGGCTCGGCATCCTGCAGTTCGGCACCGACCCAGTCGGCCAGCAGGCTCAGGTCGACGTTCGTCGCCTTCAGTTCGGTGCGCGTGACGTAGGACAGGTCGTTGAGCGCGGCGAGCAGGCTGCTCATCCTCGCGGCGGCGGAACGGATGCGCCGGAGGTAGTCGCGGTCGGTGTCGTCGAGGCGGTCGTTGGCGCGATCGGCCAGCAACGCCGAGAAGCTTTCGATCGAGCGCAAGGGCGCCCGCAGGTCGTGCGACACCGCGTCGGCGAACAGCTGCAGCTGGCGGTTGGAGACGTCGCGTGCGGCGTGTTCGGCGTCGGCCCGCGTTTCCAGGGCCAGCTCGGCGGCGCGCTGCGCACTGATGTCGCGCAGCTGCACCAGCAGGTAGAGCGGCGCACCTTCGTCGTTGCGCATGACCGCAATGTTGATGTGCGCCCAGATCGTCTCGCCGTTGCGATGCAGGTAGCGCTTCTGCGCGTCGAGCACAGGGATGCTGCCGTCGATCAGGCCGCGCAGGTAGGACTGCGTGAGCGAGATGTCATCGGGATGGGTGAAGGCCACGGTCGGACGACCGACGACCTCGCCGGCGCTGTAGCCGAACATCCGTTCGAAAGCGGGATTGACCTCGATCCAGTGACCGTTCAGATCGACGATCGCCATGCCGACTCCGGACGCGGCCATCGCCAGCCGGAAGCGGTCGACTCCGGTTTCTTGGCCGGTGGTGTTGCTCATCGGGATGGGTGACTCGTAGACGTGCCGCAGGGGCGGAGTGTATCCAACCCGATTGTGACGGGGTGGTGCACGCGTTGGGAAGCGCGGCTGCCGGGGGCGTTCGCGCACAATGACCGCCATGGACATGCATCAAGCCCATCAGGCCGCGTTTTTGCTGATTCTGGCCGGCTCCCTTTATCTGTTCATCAGCGAGCGCCTGCGCGTAGACGTGACTGCGATGCTGACGCTGCTGGCGCTGGTGCTGGCCGGCGTCCTCGATCCGCGCCAGGCGCTTTCAGGCTTCGCCAGCGAACCGGCGATCATCGTCGCGGCCGTGTTCGTGATCTCCGGCGGGCTGGCTGCGACCGGCATCACGGAACGCATCGGCCAGGGCATCGGACGCGCCGCGGGGCACAGCGAAAGCCGCGCGATCGCGGTGGTCATGCCGGCCGTCGCGGCGTTGTCGTCATTCACCCATCACGTGATGGTGACCGCGATGATGCTGCCGATCCTGACCCGGTTCGCGCGGGCACGCGGCATGTCGGCATCGCGGCTGCTGATGCCGATGTCGTTCGCCGCCTCGCTCGGCACCACGCTGACCCTGGTCAGCGCGCCGGCATTCCTGCTGGCCGACAACCTGATCGAGCGCACGGGCGCGGAAGGACTGGGGATCTTTTCGATCACCCCGATCGGGCTGGCGCTGGTGGCGATCGGCGTGATCTACATGCTGCTGGCGCGGTGGCTGCTGCCGCGGCGTTTCGGCGCGCTCAGCGACGACGGCTACCTGCGCCTGGACCGCTACCGTACCGAACTGGTGGTGGTCGAAGGATCCCGCTGGAACACGCGGCCAATGGCCGAGTTGCAAAAGGCACTGGGCGACCGCTTCCGCCTGGTCGGCTGGCTGCGGGACGGCAAGATGCGCGACGACCTGACGCCGCAATCGAGCGTGCTCGGCGGCGACATCCTGCTGGTGGAGGCCTCGGCCGACACCCTGGCCTCGCTGCACGACGATCCCGGCCTGGACCTGCAGCCGATCGCGCGCTACCGCACACAGCTGCGCGGCGAGGGCGATGCGCAGCTGGTGCAGGCGGTGGTCGCGCCTGCTTCGGAGTTCATCGGTCACAGCATCCGTGAACTCGATTTCGCCCGTCGCTTCCATGCGGTGATCGCCGGCCTCTGGCGCCGCGATGGCGACGTGCCACCGCGACTGGCCGAGGCGCGGTTGCGCGAGGGCGACCTGCTGGTGCTGTGGGGCCGCCCGTCGCAGTTCGCCGAACTGGCCGCGCACCATGGCTTCCTGATGCTGGTGCCGTTCGCCGGTGAAGCGCGACGGCGCGTGCGTGCGCCGATCGCGTTCGCGATCCTGGCGCTGACCGTGCTTGCCGCCGCGACCGAATGGCTGCCCGCGCCGCTGGCGTTCCTGCTCGGCGCCGTGGCGATGGTGGTCACGCGCTGCGTCGATGTCGAGCAGGCCTACCGTGAGATCGACGTGCGCATCTTCGTGATGATCGCCGGCGTGATCCCGCTCGGTATCGCGATGGAGCAGACCGGCACCGCGCAGTTGCTCGCCTCGGGACTGCTGCACCTGGTCGCCGGCTGGCCTGCGCTGGCGGTGCTGCTGGTCATGTTCACAGTGGCCGCGCTGTTGACCCAGATCCTCTCCGATGCGGCGACGACGGTACTGCTCGGGCCGGTCGCGGTGGAACTGGCGCAATCGCTCGGACTGGCGCCCACGCCGTTCGTGGTCTGCACCGCGCTGGGCGCAGTCGTCGCCTTCCTGACACCGATCGGCCATCACGGCAACCTGCTGATTCTCGGTCCGGGCCAGTACCGCTTTTCCGACTTCGTCCGCATCGGCCTGCCATTGACCACGCTGATCGCGCTGGTCAGCGCGTGGATGTCGCGATGGCTGTGGCTGGGCGGGCCGCTGCTGCCGGGCGGGTGAGCGTGCGCGAATTGTTCTGATGGGTGCTGGCGGCGGCGTGGCGTTTGCTCTTTGACACTTCAAGGAGCAGGCGCATGAAACGTTCTGGAAACCGTGTGATTGGAGTCGCCGCAATGGCCGCCGCATCGGCCGCCGCGTTCGTCTCCGCCACCGTCTTGCCATCGCAGGCGGCCGGCGCCGTGCCGGTCAGGATTGCGATGGCCACGCTGCGCGCAGAGGAGGCGCGGTTGACGTCCGATCCATTGATGCACAAGGTCAGGCAATCCATTGCCACGCTCGACAACGTGCAGGTCGAAGCGGTCGCGCCCGGGCGGCCGCAGAATCCCGACAACGTCCGGCGCGTGGAAGCCCTGCTCGGACCGCTCCGGTTCGAGCACCTGTTCCCGCTGCGCGCTCCGCAGTACACCTACCGGGGCCTGCTGCAGGCGATAGCGAAGTTTCCGGCGATCTGCGCCTCCTATCCGCAGGCAGATGGCGAGCCGGGTCGCTCCGACGCGACCTGTCGCAGGACGCTGGCGGCGATGTTCGCCCACTTCGCGCAGGAGACCGGTGGCCACAATGCCTCGCACGCCGTGCCGCAGTGGCGGCAGGGCCTGATGCACGTGCGTGAGCTCGGCTGGAACGAGACCATGCGCGGCGGCTACAACGCCGAGTGCAGCCCGGCCACATGGCAGGGGCGCGCCTGGCCTTGCGGCAGGTTCGACAATGGCGACTTCAGGAGCTACTTCGGTCGCGGCGCCAAGCAGCTCTCGTACAACTACAACTACGGCCCATTCTCGGAAGCCATGTTCGGCAGCGTGCGCACGCTGCTCGACAAGCCCGAGCTGGTTGCCGACACCTGGCTGAACCTGGCCAGCGCGACCTTCTTCTTCTCCTATCCGCAGCCGCCAAAGCCGTCGATGCTGCACGTGCTCGACGGCACCTGGCAGCCCAACGTCAGGGACATCGGCAACGGCCTGGTACCGGGTTTCGGCGTCACCACGCAGATCATCAATGGCGGCATCGAGTGCGGTCGCCAGACGGAGCATCCGCAGTCACTCAACCGGATCGGCTACTACCGCGAATTTGCCGGCTACTTCGAGGTGCCGGTCCCGGGCAACGAGATCCTCGGCTGCAAAGGCATGAAACCCTTCGATGACGGTGGTGCCGGGGCGCTGGCGGTGTACTGGGAGCAGGACTACAGATGGAGCAACCGCTTCCCCGACGGCAAGAGCTATGCGTGCAAGCGGGTCAGCTACCAGACGCCGTACTCGGCCCTGAAGCCGGGTGACTATGCACTGTGCGTGGTTGCGAACTTCAGCAATGTCGAGGTGATCGACGACGGCAACTGACCGGCCCGTCAGAACAAGTCGCCCTGCGGTGACGGCTTGCGCGGCGGAACGAACAGCGACGTGTCCAGCGGCGGCAGGCGGCCGAATCCGAGCCGCTTGTGCGCCTTGCGGAAGCGCTGCTCGATCAGCTGGGCGAACGGCCCCTGGCCGTGCATGCGCGTGCCGAAGGCGCTGTCGTAGTCCTTGCCGCCGCGCATCTGCTGGACCAGGCTCATCACGTGCGCCGCACGCTCGGGATAGTGCAGCTGCAGCCATTCGCGCCAGACCTGCTTGAGTTCGTGCGGCAGGCGCAGCAGCACATGGCCGGCAGAACCTGCGCCGTGTTCGCGCGCGGCTTCGAGAATGTGCTCGATCTCGCGATCGTTGATCATCGGTATCACCGGCGCCACCATCACGCCGACCGGCACGCCTGCATCGGCGAGCGTGCGCATTGCCTTGAGACGCGCATGCGGCGCCGACGCGCGCGGTTCCATCCGCGCCGACACGTGGTTGTCGAGCGTGGTCACCGAGAAGTACACCGTGGCCAGGCCACGCCTGGCCATTGGTGCGATCAGGTCGAGGTCGCCGGCGACGGCGGCATTCTTGGTGATCAGGCTGAACGGGTGCGAGCAGCTGGACAGCACTTCGATCAGCGAACGCGTGATGCGATAGCGACGCTCGATCGGCTGGTAGGAATCGGTATTGATGCCCAGCGCGATCGGCTGGCAGCGATAGCCGGGGCGCGCGAGCTCGGTCAGCAGGCGCTCGGCGGCGTTGGTCTTGGCGTACAGGCGCGTCTCGAAGTCCAGGCCCGGTGACAGGTCCAGGTAGGCGTGCGAGGGGCGGGCAAAGCAGTACACGCAGCCGTGCTCGCAACCGCGATAGGGATTGACCGACTGGCCGAAGGCGATGTCCGGCGAATCATTGCGGCTGATGATGCTGCGCGCGCGCTCTTCGGTGACCTGCGTCTGCGGCCGTGATGGTTCGGCGAGGTCTTCGTAGACCGACCCCCAGCCGTCGTCTTCGCCGCGCGCGACCGTGACCGCGTAGCGGCCATCGACCTGCGACGCCGCGCCTCGACCCTTGATCGGTTGCTGGGCTTTGCGGGCGTCGTCCATGCCGCCGAGGCTACTCCGCCGCCGTCGCAGTGACTGAGACGGCGGCGCCGCGAAGTAGCGTGAGATGCGTGAGAAGCGGCCCATTCATTCAATGGGCCGCCGCCGCTGTCACCTCAGAAGACCCACTTCGCGCCGGCGCTTGCCGCCCAGCCTTCGCGACTGGCATCGCCGATTTCCTGCTGCAGGGCGAAGTCGCCGTAGAACGAGAGGCGATTGCGCAGGGTCGCGGTCAGACCGTAGCCGAACTCGCCGGTGTTGCCGTAGGCGCCGGTGGCGATGCGTTCGCCGGACAGGGTCGCCCGCTGTTCGGGACCTTCGCTGTCGTAGTAGTTGAACTTCACGTACTGCGTCAGGGTCGAGCCGTCGCTGCCGACCGACGGCGCGAACAGGGCACGCGCGCCGACGCGCCAGACAAACTGCTCCGGCGTGCCGAGGTCGACGACGACGCCGTCGCGGTCGGCAACGCGATCGGTATCGAGTTTCTGCCAGCTCACCTGGGCCTGCGGTTCCACGATCAGGCCTTCTTCCAGCACCCACTGGTAACCGGTTTCGACCGACGCGAAGACGTCGTTGGATTCCAGACGCGCCGCCTTGCCGCCGGCGGCGACGTGGACATCACTGCGGTACTCGCTGGCACCGAGCAGGCCATCGACATACCAGCCGCCGTTGTGTTGCCAGGTCGCGGTCGCGACGAAGGTGCTGGCGTCTACGGTTTCATGTCCGGCGGCGAGCGGAACGCGGCGGCCGCCGCTGTGGAGTTCGGGTTCGATCTGCGTCTTGCCCGCCGACAGCGCCGCGCCCAGTCGCAGGCTGCCGTTGTCACCCTGCAGCTTGAGCCAGTTGCCGCCGACCTGCAGGCCGTAGAGGTCCTGTTCGTAGTCGTAGCCACGCGGCGCGGAGGTCGGATCGTTGTAGTACTCGCTCTGGCCACCGAAGCCGCGGACGAAGAACTCGCCGTTGCCTTCGCCAGGACGATGACCGGTGCCGGTTTCGCCCAGGCGCTGGTGGAGCGAGTTGATCGCCTGCTGGCCATACGCGAACAAGCCGTTGTTGTGCACCAGGTACGAAGGCGCCGGCGCCGCCAGGCGGGGCGCCTGCTGCGCGTGCGCATGCGCGGCCAGGCCGAGACCCAGCACCAGCTGGATGCCTGCGATCAGGGTTTTGTTGTTCATTGGAAGTACGGTCCTTGTTGATGTCGCGATTGGCCCGGGCGGTGCTCACCCATGGGCCCGCAAGGCTAGGTAGCGACGACACGCCGATCCATACGAATTGCCTCAAGGACGCGATCGGCTTCTGCCTGCATTCATTCCATCCCGGCGGTGGCGCTGATCTGTCGCGCGGCTTAGCCTAGGACGCACCTGCCAGCGGCTGGACAGGTACCTGACCAGATCCCACGGAGGCGTCCCCATGCTCGAAGCGCTGCAGGTCGCCTGGTCCGCGTTGCTGGCAATTCCGCACCTTCGGCTGTACCTGGTGCTGGGCTGGATCGGTTACCTGCTGTGGCTGGGTCTGTGGATCGTCCTTCAGAAGCGCGAGCCGGTGGCGACGCTGAGCTGGCTGATCAGTCTGGCGGCGCTGCCTTACGTCGGCTTCCTGATCTATTACTTTTTCGGACCACAGCGCATCCATCGCCAGCGCCTGCGTCGCGGCCGCACGCGTGCGTCATTGCCGCCACTGCCGGAAGGTCTTCATCCCACGGCCGATGCGATCGAACTGGCCAGGCTTGCGCAGGCCACGACAGGACTACCGCCGATCACCGCGACCTGCGCAGAGCTGCTCATCGACGGTGGCGCCAAGTACGCCTCGCTGTTGTCGGCAATCGCGCAGGCGCGCGAGCACGTCCATCTGGAGTACTACATCTTCCTGCCCGATCGCACCGGCACGTCGCTGCGCGATGCGCTCGTGGAGCGCGCCAAGGCGGGCGTGCAGGTCCGCCTGCTGCTCGACGCGGTCGGTTCGGGCAAGACCAAGCGCCGCTTCCTGCAACCCCTCGTCGACGCCGGTGCCGAAGTTGCGTGGTTCCACCCGATGCGGGTGCGCTGGTTCTGGAAGCGGCCGTGGCTGAACATGCGCACGCACCGCAAGATCGTGGTGATCGACGGCCTGGTCGGCTTCACCGGCGGCATCAACATCACCGATGAAGAGGACGAGCGCCTGCGCAAGGATGCGTACCGCGACCTGCACCTGCGCCTGGAAGGCGACGTCGTGCGTGAGTTGCAGCTGGTCTTCATCGAGGACTGGGCGTACGCCACCGGCCAGGCGCCGTTGCGCTTGCATAACCCGGCACCGCGCCCGGGCCCGATTTCGGCGCAGGTGCTGGTGTCCGGTCCGGATTCGGACTGGGAGGCGATCCACCGCCTCCACGTGGCCGCCATTCATTCCGCACAGCGACGCGTGTGGCTGGTCACGCCCTACTTCGTCCCCGGCGAGGCGGCGCGCATGGCCATGACGTCGGCCGCGCTCGGCGGCCTCGACGTGCGCCTGCTGGTGCCGAAACTGTGCGACAGCCGCCTCGTCACCCTCGCGGCACGGTCCTACTTCGACGAACTGCTGATCGCCGGCGTGAAGATCCATGAATACGGTCCGCGCATGTTGCATAGCAAGGCGCTGCTGTGTGACGACGACCTCGTGATCATCGGCAGCGCCAATTTCGACCACCGCAGCTTCCGCCTGAACTTCGAGGTGTCGGTGATGTTCCGCGACCACGGCATTGGGACCGAGCTGGCCCAGTTGATCCAGAGCGAATGCAGCCTGGCGCCACGCGTGCGCGACGATCGCGCCCGGCCGCTGTGGCGCTCACGGGTGCCCGAGGCCCTGGCGCGGCTGGTGTCTCCGCTGTTGTGAACGCTGTTGCGGTTGGTCGTCCGCAGCGGCGGTCGCCAGCGGCGCGCCGCGCCTGACCGGCGGTCGCGACGAGCCGGCAATCGGGCGATGCCGTCGCGATGCCACGGGCTAAACTGCCGGCGCAGTCGAACATCCCACACGGAGCATCCACCCAATGCACTGGCTCTTACTGCTGCTGGCCCTGGTCGCCCTCGCGGTCGCCTTCAAGACCACTTCGGTGGCCGTGCTCGTCATCTGCCTGCTGGCCTCGCTCGGCCTGGCACTGGCCTGGGTGATGAAGCTGCTGGCGCTTCGCGTCGACAGCCAGAGTCGCGACACCTCGATGATCCTCGATCCGCTCGAACTGCGTCGTCTTCGCGAGCAGGCCGAAGCCCGTCGCGTCGCCGGCAATCCGCCGGGCGCGCCACCCGCGGCCTGACCGGTCTCCGATTTCACGCGGACTCCTGCGGACCGCCTGCTAGCATGGCGCCGCCGCAGGCAGTCGCGTCTGCGGCAGCGTGCCCGTGCCGCGCCACAGGAGATCGTCATATGAACCCGCTCGCATTGTGCTGCCTGCCATTGCTCGGCCTGGCCTTCGTTGCCGTGGCGGGCCCGGCCGTGCAGACCGACCCGGCCAGTGCGCCGGCCGCCACGAGTGCCGCGCCGGCTGTTGCTGGTTGCGGCCGCATCAGCGTGTTCGACGTCGCGCCGCGCAGCCAGGACCTCTACCGCGCACGCCTGATCAATGTCGATGGCACGCTGCCGGGCCCGACCAGCGCGCGCAGTTACCGTGTCGCCGCCGGCAAGCGCTCGCTGGAAGTCGCCGAGATGATCGATAACGAACAGTTCAACGACGTCCAGTTGCGCCAGCGCGTGCAGCAATCGGACCGTTACAAGACCATCGAGCTGGATGTGCAGCCCAACACCACATATCTGCTCGGTTCGCACCTGATCGAGGAGCGTCGCAACAACATCATGGACGGGTCCTACTGGGAACCGGTGATCTACAGCCACAGCAGCGAAGCGTGCAAGTGACCATGCATGAAATCGGGGTAGCGTTTGCGCCGCGGCGTCGAGGCGCGGCGACTTGACCGTCCTGAGTGTCAACGTCAACAAGATCGCGGTCTTGCGCAATTCCCGCGGCGGCGACGAGCCGAGCGTGGTAGCAGCGGCGAAGGCCTGTCTTGATGCCGGCGCGCACGGAATCACCGTGCACCCACGTCCCGACGCCCGCCATGTCCGCGCCGACGATGTGTACGCGTTGTCGGAACTGACCCGCTCGCGCGGGGTCGAGTTCAACCTCGAAGGCAATCCGTTCGCGCCACCGCGCGAGGGTTATCCGGGGTTCCTGGCATTGTGCGAACAGGTCCGGCCGGCGCAGGCCACGCTCGTGCCTGATGGCGATGCGCAGCTCACGTCCGACCATGGTTTTGATTTCGTCCGCGATGCATCGGAGCTGCGCCCTTACGTCGACGCGCTGAAGGCACTGGGTTGCCGCGTCAGCCTGTTCGCCGATGCACACACCGGGTCGGGCAGGAGTGGCATCGCCCACGCCGCCGCAGTGGGTGCGGATCGTGTCGAGTTGTACACCGGCCCGTATGCGCAGGCGTTTGCCGACGGCACCGGGCAGGCCATGGCCGCGCAGTTCGCCGAGGCGACGCGACGTGCCGTGGACGCCGGCCTGGGCGTGAACGCCGGCCACGATCTGAGCCAGGCCAACCTCGGGTTTTTCCTCGAGCAGGCGCCCGGCATCCTCGAGGTGTCGATCGGCCACGCGCTGATTGGCGAAGCGATTTACCAGGGCATCGATACGACCATCAAGTCGTACCTGCGCATCCTGTCGCGCTGATAGATGGCCCAGGTAACCCCGGGTGCGCTGCGCTTACCCGCGCTACGAGACTGTTGTCGCCCGAGTAACACGGACTTGATCCGGCCCCCTGGTTCGATGGGTTCAATTCGTACCTGAGCCTTTTGCTCTGGCGTAGCCCGGGTAAGCGCAGCGCACCCGGGTCGATGCCCGGCAACCCCGGCGTGTTACTGCCAGGCTATGTCGTGGATGCCGCTTCGCTGCGCTTCGGCCAGCGCCCAGGCGAAGCCCTGGTAATCGGCGTCGGCATCGGCAGCCACCTGCAGCACCGCCCTCGGGCTGCGTCGCGCCAGTTCCTCGAGTGCCGGCGTCAGTTCGGCGCGCGCCAGCACCGCACCGCCCAGGTGATAGGTCCCGTCGCCGCCAACGCGCAGTTCCACCCGCGGCGGTGGCTCGCTGCGGTCGGGCGTAGGCAGGGGCAGTCGCAAATCCAGGCTGCCGGTCAGCGCCGGGGCCGTCACCATGAAGATCACCAGCAACACGAGCAGCACGTCGACCAGCGGAGTGACGTTGATCTGGGCGACGGCACGATGCTCGCCCTGGCGGGAGTTGGACAGATAGAACGCGGAGACGGCCATATGCAACCTCCATGGGGCCCCATGCCCGACTTCACGCTACGCCTGCGCGGTGGCGGCGTGCAAGGGGGGCCGGCTCGGGCCGCCGCACCGGTGGCGCAAAAAAAACGCCGCCCAAGGGCGGCGCTTTCACGACGGTAAGCGACTCTTGTCGGTCATTCGTTCTGGACGAAGCCGATCTTATCCATGTCAGCGTTCTTGGCGTGGGCCAGCACCTTGGCCAGGATGCCGTAATCGGCGTCCGGGCTGGTATCGATCTCGAGCATGGGCTGGTTGGTCGGGTCGCGCTGGACCTCGACCTGCATCATGTTCTCGATCGCGGTGAGCGGCTGCGGAGCGTCATTCCAAAACACCTGACCCGAAGCGTCGATGCGCAGCCTGATCGGCGGCGGCGGCTCTCGCGTCTGCGGCGGTGGGTTAAGCGACTTCTGCGGAAGGTTC
>DATDBK010000185.1:0-18815 GCA_036524935.1 Lysobacter sp. | reverse complement strand
CGCAACAACCGCCTCGCCTGGCTGGCACTGAACCAGGACGGCATCCCCGAAGCCATCGCCGCGATGATCGAACGCCACGGCGCCGATCGCGTCGCTGTGGTCGTGGGCACCTCGACTTCGAGCATCGGCGCGACCGAGGATGCGTACGCGAACCTCGACGACGGCGCGTTCCCGGCCGACCTCGCCCGCACCGACGTGCACACGCCGCACTCGCTCGGCGAATTCGTCCAGCACGCCACCGGCCTGCGCGGTCCGGCGATCACCGTCGCCACCGCCTGCTCGTCGAGCGCGAAGGTGTTCGCCCAGGCCGCGCGCCTGATCGCCGCCGGATTTGCCGATGCGGCGCTGGTCGGCGGCGTGGACACGCTGTGCGGCAGCGTGCTGTTCGGCTTCAATTCGCTGCAACTGGTGGCCGCCGAACCTTGCCGGCCGTTCGACGCCGGACGCAGCGGCCTGTCGCTGGGTGAAGCCGGAGGTTTTGCCGTGCTCGAGCGCGCGCAGCCCGGCGATGGGGGCCTGCAGCTGCGCGGCTATGGCGAGTCCAGTGATGCCCACCACATGTCCGCGCCGCATCCGGACGGCCTGGGTGCGCAGCTGGCGATGCGCGACGCGCTGGCCCGTGCCGGCATCGACGCCGGCGAAGTCGGCTATCTCAACCTGCACGGCACCGCCACGCCCGCCAACGATTCGATCGAGGCCGCAGCCGTGGCGCGGTTGTTCCCCGACAGCCTGCATGCCAGTTCGACGAAGGGCTGGACCGGGCACACGCTCGGTGCGGCCGGCATCGTCGAGTCGGTGATCGCCCTGATCGCGCTGGAACTGGGGCAGTTGCCCGGCACGCTCAACAGCAGCGCGCCCGATCCGGCCTGCGGCCCGCAGATCCGTTTCCAGCCGCAACGCGCCGACATCGATTACGCGATGAACAACTCCTTCGGCTTCGGCGGCAACAACTGCTCGCTGGTGTTCGGTCGCGCATGACGACGACGCTGCTGGCCCACATCGAAGGCATCGGCTTCTGGTCGCGCGGCCTGCCCTCGTGGGATGCCGCGCGCACGCACGCCGCCGACGGCACCCTCGCTGCCGACGCGCCGTCGCGGCCGTCGCCGCAACTGCTGCCCGCCAACGAACGCCGCCGCGCCCCCGACACGGTGGCCGTCGCGCTCGACGTGGCGATGGCGGCCTGCCTGGACGCTGGTCGCGATCCGGCGACGCTGCCGTCGGTGTTCACTTCGACCCATGGCGACCTGGGCATCACCGATTACATGTGCGCGACGCTTGCCGGCGATCCGCTGGCGCTGTCGCCGACGCGCTTCCACAACTCGGTGCACAACGCCGCCGCCGGCTACTGGACTATCGGCACCGGCGCGATGGCGCCCGCCAGCGCGATCAGCGCGCGCGAGGCCAGCTTCGCCCAAGGCCTGCTCGATGCGCTGGCGCAACTGGCCAGTGGCGACGAAGCAGTGCTGCTGGTCGCCTACGACGGCCAGGCCGCCGGCCCACTGGCGCGGATGGCGCCGAGCGACGGCCTGCTCGGCGGCGCGCTAGTGCTGTCGCGGCAATCGCGTCGCGCGGGCACGCTGCTGAGCGCGCAACTGGTGGCACGCGGCAGCCGCGACGAGGCTCCGGGTCCGCTGGCGAAACTGGTGGCTGACAACGCGATGGCGCAGATGCTGCCGCTGTTCGACGTGCTTGCACGGGGCCACGGCAACGCGCGACTGGTCGCCGGGCCCGAGCACGACCTGCTGGTGGAGATCACTGCGGTGGCTGGTCTGCCGTTGGACGTATCGGCGGAGTCTCGCGAGAGCATCGTCATTGGGGGCACGCTCATCGAGAGCACGGTCATCGAGAGCACATCGCTGGAGGGCGCGCATGCCTGACGACGCGTTTTCCGCCGTGCGCCCCACCCGCCTGACACGCGACGACCTGGTCGTGGTCATCCCCGCGCTGAACGAGGCGATGCGGATCCGCGAAGTGGTCGCCGGCGCACTGGCCGAATGCCCGCGCGTGATCGTCATCGACGACGGCTCCGACGACGGCACCGGCGAACGTATCGCCGACCTGCCGGTCACCGTGCTGCGTCACCCGGCCCGCCTGGGCAAGGGCGCCAGCCTGCGTGATGGATTCGCCGCCGCCCTCGCCATGGGTGCGCGCGCGATCGTGACGATGGACGGCGACGGCCAGCACCTGGCCCGCGACATCCCGCGCCTGCTGGCCTCGGCAAACCGCCATCCCGGCCACGTCGTCATCGGCGCGCGCCTGTACCGGCGTTCGCAGCAGCCGTTGCATCGGCGCGTGGCCAACGAGTTCGCCGACTGGGGCATCGCCTGGGGCACCGGCTACGGCGTCGCCGACAGCCAGAGCGGCCAGCGCCTTTACCCGGCTGCCGTTGCGGCGCTGGACCAGGTGCCGGGCGAGGATTTCGTGTTCGAAGCGCAGATCCTGATCTCGGCCGCGCAGCAACTGGGCACCCGTTGCGTGTCGGTGCCGATCGAGTCGCGCTACCAGAGCGTGCACGGTGACGAGCAGTTCCGCCCCAGCCATTTCAAGCCGCTGCGCGACTTCAGCCGGATCACGTCGCACATCGTCACCGGCGTTCTCCAACGCGGTGGCATTCCGGCGATGTTCCGCAGCATCCGGGCCAATCCGGCGCTGATCGATGAAGCCGACCGGCCCGTGCTGCCCGAGTCGGCGGCCGATGCGCTGGCCGCGCTCGACGAAGGGACGACCTAAGGCTATTTGCCCTGCGGCGGCGGCGGCGTCGTTTGCGGCTGCGGTGGCGGTGGCGTGGTCGGCAGCGCCCGCTCCGGCGGCGGCGGATTGGCCACGTAGATCGCCAGGCCGGTCGCGTACTTCTTGGTCGGCGAGATGCTCACGCCCACGCCGCCGGAACTGAAGTTGCCACCGTGGTAGCCGCCATAGCTGCCACCACCGGCACCCACGCCGATGCTGCTGCCGCCCATGCTGTTTTCGCTGCCAACGAACAACACGCCGTTGGCGCCGAGCTTGGCCGCCTCGATGCGCAGGTTGTTCATCACGTCATTGAGCTTGTTCTGCTCGCCATAGGTGAAGCCGCCGCTGGCGGTTTCCAGGCGCGCGATTTCTTCGAAGCCGTTCGGCGGCGGCGTGAAGTACACGCGGACCTGCGATGGATCGATCGGCGCGCGCGGCGTGCCGGTGACCAGTTGCGACGTCGACTGGCAGCCTGCAAGCAGGACCAGCAACAGGGGAGCTACGGAAAGGAGGACGCGACGCATGGCGATCTCCGGCAGGGACGATGCGCCGATCCTACGCCAGGCCACGCGGGGCAGCCAATGCGCAGTTGCTGGCGTTCAGTCAGGTCATGCCGCCGTCAACGCCGATGACCTGGCCGTTGATGTAGCCGGCCGCGTCCGAGCACAGGAACCCCACCAGCGACGCGACCTCGTCGGCCCGTCCGGCACGCGCGGCCGGCACCATCTGCTTGATGGCGTCGGCCGGGAATGCGGCGTCGGCCATGCGCCCGGCGATCACCCCGGGGGCGACCACGTTGCAGGTGATGCCACGGCTGCCCATCTCGCGCGCCAGCGATTTGGTCGCCCCGTGCAAGGCGGCCTTGGCCGCGGCGTAGTTGGTCTGGCCGCGGTTGCCGAGCACCGCCGCCACCGACGACACGCTGACCACCCGCCCCCAGCGCGTGCGCGCCATCGGCAGCAGCAGCGGCTGGGTGACGTGGAAGAAGCCGTGCAGCGAAACATCGATGACGTCTTTCCACTGGCGTTCGCTCATGCCCGCCATCGGCGCGTCGTCATGGATGCCGGCGTTGTTGACGACGATCTGCACGACGCCCTGCTCCAGCAGGTCCGCCATCGCCGCAGCGGTTGCCGTGCCATCGGCGACGTCGAAGGCCACCGCCCGGGCGCGGCCGCCGCCGGTCTCGATGGCGGCAACGACCTCACGGGCCCGGTCGAGGTTGCGGTTGGCGTGGACGATCACCTCGCAGCCGTCGGCCGCGAGGCGCTGGCAGATCGCGCCGCCGATGTCGCCGCTGCCACCGGTGACGAGGGCGCGGCGGAGCTGGGTGTTGGCTGTGGTCATTGCGCCGATTGTGCGGGATGCGACGCCAGCTTGCCGCTGTCGTGGCGGCGTGTCGCCTACGGCGCGTACAGGACGGCCGCCCGGCCACTGGCGATCTCGACCCCGCCGTGGCGGATCACGAAGCCGTACTGGCTGCCGGAACCGTCGGCGAGCAGGCACTGCGCTTGGACCTCGAGCGCGCCGGCCAGGTCGTCGATGCGCGCCACCTGCAGCTGCACGCCGCGCAGGGCCACCAGCATCCCGGGTTTCACCGGCTCGCCAGCGGCGCGCGCGAGCAGGCCGCCGTGGACGGCCATCGCCTGAGCGCCGTACTCGCAAAGGTGCACGGCCTGGAGCCGGCCGCCGTTTCGCAGCGGATGCTCGGGATCGCCGTGCCCATGCGAACGCAGGCGGATGTGTTCGCGATCCCAGTCGATGAGCTCTTCCCACAGGCACATCGCGCCCTGGTGGGGGATCAACGACGCGATGTCCTCACGTGCCATCGCCTGCTCCGGCCAGAGCGGTCACCGACGACCGCACGGGTGCCCGTACGATCAGCAACGCCAGCGCGAAGTTGCTGATCACGCCGAGCGCCACCGTGGCGCCGATCGCGCGCAGCACAGGGATGCTCGATGCCGCCAGCAGTGCGAACACCAGCAACGTGGTCAGGCTGCAGACGATCACCGCGTGCAGCGTGCGCAGCTGTTCGGCGCGATCGTCGCCGGCGTGATCGAAGAACAGCGCGTAGTCCAGGCCCAGTCCGGCGGCGAGGATCAGCGACACCAGGTGGAACAGGTTCAACTCGACGCCCAGCGCGCGCAGCACCGCCAGGATCAGCAGCGTGCTCAGCGCCATCGGCGCCAGCACGCGAAGCACGCGCCGTGGCGAGCGCAAGGCGAACCACACCGCGGCGGTCAGCAGCACAGCCGCCAGTGCCAGCGCCCACAGCACGCGCTGGCGATACTGGGCGACCAGCGATTCGGAGGCCTGCTTGAGGTCGAGCAATTGCGCCCCGTGCTGGCTCGCCACCGTCGCGACCGCGGCAGGGTCCTGCAATCCGCTCAATGCCACCAGCGCCGTCACGTGACCGGCGCGCTGCAACAGCAGTCCTTCGACGCTGGGGGCGAGCGGGGTTCCGGCGATATCGCGCGGGGCCAGTGCCGGCGCCTGCCTGGCGCGTTCGACATCGGCGAGGAAGGCATCGAATGCATCGCCCTGGAACGGTCCATCGGCCATCGCCTGGTCGAGCGATGACCGCAGCGTGTCACGGTCGGGCAGTCGGGCCTGGCGTGCTTGCTGCGTCGCCTTGCTTGGCAGGTAACGGGCGGCGAGGTCGTAGCCACCGATGGCGCCGTCGGCGCGCAGGCGCTGCAGCGCAGGCAGCAGGCGCTCGGAGGCGCGCAGTGCCGACTCGACGTCGGGCTGCTGCAGTGCGATCACGTAGCGTACGTCAGGCGCACCGAGTTCGCTGCGCAGCTGCGCGTCGCGCGCCAGCGCGGCCGGCGGCACCGGCGTCAGACGACCCAGGTCGTTCTGCCAGAACGAACCCGGTGCGAACGCCGCCACCACGACCGAGATCACCGCCAGCGCCAGAACCGCGCGACCGCGCAGGCGTGGCCAGCGAGCCAGCCGCTCCCAGAAGCGCCCGAGCCAGACCGAATCGGCGGCATCGCGCGGCGCCGGATCGATCAGCGCCGGCAGCAGGAAGCGCGTCGCCAGTGCAGCCGTCGCCAGGCCGACCACGGTGAACACGGCGAGTTGCTGCAGACCATCGACACCGGACACGAGGAAGGTCAGGTAGGCGATGCAGGTCGACGCCACGCCGGTGGCCAGCGTCGGCCACAGCGCGCGCGCGCTCGCCCATGGCGACACGCCCGCGCGCTGGTGGCTGAAAAGGTGGATCGGATAGTCCTGGACCACGCCGATCAGGGTGAAGCCGAACGCCACGGTGATTCCGTGGACACCATCGAATGCCAGCGCCACCGCGCCCAGGCCCACCAGGCCGGCACTGGCCAGTGGCAGGCCGCCGAGCAGCGGCGCCTTCCAGCTGCGGTACGCCACCCACAGCAGCAGCACGAAGACGAGGCCGTCGAGGGTGCCGATCAGGCTGGCTTCGCGCGCGGTGCGGTTGCCGATCTCGACCGAGAACGCGCCCGGGCCGGTCAGCGACATGCGCGTAACGGTGCTGCCGCGAACGGCGGCGAATGCCGACTGGATCGAGTCGAACGCGGCCTGTTGACCCTTGGGATCGAAACCGGCGGCATGCGTCTCGACCGCGAGCAGGGCCTCGCGGCCGGCCTTGTCGAACCAGACCCCGTGCAGGCGCTGCGGTGCATTGGCCGGCTGCCAGGCTTCGGCGAGGGCGAGGGTTTCCAGGGTCGGGTCGGCCGACAGCAGCGGTTCGATCATCGCCGCCGCCGGCGATCCCAGGTCCTGCACGCGAGCATCGAGTTGCGCGCGCAGGTAGTCGGCGTCCAGCGGCTGCGTGTCCAGCGTCGACGACAGCAGGTAGCGGTACGGGCGCAGGTGCGGCGGAATCGCCTCCGGGCCGAGTGCGGCGCCGTTGGCGATCAGCTTGAACGACGGCAACGTCGCCAGGCGCTCGCGCAGCGACTGCGACTGCGCGGCCAGCGTCTGCGCGTCCGAACCCGACAGGCCGATCAGCAGCAGCCGCGAGCCCGGGCCCTCACCGAGTTCGTCGATCAGCAGTTTCTGCGCGGCGGTCTGCGGCGCCGGCATGAACTTGCGCAGGTCGCCGCTGAGCTGCAGGCGCGGCGCCACCAGCGTTGCCAGAATCAGCAGCACCACCAGCCACAGCAGGGCGAGGGCGAGACGCCGTTGTGCGCTCATCGTGCGGCGCTCTTCTCTGCAGCGCCGCCATGGCAGAGCCCGGCCAGCGCGGCTGCGTCGGCAATGTTCGCGGCGTCCACGGCGGCACCGGCCATCAGCGTCTGCTGCGGCGGTGCGTTGCCGGTGGCGCGGGTTTCGATGCAACGCAGCTCCGAGCCGCGACCGTACAGCGCGATCGCCCGCATGCGCGCCGCCACCGCGGCATCCTTCGGTACCATCGTCAGCGTCCAGCGCTCGCGCGTGCCGGCGGCGGACAGCGTGTAGTGCTGCTCGAGCCCGGCGCGGTCACCGTCGAGCAACGCGGCGAAGTTGGCCTGGAAGCCGGCCAGTTCCGGCACTCGCGACAGCGCGAACCTGCGCGGTGACTGCCCCGCGCGCACGATGGTCGCCTCGCCGGCACGCAGCGTGGTCGTCTCTGCATACGGCGCGTGCACTTCGCGTACCAGCGTGTCGGCATCCGGTCGAAGGTACTGGCCCGACAGGCGCAAGGGTGTCTTCAGCAGCTTCGATGCGCGCACTTCGACGAAGGGCGTGCTGGCCGGCACCGGCCGCGCGATGCCTTTCAGGATCCAGCCCGGGTCGACCGCTGCGGCGCCTTCAGGGGCGGCCGCGTACAGCGTCGCGCTGGCCAGGGTCGTGATGCTCAGGGTCGCGATGGCCACCAGCTGCAACCGTGCCAGTCGCCGCACCCACGCTGCCACCGGGTCGCGCTTGTTTCTCGTCTGCCGCGTCATCGCCATCCCAGAAATCGTAGAAGTTGAACCAGTTGTAAGGAGCACCGCGCACCTGTTCCTGCAGCCGCGCCGCATAGCGGGCGACCACCGCCGCCACGGCTTCGCGCCGGTCCTTGCGCGAGGCATGCTGGCGCAGGGTATCCGGACCGTCGCTGAACTCCTCGAAACGCAGGTCGTAGCGGTTGCCGCCACGGTACAGGCCGAAGGCCAGCACCACCGGCACCCGCAGCGTCGCCGCGATCAGCCACGGTGCATTCGGGAACGACGCGTCGTCGCCGAGGAACGGCACGCGCGTGACGGCTTCGCCCGGTGCCGCGCGATCGACCAGCAACGCCACCAGCTCGCCATCGGCCAGTGCCTGCTGGATCGCCAGCACGATCGCGACACCGTCCTGGCCGGCATCGATGACGTCGCCCGCCAGGCGCGGGTTGAGCGCATCGAGCAGCTGCGTCACCGCCGGGTTGTGCGAGACATCCAGCACGATCCGCACGCGCAACGACGGCCGCGTCGTCACCAGCACACGCAGCGAATCGAAGCTGCCCAGGTGCGAGCCGAACACCAGCACGCCTTCGCCGCGATCGACGCGGCGCGCCAGCGGTTCAAGGCCATCGACGCGGATGTCGAAGCGCGACAGCTGCCCGCTGAGCAGGAACACGCGGTCGAGGATGGTCGCGGCGAAGGTATGGATATGGCGCGCGACGTCCCACACGCCAGGCGCGCGATCGAGCACGCGGGCCAGGTACGCGCGCGAGGCGCGGCGCTCCGGCCCGCGCACGAGCAGGAAATACGCGGTGATCGGATACAGGCACAGGCGTGCCAGTGGTCGACCGCCGTAGCGGGCGATGCTGCGGATCAGCCAGATCGCGAACCGGCTGCCACCTTCGGGACGCTGCTTCCAGGGCGCGTCCCTGGTCAACTCGTTGCTGGTCGACGCGCGCTTCAAAGGCATGTCACGCCGTCCGCACTTCTTCTGCGACGACATCGCCGCTGGCCAGCAGCGTATCGCCGCGCAGCACGCGGAAGCGCCAGCGCGGCGCGGCGCCGTCAAGCTCGATGCGTGCCTCCTCGCCTGGCAGCAGGGGCTGCAGGAACTTCACCTGCGGCAGCCGCAGCGGCGGCAACGGCCCGTGAGCGGCTTCGATCGCGGCGACCACGTGTTCGAGCAGCACCACGCCAGGCACCAGCGGCCGACCCGGGAAATGACCAGGCAGGCAGGGATGGTCGGCGGGAATCACGAAACCCATGGCGGCGGCTGCGGGTACCTGTGCGAAGGCGCACAGGATAAGGCACCCGGATGGGTCGACAGCTTGTGCCCGGTCAGGCGAACAGGTCGCGCCAGAACTTCGGCCCGAGCGCGGCCATCTGCCGCAGGAAATCGAACAGGTTGCGGTATGGGCGGTGCGGGAACAGGCGCCGTCGCAGCGCGTACTCGCCCAGGAAGAAGCCGCCGACGATGCCGTAGTTGGCGAGGTTGGCGAACAACGACCACTGCGACTGGGTGATCGAGATCGCCGGCACGTGGCCGAGCCGGGCCAGCACGCCGCCGGGCACCGCGATCGTCGCCAGCACGCCATTGGCCAGCGCCAGCAGGCCCAGCACCGCGGCCCAGGCGGCGGTGAGGTTGCGCGAGTAGCGGTAGAGCACCGGCGGCAGTCCGGCCGGCGTGGTCCGTTCCATGGCGGCCACGATCCGGGTGATCAGCGCCTCGCGCGGTGCCCGAAGGCTGCGCCCGAACAGCCAGGCGACCAGGCCGACGAACAGCATCGGCGGCGCCAGCAGCAGCAGCTGCGCGTACGGTGTGCCGGCCAGCCAGACCAGCCCGGCACCGAGCAGCAGCGCCAGACCCCAGGCCCAGCCGCGACGTTCCAGCAAGGGGACGGCCAGGACCAGCACGACGAGGTCGGCAAGCGCGATCGCGGCCGGCATGCCGCCGCCGTCCTCGCTGGCCCAGTGGGCAAGCAACGGGTAGGCGACCGCCAGGAGCAGCTGCAGCAATGCGGCGGGGTTCAAAGGGAATGCGCCTGGAACAGCCGGGCTCAGGCGGCCTTGTGCTGTTCGATATGCGCGGCCAGCGCGCGCAGCGAGGCAAAGATGCGGCGGTTCTCGTCGTTGTCCGAACGCAGCTGGAAGCCGTAGCGCTTGGAAATCGCCAGCGCCAGTTCCAGCGCGTCGATCGAGTCCAGCCCCAGGCCTTCGCCGAACAGCGCCGCTTCCGGCTCGATCTGCTCCGGCGCCACGTCCTCGAGGTTCAGGCTTTCGACCAGCAGCTGGGCCAGCTCGCGTTCGACGGGGCTTTGTTCAGACATCGGGCATTCCACGGGCAATAGGCAATCAAGGGCCGCAACGATCCGGCATCGCGGCGCCGGGCGCAACCCGTATCATTCCGGCATGACCGAAACCGCAACTGCTCCCGCGCCAGCCGACGCTACCGCGGACCTGAATGCGCAACTACCCCATCCGGATCCGATCGACACCGACGTACTGGTGATCGGCGGCGGCCCGGCCGGCACCACCGCCGCCACCCTGCTCGCGCGCCAGGGTTGGCGCGTGCTGTTGCTGGAGAAGGATCGCCACCCGCGCTTCCACATCGGCGAGTCGCTGCTGCCGATGAACCTGCCGATCCTCGAGCGCCTTGGCGTGCTCGAGCAGGTCAAGGCGATCGGTACCTTCAAGCCGGGCGCCGAGTTCCCGATCGACACCGACAACTACAACACCTTCCGCTTCGCCCGCGCGCTGAATCCGAAGTTCGGCTACGCCTACCAGGTAAAGCGCGAAGAGTACGACGAGGTCCTGTTCCGCCACGCCCAGGCCAACGGCGTCGATGCGCGCGAGCGCCATCGCGTCGAGCGTGTCGCGTTCGCTGCGGACGGCCGCCCGGAGCTGGTGCACGCACGCGACGCCGACGGCAATGCGTTCACGGTGAAGCCGCGCTATGTCGTCGATGCGAGTGGCCGCGATGCCTTCTTCGGCAGCCAGCTCAAGCTCAAGAGGAAGAACCCGCTGCACCAGTCGGCGGCGATCTTCAGCCATTTCAGCGACGTCGAGCGCCGCCCCGGCGAAGACGCCGGCAACATCACCGTGCAACGTTTCGCCCACGGCTGGATGTGGCTGATCCCGCTGCGCGAAGGCGTGATGAGCGTCGGCGCGGTGTGCTTCCCCGATTTCCTCAAGCAGCGCCGCGGCGATACCGAAGCGTTCCTGATGAAGGCGCTCGAGTCCGAGCCGTCGGTGTGGAAGCGCATGCGCAACGCCAAGCGCATCGCGCCGGTGCACGTCACCGGCAACTACTCCTACACCTGCACGCAGATGCATGGGCCGGGCTGGGTGATGGTCGGCGATGCCTATGCCTTCGTCGATCCAGTGTTCTCGTCGGGCGTGTACCTGGGCATGAACAGCGCCGAGCAGGCCGCGCAGGTCGTCGACGGCGCACTGCGTGACCGCTCCAGCGAACGGGCCCTGCAGCGCGCGATGAGCCGGCGCCTGAAGCGCGGCCTGAAGCATTTCCAGTGGTTCATCTATCGCTTCACCACGCCGGTGATGCGCCACCTGTTCAACCACCCGCGCAACTACTGGCAGGTCGAACAGGCCGTGATCTCGATGCTGGCTGGCGACGTGTTCGATAATCCGGCGGTCCTGCGGCGGCTGCGCGTGTTCCGCTTCATCTACGCGATGACGGCATTGAGCATGGCACCCGAAGCGCTGCGTGGCTGGCTACGCCGGCGCCGCCAGGTCGACGTGGACGTCGGCCTCGGTGGCGGCGGCGACACCTTGCAGCCCGGCAGCGGGGACGTCCGCTCGTGAGCGCGGTACGCCCCATGCTGCAGACGCCGCACCTGGCGGTGGAGTACGTCGCTGGCGCCAGCCCGCAACAGCTTCTGGACGGCAATGACACCCTGGCCGTGATCGGCTTCGGCAGCGATGCCCCGCACCATGACGACCCGCGCTACCTGCGCGTCGCGCTGCAGCCGCATGGTCCGGCGCAGCTGGAGGTATGGCGCGGCAATGGTCCCGTGATCCGTGGCCGCGACGGCGACGTCGCCTGGGCCGAGGATGGCGCGTTGCAGTTCGGCGCGATCGAGCTGGACGAAGCGCCCGGTCCCGGCATCAGCGACATCGAAGCGACCTCCGAACGGCTGTACGCGCGCTTGTCAGCGTTCCTGCGCGAACGCGGGTATCCGCACCTGCTGCGGGTGTGGAACTACCTCGACGGCATCACCCTGGGCGACGGCGACGAAGAGCGCTATCGGCAGTTCTGCGTGGGCCGCGCGCGCGGCCTGGGCACGGTCGATCCGGGCACGCTGCCGGCGGCCACCGCGATCGGCCGGGTCGACAGCGAGCGCCGCCTGCAGGTGTACTGGCTGGCCGCGCGCGTTCCCGGCACGCCATTGGAGAACCCGCGCCAGATCAGCGCCTACCGCTACCCGCGCCAGTACGGCCCGCAGCCGCCGAGCTTTGCCCGCGCGATGCTGCCTCCGGCCGAAGGCGCGATGCCGCTGCTGCTGTCGGGCACCGCCGCGATCGTCGGCCACGAGTCACGCCACGCCGATTCGGTGGTGACCCAGCTCGACGAGACCCTGGCCAACTTCGACAGCCTGCTGACGGCGGCGCGCGCGCAACGGCCCGCGCTGCCGGCGCAGTTCGGCGCGCATACGCGCCTGAAGGTGTACGTGCGCCAGCTCGATGAAATGGATGCAGTGGCAGCGGAACTGGACGCGCGCCTCGGCCCGGACGTCCCGCGCATCCTGCTGCACGCCGCGGTGTGCCGGCGCGAGCTGCGCGTGGAGATCGACGGAGTGCACGCGTAGTAGTGGCAGGGGTGACGACCGGGGCTATCGCCTGCAGACCCGCCCCGTTAATGTTCGCCAACGCACCCTCGTTTCCGGAGACACCGCAATGGGTTTGATCAGTCTGCTCTGGGGCATCTTCGCCATGATCTGGATGGTGGTCGCCCTGATTCCGCTCCTCGGTTGGGGCAACTGGTTCGTGATTCCGTTCGCGGCGGTCGGCGCGATCATCGCCGCGGTCGGCATCCTCTTCACCAGCCGGGGCAACCGCGGCCGCGCCAAGACCGGCCTGGTCCTCAACGGCATCGTGATCATCGTCGGCATCGTCCGCCTCGGCATGGGCGGCGGCATCATCTGACCCGACCTGTCGTGGTCCGGGCAACCCCGGACTTGATCCGGGGGCACCCGGGGTCGCGGACGGTCTCCAGCCCCGGGTGCGCTGCGCTTACCCGGGCTACGTGGGCCATTGCCGCTTCGCTTACCCGGGCTACACGGGCCATCGGCTAAATGCCGGTTCGGCATGAGCTGATTCCGCAAAACCTTTTCCCACCGCCCCCCAAGGCCGCCACAGTCGCGCCATGGACGCCGCCCGGATGCGGGTCCTGCTGCCCCTTCCCAAAACCTGAACAGGAGCCGGCGATGCCGACCCCGCACCGAACGTCGTCCCCCGTGGCCTGGCTGAGCGGCGCGTTGGCCTGCGCCCTCGCTGCGCCGACCCTCGCCCAGACCGCCCCCACGGTCGAGGAACTCGCCCGCCGCCTGCAGGCGATCGAACAACGCCTGGGCACCACCCCTGCTGCCGCCGACGGCGCTGGCCTGGCCGACCTCGACCAGCGCCTGCGCGTGATCGAACGCAAGCTCGAACTGCAGTCCGAGGAAGCCGCCACCCGCGTCGCCACCACCCCGGCCGTGACCCTCAACGCCAGCAAGGGGCTGTCGGTGAAGTCGCCGCCACCAGGCGACATCGAAGTGAAGTTCAAGGCCTTGGTCCAGGGCGACGGCCGCTTCTACTTCGACGACGACCAGTACCCGCAGAACGACACCTTCCTGATGCGCCGGATCGAGCCGACCATCGAAGGCACCTGGGGTTCGCTGATCGGCTACCGCGTCACCGCGCAGCTGGCCGGCGACAGCGCCACCACCAGCGACGTCTACCTGGACCTGAAGTTCGATCCGCGCGCTACCGTGCGCATTGGCAAGACCAAGGTGCCGGTCGGCCTCGAGCGCCTGCAGTCGAGCGGCTCAACCGCACAGGTCGAACTCGGCCTGCCGGGCGAACTGGCCCCGGGCCGCGACATCGGCGTGCAGCTGCAGGGCGAATTCGCCAGCTCGACCGTGAACTACGCACTGGGCGTGTACAACGGCGCGGTCGATGGTCGCGATGGTTCGACGACCAATCCCGACAACGACTTCGAAGTGGCCGCACGCGTGTTCGTCGAGCCGTGGAAGAACGGCGGCGGTGCCCTCGCGGGCCTGGGCTTCGGCATCGCCGGCAGCACCGGCGACAAGGAAGGCGTCGGCAGCAACTTCCTGCCGCGTTACCGCTCTTCCGGGCAGGTGCAGTTCTTCAACTACCGCAGCGCCGTGGCCGCCGATGGCGAGAACACCCGCTGGTCGCCGCAGGCGTTCTACTACCGCAATTCGTTCGGCCTGCTTGGCGAGTACATCAGCTCCAGCCAGGATGTGCGCTTGCCGGCCACCGGCGCGCGCGAATCGATCGACAACAGCGCCTGGCAACTGAGCGGCGGTTACGTGCTCACCGGCGAAGACGCCGGTTACCGCGGCGTAACGCGGCCTAACCATCCTTTTACGGTCGGCAGTGCAGGCTGGGGTGCGTGGGAGCTGGTGGCGCGTTACGGCGAGCTGGACATCGACGACGATGCTTTCCCGGTGTTCGCCGATCCCGCCGTCGCCGCACGCAACGCCAAGGCGTGGGGCGTGGCCGTCAACTGGTACCTCAACAGCAACTTCAAGCTCGTCGCCAACTACACGCAGACCGACTTCGAGGGCGGTGCCGCTGCCGGCGCCGACCGCGAAGACGAGAAGGCCTTCTTCACCCGCGCGCAGTTCTCGTTCTGACCTTCCCCCAGGAAAGTGCCATGACCCGTACTTCACGCAATTCCCCGCTTCGCACCTTCGTCCGCAGCCTCGCCCTGGGCTTCGCGCTCACCGTTGCCGGCGGCACCGCCGTGGCGAAGGACGTCGAGCTGCTCAACGTCTCCTACGATCCGACGCGCGAGTTCTACGCCGAGGTCAACCAGAAATTCGCCGAACAGTGGAAGCAGCAGACCGGCGAGACCCTGACGATCCGTGCGTCGCATGGCGGCTCTGGCAAGCAGGCGCGCTCGGTGATCGACGGACTGGAGGCCGACGTCGTCACGCTGGCGCTGGCCGCTGACATCGACGCGATCGCCAGCAACGGCAAGCTGCTGCCGGCCAACTGGCAGACGCGGCTGCCGCACAACAGCGCACCCTACACCTCGACCATCGTGTTCCTGGTGCGCAAGGGCAACCCGAAGCAGATCCGCGACTGGAGCGACCTGGTCAAGCCGGGCGTTGGCGTGATCACGCCGAATCCGAAGACGTCGGGCGGCGCGCGCTGGAACTACCTGGCGGCGTGGGCCTGGGCATCGCAGGAATACCGCGACGGCGGCAAGGTCGTCGACTTCCTGACACGCCTGTTCAAGAACGTGCCGGTGCTCGATACCGGCGCACGCGGCGCGACCACCACGTTCGTCGAGCGTGGCATCGGCGACGTGCTGCTGGCGTGGGAGAACGAAGCACTGCTGACGCTGGCGGAAGCCGACTCGCGCGACAAGTTCGAGATCGTCGTACCGAGCCTGAGCATCAAGGCCGAGCCACCGGTGGCGTGGGTCGACAAGAACATCGACCGTCATGGCACGCGCAAGCAGGCCGAAGCCTACCTGCGCTATCTGTACACGCCGGAAGGACAGCGCCTGGCCGCCAAGCATGGCTATCGCCCGGCCGAACCCGACAAGGTCCCGGCGGCGGAACTCACGCGCTTCGCCAACGTGAAGCAGGTGACGATCGACGGTGCCTTCGGCGGCTGGAAGAAGGCGCAGGCCGAGCACTTCGCCGACGGCGGCTTCTTCGACAAGATCTATCAGCCGAAGTGATGTGACGTGTACCGGCATCGGATCGTCATTCCCGCCCTCACCGTCATCCCGGCGAAAGCCGGGATCCACTTTGACGTTGGAGGTGGCAGAGCCGAAGCAACTTCAGAATCAAAATGGGTCCCGGCTTTCGCCGGGATGACGGGGGCCGGGATGACGGGCACCAGCGCATGACCGCACACGCCCTGCCCCTGCCGCGCCTCAAGATGCCGCGCTTTCGCCAGCCGTTGCCCGGCTTCGGCCTGAGCCTGGGCCTTGGGCTGGCGTGGTTGAGTGTGGTGGTCCTGCTGCCGCTGGCGGCATTGGCGATCCGCGCCGCCGGGCTCGGCCTGGATGGATGGCTGCGCGCGATCCACGACCCGCGCGTGCAGGCATCACTGAAGCTGAGCTTCGGCGCAGCGTTCGTGGCGGCACTGGCCGCGTCGATCGCCGGCGCGCTGGTGGCCTGGGTGATCGTGCGCTACCGCTTTCCGGGCCGGCGCCTGCTGGATGCGCTGGTGGACCTGCCGTTCGCGCTGCCGACCGCCGTCGCCGGTATCTCCCTGACGGCGATCTATTCCGCCAACGGCTGGGTCGGGCGCTGGCTCGAACCGCTCGGCTTCAAGATTGCCTATACGCCGATCGGCATCGTCATCGCCCTGGTGTTCATCGGCCTGCCGTTCGCGGTGCGCACCGTGCAACCGGTGCTGGAGACGCTCGGAGTGGAGCAGGAAGAGGCGGCCGCGTCGCTCGGCGCATCGCGCCTGACCACGCTGCGCCGCGTCGTCCTGCCGGAATTGCTGCCGGCGCTGCTGACCGGTTTCTCGCTGGCGTTCGCGCGCGCGCTCGGCGAGTACGGCTCGGTGATCTTCATCGCCGGCAACCTGCCCTACAAGACCGAAATCGCGCCGCTGCTGATCACCATCCGCCTGGAGGAGTACGACTACCCGGGCGCGGTTGCCATCGCCGCGCTGCTGCTGGCGGCGTCGTTCGTCTGCCTGCTGGCGATCAACGCCATTCCGTCGCTGTTCGCGCATGAGAAGAAGCGCCAATGACCCGTCCCCGCAACGATCTGCAGGAACCGGCATGGCTGCGCTGGACGCTGATCATTCTGGCCGTGGTGGTGATGGCGGCGCTGGTGGTGATGCCGCTGCTGATGGTGCTCGGCGCCGCGTTCGCCAAGGGCATCGGCGTCTGGTTCGCATCGCTGACCGAGCCCGACGCGCTGGCCGCGTTGAAGCTGACCTTGTTCACCGTGGCGATCGTGGTGCCGGTCAATGCCGTGTTCGGCATGCTCACCGCCTGGGCGGTGACGCGCTTCGAGTTCCGCGGCAAGCAGTTGCTGCTGTCGCTTATCGACCTTCCATTCGCGGTCTCGCCGGTCGTGGCCGGCCTGTGCCTGGTGCTGCTGTTCGGCTCGCAGGGCTGGTTCGCCGAGCTGCTGCAGCAGCACGACATCAAGATCCTGTTCGCCCGCCCCGGCATCGTCCTGGCGACATTGTTCATCACCTTCCCGTTCGTCGTGCGCGAGCTGATCCCGCTGATGCAGCAGCAGGGCGCGGACGAGGAACTGGCGGCGCGCTCGCTGGGTGCGGGCAGCTGGACGATGTTCCGCCGCGTCACGCTGCCCAACATCAAGTGGGGTTTGCTGTACGGCGTGTTGCTGTGCGCAGCGCGCGCGATGGGCGAGTTCGGCGCGGTGTCGGTGGTGTCCGGCCACATCCGCGGGCTCACCAACACGCTGCCGCTGCACATCGAGATCCTCTACAACGAGTTCGACAGCACCGCGGCGTTTGCCGCCGCGTCGCTGCTGGCCGGCCTTGCCCTGATCACCCTTGTCCTGAAGTTCTGGTTGGAGGCACGCCATGGCGACGCCCTTGCGCAATCCCATCGCCGGCATTGACGGCGCCATCGTGGCCCATGCACCCGAAGTCCTCGGCGCCCCGGGAACCGGATGGCGCCGCGGCACTGTCCAGGCGGCGCAGGTGACCGCGGCCGCGGACTCTGCCACGCTCGCGGCCGCCCCATTCAATCGCCGGCCGCACCCGGCACGGAGCGGCATGGACCTGCACATCCGCCAGCTCGGCAAGCGCTACGGTGGCGTCGCCGCGCTCGACCGCGTCGATCTCGACGTGGCCGCCGGCGAACTGGTCGCGCTGCTGGGTCCGTCGGGCTCGGGCAAGACCACGCTGTTGCGCGTGATCGCCGGCCTGCTGCATCCCGACGAGGGCCGCGTGCTGTTCGGCGATGACGACGCGACGCGCCTGAGCCTGCGCGAGCGCAACGTCGGCTTCGTGTTCCAGCACTACGCGCTGTTCAAGCACATGACCGTGGCCGAGAACATCGCCTTCGGCCTGCGCAGCCGTCCGCGCAAGCGCCGCCCCGACAAGGCGACCATCGCGCGCCGCGTCGAGGAACTGCTGGGGCTGATCCAGCTGCAGGAGTTCGGCGGGCGCTATCCCGAGCAGTTGTCGGGCGGACAGAAGCAGCGCGTCGCGCTGGCACGCGCACTGGCGATCGATCCGACCGTGCTGCTGCTGGACGAACCCTTCGGCGCACTCGATGCCAAGGTCCGCGTCGAACTGCGCCGCTGGCTGCGCCAGCTGCATGAGCGCACCGGCCAGACCACGCTGTTCGTCACCCACGACCAGGAAGAGGCGCTGGAGCTGGCCGACCGGATCGTCGTGCTGCGCGACGGTCGCATCGAACAGGTCGGCACGCCGGACGAGATCTACAGCGCGCCGGCGTCGGACTACGTGTTCGATTTCATCGGCCGCGCCGACGTGTTCGAAGGCCGCGTCGAGCAGGGCCGGTTCCGCATCGCCGGGCACGACATCGCGCTGGCGGCCGACGGGGTCGCCGACGGTCCGGCGCGTCTGTATGCGCGACCGCACGACATCGCCCCGACCACGCCGGAGGCAGGCATCGCCGCGCTCGTCATCGCCGCCCACCGCCTCGCCGACCGCATCACCCTGGAGCTGGCGGTGGAGGGGCAGTCGCGGCCACTGGAGCTCGATTTCGTCGCCTCGCCGGGGGTGACCACGCCGGCTCCGGGCAGCACGATCGGGCTGGAACCGCTGCGTTACCGGGTGTTTTCGGCCTAGCCCTGCAACCCACCAGATCCAGCACCGGACGCCCCTGCGACGGGGCGTACAATGCCGCGCCATGAGCAGCTACCCCTACGTACGCCCGCGGCGGATGCGCCGCGACGAGTTCTCGCGCCGGCTGATGCGCGAGTCGGTCCTGACCAGCAACGACCTGATCTACCCGGTGTTCGTGCA
>DATDBK010000184.1:0-12495 GCA_036524935.1 Lysobacter sp. | reverse complement strand
GAAGGACTTGCGGGCCATGGTGGCTCCAGGCGGGTGGGAGCGGGAGAAGGTCCGATTGCATCACCGCGCCGGGGCGCAGGCAAGCGCTACACTTCCAAACATGGACGAACTGCAACAAACCCCGCGGCCGCGCGGCCGCGGCATCTACCTGCTGCCGAACCTTTTCACCACCGGCGGCCTGTTTGCCGGCTTCTACGCGATCATCGCCGCGACCCAGGGCCGTTTCGACGACGCCTGCATCGCCGTGTTCGTGGCCGGCATCCTCGACGGCCTCGACGGCCGGGTTGCGCGCCTGACCAACACCCAGAGCGAGTTCGGGGTGCAGTACGACTCGCTGGCGGACCTGGTCAGCTTTGGCCTGGCCCCGGCCCTGGTGATGTACCACTGGGCGCTGGCGGCGACCCGGCTCGACGGGCCGATACCCGGCAAGATCGGCTGGGTGGCGGCCTTCCTCTATGCCGCGTGCGCGGCCCTGCGGTTGGCTCGCTTCAATTCCCAGGTCGGCCAGGTCGACAAGCGCTGGTTCATCGGCCTGGCCAGCCCGGCCGCGGCGGGGCTGGTGGCCAGCTTCGTCTGGACCTGCGACGACATGGGTTTCAGCGGTGAGCAACTGCGCTACGTCGCGCTGGCGGTGACGGTGGTCGCCGGCCTGCTGATGGTCAGCCGCATGCGCTACTTCAGCTTCAAGGGCGGCGGTCCCAAGCACGACCGCGTGCCGTTCCTGGCGATCGTGGTGGTGCTGGCGGTGCTGGTGGCGATCGCCATCGACCCGCCGCGGGTCTTGCTGGTGATCGCTGGCCTGTATGCGCTCTCCGGTCCGGGTTACGCGGCGTATCGCCGCCTGCGCCGTCCGGTGGCGGTCGAGGCCGGCACATGAGCCAGTTGTGGACCGCGCAACAGCAGGAGTGGCTGCAGGCGATGGGCCACCAGGTGTGGGCACTGGGTGGCGCGCAATCGATCGAGGCCGTGGCCGACACTGCCGCCGAGATCGGGGATGCGCCGGCCAATGCCGGACGTGATCATTCCATTCGCGACCATGCGCGTCTCGAAGCAGCAGCACTGCTGAAAGGCGAAGCTGCACCGCAGGCGCGCCCTGTCACGCCCCCTGTTGCGCGCCCGGCGGCCGCCGACCGCCTGATGGCGGCCGTGTTCCGGGCGGCCGCGCGCAACAACGGCGACGCCGCGGTTGCCGCATTGGTGCCCGACATCGCGGCGCTGCGCGGCAATGCCGCCGCCAAGCGCGCGCTGTGGCCAAAGCTGCGTGCCCTGCGCGCGCTGCGTCGACGGGGTGGCGTGGCGTGAGCGCGCTGGCCGCCGATACCGGCCAGACAGCGCCCGCCGGCGCGTTGCGGCCGATGCGCGAGGGCGACCTCGACGCCGTCCATGCGGTCGAGATACGTGCCTACGAATTTCCGTGGACGGTCGGCATTTTCCGCGACTGCCTGCGCGCCGATTACCCCGCCTGGCTGATGCAGCAGGGCGGCGAGATCGTCGGCTACTTCCTGATGAGCATCGCCGCCGGCGAGGCCCACGTGCTCAACATCTGCATCGATCCGGCGCGCCAGGGGCGCGGCCACGGCCGCCATCTGCTGAGGGCGATGATGCATGTCGCCCGCGGCCGCGGTGCCGAGCGCGTGTTCCTCGAGGTGCGGCCGTCGAACGCCGGCGCGATCGCGCTGTACCATTCCGAAGGCTTCAACGAGATCGGCCGGCGGCCGCGCTACTACCCGGCCCGCGATGGCCGCGAGGATGCGCTGGTGATGGCGATCGAGCTGCTGCCGCCGGAGCATTGACCCTGTCTTTGCGCGCAACCGTGAAGCTGGCATGCTCGCGACGGGAAGGCGGCGCTTGCAGCGGTCGGTGATCGCCCGGGGACATGGCAATACATCACAGGGAGCGGGGCATGCGCGTGCTGTCGTACGGGTCGTTGTGGATTGCCCTGGCGCTGGTTGCGCCGCTTCATGCCGGCGAGGTGACCTCACTGGACGGCGTGGCCGTCACGGCCGAGCCCGGCGAACGGGTCGTGCCGGTGATCTGGGAATCGCCGGGATGCGAGCATGAAAAGCTCGGCTCGGTGGAGGTCACCGTTGGCGAGCATGTCAGCGAGATCACCCAGGATCCGAACGTGCCCACCGTCGAATACGGTCGCGCCATGGCCAAGCTCGCCAGGGCCGCCGGTGAAAAAGGCGCCAATGCGGTCGTGCTGCGCTGGCACCAGGGCGTGTACTTCACCTTCAGGGGCAGGAAAAGCCCCAAGCCGGTGTTCGTGAAGTTGCGCGGCGCCGCAATCCACCTGTCGCCTCAGGTGCTCGCGCAGTGCCCGCTCAAGCCGGTGACGGTGGCGGACCTGGAAGACCGCTCGCGCAGCGGCAAGCCGGTCAACACCGAAGCGCGCGAGGTGTTCGCAAAGGATTGAAGATCGTCCCGGAGTGCGCCGCCGGGATCGAAACCAGCCGCAACGCCCCGGGTGCGGCTTCGCCTTACCCGGGCAACGTCTGTCAGCCCAGCTTGGCCCGCTGCGAGGCCAGCGCCTCGCGCTGCAGGTTCCAGTCGGCCAGGCGCTTGCGCTCCTGTTCGACCACGGCCGGCGGCGCATTGGCGACGAACGTTTCGCTGGCCAGCTTGTTTTGGCATTTGCCGATCTCACCGTCGACCCGCTTGATCTCCTTGTCCAGGCGCGTGCGCTCGGCATCGAGATCGACCAGGCCTTCCAGCGGTACCAGCAGCTTCAGTTCACCGACCAGCGTGGTTGCCGCAGCAGGCGCGGCATCTGCGTCGTCGAGGATGTCGATGCCATCCAGCCTGGTCAGGAAGCGCAGCTGCGAATCGAAGCGGCCGACCCTGGCGCGGTCGGTTTCGCTGCAACCGGCCAGCAACAACGGCACCGTCTTCGACGGCGCGACGTTGAGTTCGCTGCGGATCTTGCGCAGCGCGCTGACCATTGCCTTCAGCCATTCGACGTCGGCCTCGGCGCCCGCATGGTCCTGGCCGGCGAAATCCGACGCCTGCGGATAGGGGCGCAGCATGATGGTCGTGTCAGCCAGGCCAAGCTTCGGCCCGACCTGCTGCCACAGCTCCTCGCTAACGAACGGCACCAGAGGGTGCAGCAGCGACAGCAGGCGTTCGAGCACGAACAGCAACGTGTGGCGGGTGCTGTCGGCCGCGGCCGCGTCATCGCCCTGCAGTGCCGGTTTGGCGAGCTCGACGAACCAGTCGCAGAACTCGTTCCAGGCGAACTCGTACAGCGCCTGCGCGAGCAGGTCGAAGCGGTAGCTGGCGAAGTGGGTCTCGGCCTCGGCAGCGACTTTGGCCAGGCGCGAGAGGATCCAGCGCTCGGCGTCGGTGACTGGCTGCGGCGCACCGCTGAAGCTGGCGCCCTCGGTGTTCATCAGCACGAAGCGCGTGGCGTTCCACAGCTTGTTGCAGAAGTTCTTGTAGCCCTCGGCGCGGCCCAGGTCGAACTTGATGTCGCGGCCGTGGGTCGCCAGCGCGGCGATGGTGAAACGCAGCGCGTCGGCGCCGAACGCCGGGATGCCTTCGGGGAACTCCTTGCGCGTGGCCTTCTCGATCTTCTCCGCCATCTTCGGCTGCATCAGGCCGGCGGTGCGCTTGGCCAGCAGCTGCTCGAGCGAGATGCCATCGATCAGGTCGAGCGGGTCGAGGATGTTGCCCTTGGACTTGGACATCTTCTGGCCGTCCTTGTCGCGGACGAGGCCAGTGATGTAGACGTCCTTGAACGGCACGCGACCGGTGAAATGCTCGGTCGCCATGATCATGCGCGCGACCCAGAAGAAGATGATGTCGAAGCCGGTGACCAGCACGCTGGACGGCACGTAGCGGTCGAAACCGCGCTCGGCCATCGCCTGTTCGTCCGGCCAGCCCATCGTGCTGAATGGCCACAGCTGCGAGCTGAACCAGGTTTCCAGCACGTCGCTGTCCTGCGACAGGTTGATCTCGAAGCCGAGTGAATGACGCTCGCGCACCTCGGCCTCGTTGCGGCCGACGAAGATGTTGCCCTGGTCGTCGTACCACGCCGGAATGCGGTGGCCCCACCACAGCTGGCGGCTGATGCACCAGTCCTGGATGTTTTCCATCCAGTGGCGGTAGGTATTGATCCAGTTGGCCGGGACGAGCTTGACGTCGCCCGGCTTTCCATCAATACCGCCGACCAGCTCGAGGCCACGCGCGGCCAGGCCGTCCATCTTCACGAACCACTGGTCGGTCAGGTACGGCTCGATCACCTGGCCGGTACGGTCGCCGCGCGGCACCTGCAGCTTGTGCGGCTTGGTTTCGACCAGGCGGCCGATCGCCTCCAGGTCGGCAAGCACGACCTTGCGCGCCTCGTAGCGGTCGAGGCCGCGATACTTCTCCGGCGCGTTGCCGTTGACCGCCGCGACGTGGGTGAAGATGTTGATCAGCGGCAGGCCATGGCGCTGGCCGACCGCGTAGTCGTTGAAGTCGTGCGCGGGCGTGACCTTGACCACGCCGGTGCCGAACTCGCGATCGACGTAGTCGTCGGCGATGATCGGAATCTCGCGGTTGCTCAGCGGCAACGTGACGGTCTTGCCGATCAGGTGCGTGTAGCGCTCGTCCTGCGGATGCACCATCACGGCGACGTCGCCGAGCATCGTCTCCGGACGCGTCGTCGCCACGACCAGTTCGCCGCTGCCATCGGTCAGCGGATAGCTGATCGACCACAGGAAGCCGTCTTCTTCCTCGTTGACGACTTCCAGGTCGGAGATCGCGGTCTTCAGCACAGGGTCCCAGTTGACCAGGCGCTGGCCGCGGTAGATCAGGCCATCCTCGTGCAGGCGCACGAAGGCCTCGACCACCGCCTGCGCGGCCATCGGATCCATCGTGAAGACACTGCGCGACCAGTCGCCGGACGTGCCCAGGCGGCGCATCTGCCGCTCGATGGTGTCGCCGGACTGCTGCTTCCACTCCCACACTTTCTCGATGAAGCCGTCGCGACCGAGGTCGTCGCGGCTGAGGCCGTCACGACCGAGGTTGCGCGCGACCACCATCTCGGTGGCGATGCCGGCGTGGTCGCTGCCCATCTGCCACAGCGTGTCGTAGCCACGCATGCGGTGGTAGCGGATCAGCGCGTCCTGCAGCGTGTGCTGGAACGCGTGACCCATGTGCAGCGTGCCGGTCACGTTCGGCGGCGGCAGCAGGATGGTGTAGGGCTCGCCCTTGCCGCTGGGCTTGAACACACCGCTGCGCTCCCACTCTTCGTACAGGCGGGTTTCGAACTGCTTGGGGTCGTAGCTGGAGGCGAGGGTGTCGGTCATTTGTTCGTGTCTTCGATTTGGCGTCATCCGGGCGGAAGCCGGGGTACACCTTGGTGGTGCTGGTGACGATGACGGCGGACGTCAACGTCGAAATGGGTCCCGGCTTTCGCCGGGATGACGGCGCGCAGTTACACCGGGCGCGATTACATGTCGTGCTTCTTGAGATCCAGCCCGCGCGCCTGGTACTGCTTCCAGCGTTCGCGCAGCGGGCCGCGCGCGGAGTCGTCGGCGGGGACGACCTCGAGCACGCGCTCGAAGCTGCCCGCCACCGGTTCGTCACGCAGGTTGATCACCACCGGGCGCAGCGGCGTGTCGCTGTCGGGAGTGGCGATCAGCACCGGCGCCAGTTCGTCCTCGTCGTCACCGGCCACCTGGTGCGGGATGTAGGCGTTCTCGTCGAACTCCCACAGCAGCTCGTCCAGGCGCTCGGCCTGTTCGGCGTCGCGCACCAGCACCAGCGTCCACAGGTTGGCGTCGTGCGCCTTGCGCGCGAGCTCGCACACCAGCAGCAGCGGTTCCTCTCGGAACCGCTCTTTCTGGATCAGGTAGAAATCGGCGCGCGCCACGCGATCAGGCCGCGCGGTCCAGCAACCACTGGCTCAGCAGGCCGACCGGGCGACCGGTGGCCATGCCGCGCTTGCCTTCGTCCGACGCGCTGCCGGCGATGTCCAGGTGCGCCCAGCGCTGGCCTTCGGCGAAGCGTGCCAGGAAGCAGCCGGCGGTGATCGCGCCGGCCCAGCGGCCGCCGATGTTGTAGACGTCGGCGAAGCTGGATTCCAGCAGGGTCTGGTACTCGTCCCACAGCGGCAGACGCCAGGCGCGGTCGAACACGTTCTCGCCGGCATCGAGCAGTTCGCCGGCGAGGTCGTCGTGCTTGCTCATCAGGCCCGAGGCGAACTTGCCCAGGGCGACCATGCAGGCACCGGTGAGCGTGGCCACGTCGACCAGCGCCTGTGGCTCGAAACGCTGCGCATAGGTCAGCGCGTCGCACAGGATCAGGCGGCCTTCGGCGTCGGTGTTGCCAACTTCGATGGTCTTGCCGGACATGCTGGTCAGCACGTCGGACGGGCGATAGGCATCGGCGTCGGGCATGTTTTCCACGGCCGGCACCACCACTACCAGGTTGATCGGGAGCTGCATGCCGACGGCCGCGACGAACGTGCCCATGACGGTGGCGCCACCGCACATGTCGTACTTCATCTCCTCGATGCCACCCTGGGTCTTGAGGTTGATGCCGCCGGTGTCGAAGGTGATGCCCTTGCCGACCAGCACGTAGGGCTTGGCGTCGCCGCCGCCGCTGTACTTGAGGACGATGAGCTTGGGCGGGTTGGCCGAGCCGCGGCCGACTGCGAGCAGCGAGCCCATGCCCAGTTCGGTCATCTGCGCCACGTCGAGCACGTCGCACGAGGTGGTGTCGAAGCGACCGGCGAACTCCTGCGCCTGCTGCGCCAGGTAGGCCGGGTTGCAGATGTTCGGCGGCAGGTTGCCAAGTTCGCGCGAGAACTGTACGCCGGCGGCGATCCCCTGGCCGTGCGCGAGCGCGACCGGGTCGTTGCCGACAATCGACAGCGTGCGCAGGCCGGGGTCTTCCTTCTTCTTGCTGCTGCCAAACGTGGCGGTATAGCGGTAGCAGGCGTGGTCGGCGGCGATCGCGGCCTGGCGGATGGCCCAGGCGGTGTCGCGACCGGCAACCGGCACTTCCGACAGGGTGAACACCGCATGGGCGACCGGGCCGTTGCGCAGCGCGCGGGCGGCGTCGCCGACTGCCTTGAGGTACTGCGGCACGCCGAACTTGCCGGCATCGCCCAGGCCGATCACCAGCACGCGTGGCGCGCTGACACCGGGCAGGTCGTGCAGCAGCGCGGTCTTGCCGGTCTTGCCGCTGGCGTCGCCGCGCTCGAGCAGGGCGCTCAGGCGGCCGCCGCTGGCCTCGTCCAGGGCCCTTGCGGCCGGCGTCAGACTGTTGTCGGCAAATGCGCCTACAACTACGCAGTCAGTGTGTGCGGCGGCAGGCGCGTCGCGGTTCAGGTCGAATTCGAGGGCCATCCAACAGATTCCCAGAGCAGTCAAAAATGGAGCCGGGTCAGAAACGTGGGCAGACGTTCCACCAAGTTCCGTACAATCGAGTGGCTGTGAGGGGGTGCAATGTCCCCGGCCGCGCATTGCGCAGCCACCTCACGCCCTCGGACGAATCCGCCGATTTTAGATCAACTTAAGATCATCTCCCCAGATCAAGCCGCCGCGAACCCTGAATCGATGCCCAAGCTTGACCGTTATCTGCTGAGCGAGTTCGCCCAGGCGATCTTCGCCACCCTGGTGGTGCTGCTGATCGTAACGGTCGGTGGCGCCTTTACCGATGTGCTCCAGGACATCGCCCGGGGCCGGGTTCCGGCTGGCCTGATGCTGGCCCAGCTTGGCCTGGTGCTGATCAAGTGGCTGCCGCTGATCCTGCCGCTGGCGCTGATGCTGGGCCTGATGATGGGGGTCGGCCGACTCTACCGGGACTCGGAGATGCCGGTCATCGCCTCCATTGGCGTCGGCCCGCGGCGCATGCTCAGGCCGCTGATGCTGGTGGTGGGGCCGCTGGTGGTCGTCGTGGCGGCCTGTTCCCTGTGGCTGGGCCCCTGGGCCGACCGCCTTTCCAAGGAAATGATCAATGACGCCAACCGAAACCTGCTGATGGCCGGGCTGGAACCGGGGGCGTTCGTGGGCATCCCCAACGGCCGCGGGGTGATCTACGTGGCCACCATGTCCAAGGACGGCCACGAGCTGCAGCGCGTGTTCGTCTATCGGGACGCCGGCGAGGGCCGGATCGACGTGACCACGTCCAACACCGGCAGGCTGGCGATCGACCCGGCCGGGAATCGTTACCTGACCCTGTCGGGCGGCTTCCAGATCGAGGGCGAGCGGGCCGGGGCGAAGAATTTCCGCCTGCTGCGCTATGCCAGCAACGAGATCCTGCTGCCGGCCAACGAGCTCAAGTTCGACCCGGATGCGCCGGAAATGCAGTCGACCCTGGCCCTGCTCGGCGACGGCCGGCGAGAGGCCAGGGCGCAGCTGCACTACCGGATTGCGCCGCCCCTGCTGGCGCTGGCCTTCGCGCTGATGGCGGTGCCGCTGGCGCGCAGCATGCCGCGCCAGGCCCGGTACGGTCGGATCCTGGTCGGATTCCTGGCCTTCCTGATCGGACAGAACCTGATGACGGCCGGGGTGGGTTGGCTGGAAAGCGGCAAGATCGCCAGCTGGCTCGGCTTGTGGTGGCTGGTTTTGCCGATCATGGCCATTGCGGTCTGGATGTACTTCACCGATGGGCGACTCGGGGGACCGAGGCAGGTCTTCGCGACCGCGAGGCTGAAGTCATGAGGCTGATCCCGCGGATCCATGACATCTATGTGGGCAAGACCGTGCTCGGCACGGTGCTGCTGGCCTGGGCCGTGCTCGGTGGACTCGACCTGATGCTGGCGCTGGTGAGCGAGTTCGGCGACATCGGCAAGGGCAAGTACGGCATGGTCGAGGCGTTCGCCTACATCGGCCTGAGCGTGCCTCGGCGCATGTATTACCTGTTCCCCTATTCGGCGGTCATCGGCTCGTTGATGGCCCTGGGCCAGCTGGCCGCGACGTCGGAGCTGACCGCATTGCGCGCCCTCGGCCTGTCACGCCGCCGCCTCGGCCTGGCCGTCGCCGGCGCGCTGGCGATCCTGACCGCATTGATGGTGTTCAGCGGCGAGACCTTGTCGCCGTGGACACAGCAACGTGCTGACTCGCTCAAGTCGGCGGCGAAGTCCGGCAACGCGGTGGTCGCGCAATACAGCGGCCTGTGGGCGCGCGAGGGCGAAACGATCCTCAACGCCCAGGGCGGCGAAGAGCGCGAGCGCAATGGCGACCGCTGGCTCGAGCTGCGCGACGTCACCCTGTTCCAGTTCGCGGACGACGGCCACCTGCACTCGCTGGCGTTCGTAAAGACGGCCGAACATCGCCCCGGCGGCTGGTTGCTGCGCGACGTGACCCGTACCTATTTCGATGACCGTTCTGTGCGGCGCGAGCAGGTGGCACAGGAGCGCTGGGAGTCGCAGCTCGATGCAGCCGCACTGTCGGCAGGCACTGAGCGGCCGCGTTACCTGTCGGCGATGGATCTGCGCACCGCGATCGAGTATCGCCGCCGCAATGGCCTGGATGCCTCTGAATTCGAGGAGCACTACTGGGGTCGCTGGTTCTACCCGATCAACGTGCTGGCGCTGTGCCTGGCGGCGGTGCCATTCGCCTTCGGCACGCTGCGCAGTGGCGGCATGGGCAAGCGCTTGTTCATCGGCATCGTGTTCGCACTGGGCTTCTGGTTGTTGCAGACCCAGTTCGTGAAGCTGGCGACGGTTTACAAGTTCGACTACCGGATCGCCTACCTGGCGCCGACCCTGATCATGCTCGGCGTGTCGTCGTTCCTGTTCAAGAAACGCAGCGGCTGATTCAAGAAGCGGCTGATTCAAGAAGCGGCTGAGCTACTTCTGCCGCTTCGGCAGTCGCACCATGCGCGTGCCGCTTGCACGGTCATGCCATGTCAGGCGGTCGCGGTCGAACCATGCCCACCAGAAACCGAGGCCGGCAAGCAGCAGCGAGGCCGTGCCGACCGTGTAGCGAGTCAACAGGGCGCGCCAACCCGGCGCGGCACCGTCATCGCCGACCAGCTGCAGTCGCCATGGACGCATCCCCAGCGTCTGGCCGCCACGGCGCCAGCTCAGCACGGCGTAACCGGCGCCGATCAGCCAGCACACCAGCCACAACGACCACTGCAGGGCGCTGAAGGGGCGGATGTTGTCGTGGCTGTCATGGCCACTGACGGTGTAGCCAAACGTAAACACCGCCGACGCCAGCATCCACAGCGCCACTACCGGCCACAGATCGTAGAGCAGCGCGAGCAGGCGCCAGCCGATCAATGCGGTGGGGCGGGGGGCGGGAGCGGGTGATGCCATCGCATCAGGATAGCCGCTCGGCCGCGCGGCGGCTAAGCTTCGTGCATGAGCGCACGAACGCCCGCATCGACACCCGCGCAGCGACGCGGCGTGGCGATGGCATTGCCGGAGCTGCGCGATGCCGACTGCGGCGTCATCGCTGCATTTGTCGATGCGATCTGGGCCGAGAACGGGTTGGTCCAGCCCACGCTCGACAGTTACCGCCGCGACCTGGAACTGCTCGCGCGCTGGCGCGACGGTCGCGGCGGAGGCCTGGTCGGCGCCGATCGCGCGACCCTGTTCGATTACCTCGCCTGGCGCGCCCAGCAGGGCTACTCACCGCGCAGCAACGCGCGGCTGCTGTCGGCGTTGCGAGCGTTCTATGCCTGGCAAGTGCGTCGCGGCGAACGCGCTGATGACCCGACCGCGCTGCTGGAGCCACCGAAGCTGCCGCGATCGCTGCCCAAGGCGCTGGCCGAAAGCCAGATCGAAGCGCTGTTGAAGGCCCCGGACATCGACGAACCCGGCGGCCTGCGCGACCGCGCGATGCTCGAACTGATGTATGCGGCCGGGTTGCGGGTGAGCGAACTGGTCAACCTGCCCGCGACCGCGGTCAACCTGCGTCAGGGCGTGGTGCGGGTGACGGGCAAGGGCAGCAAGGAGCGGCTGGTGCCGCTTGGCGAGGAGGCGCAGCACTGGCTCGAGCGCTACCTTGCAACGGCACGCCCGCAGCTGGCGGGCAAGCGCGCGCTGGCGCCGCTGTTCCTCACCGCCGCCGGCGAGGCGCCGACGCGGCAGCTGTTCTGGACCCTGGTCAAGCGCTATGCGGGATTTGCCGGAATCGATCCGGCCCGGATCAGCCCGCATGGCCTGCGACACAGCTTCGCCACGCATCTGCTCAACCACGGCGCCGACCTGCGAGCGCTGCAGATGCTGCTGGGCCACAGTTCGCTTTCGACCACCCAGATCTACACGCTGGTGGCGCGGGAGCAGCTCAAGCAGCTGCATGCCCGGCACCACCCGCGCGGGTAGCGGGAATTTTTCCCGGGTAAAGCATGAACGGCTCCGGGACCAAGGGCACTGGCCGCAATGGGGTCTCGTGCCACAATCCGGTCATCCCCCCCAACACGGCTCGCCACACGGCGGCCACCGTCAGGAATCCCAGATGAAGCGAATTCTCCTCGCCGCTATTGGCGCCATCAGCCTCTCCGCCTGTGCGCAAGCGCCCGGTGGCGCAGCGCAGGCGCCAGGCAGCGCCAAGCCGGCGGTGACCGCCGTCGCGGCCAAGCCCAAGGCGGGCACCGCGGATGCTCGCGCGGTCGAGGCCGTGCGCGCGCTCAACCCGCAGGTCGAGGTCGAAAAGGTTGGTGCGTCGCCGATGGCGGGCTTCCGCGAGGCGATCGTGGCCGGGCAGGTGGTCTACGTCAGCGACGATGGACGTTACCTGTTCCTGCCGGGCTCCGGTGGCGCGCTGTTCGACGTCAACGCCAAGAAAAACCTCAGTGAAGACGCCATGGCGGCGGTCCGCAAGGAGCTGCTGCAGACGATCCCGGTGAGCGAGCGCATCGTGTTCGCCCCGGCCAAGCCCAAGTACACCGTCACCGTCTTCACTGACGTCGAGTGCGGCTACTGCCGCAAGCTGCACAGCGAGATCGCCGAGTACAACCGCCAGGGCATCGCCATCGAATACCTGGCCTTCCCGCGCATGGGCCTGGGCAGCGACGACTACAAGAAGATGGTGTCGGTGTGGTGCGCGCCGGACCGCCGCAAGGCCCTGACCGATGCCAAGAACGACCGCACGCCCAAGTACACCAGCTGCAAGTCCTCGGTGAACCAGCAGTACGACATCGGCCAGCGCGTCGGCCTGACCGGCACGCCGATGATCCTCAGCAGCGAAGGAGTCCAGCTCGGCGGCTACATCCCGCCGGCGGCGCTGCGCGAGGCCCTCGACAAGCTGGCCGCCGAGCAGGCGAGCCGGACTGCGGCGGTCAAGCCGGGCGCCTGAGGGGGCTGGTGAAGGGGGCGGCAGCCGCTCCCTTTGCGCCTGTCGGGGGCTGAAGTGCCTCCCACGAGGCGGGCGTTGCAGGTCATCCGCATCGGAACAGGCGGGGCAGCGGGCACTTCGTTACAATGTCGGGCCCGACGTTGCACGGTTCCCCGGACATGATCGTCCTCGAGGGCGCATCCGCCCTGTCGCCGTTCCGCCGCGAGCGGCTCCAAGCTCGCCTGCAAGCCCTCCATCCGTCCGTCCGCGTCCTTGG
>DATDBK010000183.1:0-2301 GCA_036524935.1 Lysobacter sp. | reverse complement strand
GCGGGGCGGAATTCCCCACCGGCGGTAGGTGCGGGCATATGCCTGCACGAGCCCGCGAGCGCCTCCGGCCACGCCGGAGGGTCAGCAGATCCGGTCAGATGCCGGAGCCGACGGTCCAGCGGAGCCAGCCATGGCGCCGCTCACAGTCCGGATGAAAGAAGACAGCTGCACACGGCCTCGCGGTCGTGCGCCTGCCTCATGCCTTGAGGCGTTTTTCGCTCACCTATTGCGGGAAACGTTTCATGTCCATCGTCATTCACTCCGTGGTGATTCGCGCGCGCCCTGCTTCCGGCATGGAGGCGCGCTGATGTTCACCGGCATCATCGAAGGCATGGGTCGCCTGGCTGGCACCGAGAACCGCGGCGGCGACGTTCGCCTGACGGTCGACGTCGGCACGCTCGAATTCGATTCGGTCAGGCTCGGCGAAAGCATCGCCGTCAATGGCGTGTGCCTGACCGTGGTCGATTTCGACGCGACCACATTCGCCGCCGACGCCTCCACCGAGACCTTGTCGCTGACCACGCTCGGCGCGCTCGAGCCCGGCGCCGCGCTGAACCTTGAACGTGCGATGCGCCCGACCGATCGCCTCGGCGGTCACCTCGTCAGTGGCCATGTCGACGGGGTCGGCAGCGTCGCCGCCATCACCGAGGACGCACGCGCGCAGCGCTGGCGCTTCAACGCCCCGGCGCAGCTGCTGCGTTACATCGCGAAGAAGGGTTCGATCTGCGTCGATGGTGTCAGCCTCACCGTCAACGAGGTCGATGCCGGCGGATTCGAAGTCGCGCTGATCCCGCACACGGTCGCGCACACCGCCTTCGCCCAGACCGGCGTCGGCGATGCGGTGAACCTGGAGATCGACCTGGTCGCGCGCTACGTCGAGCGGCTGCTGGCCGGGCGCGAGCAAACCAACTAGACACCCGTCGTCCCGGCGAAAGCCGGGACCCATCTTGAACTCGCCTCTCCTGCCGGACGGCAACCGCAAGATGGATCCCGGCTTTCGCCGGGATGACGTTCAACAAGGAAATCCCAATGCCTTTCAGCCCCATCCCCGAACTGCTCGAAGAGATCCGCAACGGCCGCATGGTGGTCATCGTCGACGACGAGGACCGCGAAAACGAAGGCGACCTGATCATGGCCGCCGAACTCGTGCGCCCGCAGGACATCAACTTCATGGTCACGCACGCGCGCGGCCTGGTGTGCCTGTCGCTGACGCGCGAGCGCTGCCGCCAGCTCGGCCTGCCGCCGATGGTTCGCGACAACACCTCGCCGCACCACACCAACTTCACCGTCAGCATCGAGGCGGCCGAAGGCGTCACCACCGGCATCTCCGCCTACGACCGCGCCCACACCATCCGCACTGCGGTGCGCCCGGATGCGGCGCCGAGCGACCTGTCGCAGCCGGGCCACATTTTCCCGTTGCAGGCGCAGCCCGGCGGCGTGCTCAATCGCGCCGGCCACACCGAAGCGGCCGCCGACCTGGCGCTGCTCGCCGGCATGGAACCGGCGGGCGTGCTGGTAGAGATCCTCAACCCCGACGGTGGCATGGCGCGCCGGCCGCAGCTGGAGGAGTTCGCCGCCGAGCACGGCCTGAAGATCGGTTCGATCGAGGAGCTGATCCGCTACCGCCTCGCCACCGAGCACACGGTCGAGCGCATCGACGAGCGCGAGATCGAAACCGAGCACGGCCCGTTCCAGTTGTTCACCTACCGCGACCGCCTCAGCCACGGCCTGCATTTCGCCATGCGCCGCGGCGAGCCCGACCCGGTCACGCCGACCCTGGTGCGCGTGCACATGCTCAATCCGCTGGCCGATGCGCTGCACTGGCGCCGCCCGGACTTCGGCCCGGCCGTCGGCGACGTGCTCAGCGCGATCGCGGCCGAAGGCCATGGCGCGCTGGTGCTGCTGGCCGACGGCGCCGATGCCGACGCGATGCTGGCGCGCGTGCGTGCGCCCCTGCATGCCGACACCGAGGCCGCGCCCGCGACCGCTGGCCCTGGCCATGCGCTGGCCGAGTGGCGCCGCAACGGCGCCGGCGGGCAGATCCTGGCCGATCTCGGCCTGGGCAAGCTGCGCGTGCTCGGCACCCCGCGCCGGCAGGTGGGCCTGGCCGGCTTCGGCCTGGAAGTGGTCGAGTACGTCGAACTGCCGCACTGAGCCCTGCCCCTTAACGCGCTAAAATGCCCGCCCACTCCGGACAATCCCCCATGCCCCTTTACGAAGGCGACCTGCGCAGCCCCGAGGGCGCGCGCTTCGCGATCATTGCCAGTCGCTGGAACCCGCGCATCACCGATACGCTGGTGG
>DATDBK010000182.1:0-5678 GCA_036524935.1 Lysobacter sp. | reverse complement strand
ATCTGACCGGATCTGCTGACCCTCCGGCGTGGCCGGAGGCGCTCGCGGGCTCGTGCAGGCATATGCCCGCACCTACCGCCGGTGGGGAATTCCGCCCCGCCCTGAAGACGTCGTGTTGTGGTTGCCGGTGGATTGGCGCGGGAATTCTAGCATCCGGGTGCGGGTCGGCCCTGGGGCCGGGCGGCGGACGCATTGTTCCAGGATCGGGGCCTGGCGATCGCAAGCGGGCCGCCATGGCTGGGTCCCGCCCGGCCGGACGGCCGCGGGAGATCAGGGCTTGCGGCGCAGGTGCAGGAACAGCGGCCACTGGATCAGGCGGGTGTCGCCCTCCCCGCCCCAGGCCGCGGCCAGCGCCGGGCCGTGGCGGACAACCGGGTCCTCGCCGGTGTCGGCCGTGCAGCGCGCCACCGCCGACATGCTCGACAGATAGCGCAGGAAATGACCCAGGCCCCATTCCGCCTCCAGCCACAGCGTCGGCGCCGGCAGCGCCGGGAACGGCCAGTCGTAGCCGGCATAGCGGGCGTCGATCTGGGCGCGCTCGGGCGGCCAATACGGCTCGATTCGGGCGCGGAACGCCGCCACCGCATCGAGCATTCCCTCCGGTGCGATGAAGTCACCGTAACCCCAGGCGGCGAGGACCCCACCCGGCGTGAGCACGCGCTCGCATTCGCGGAAGAATGGCTCGCGATCGAACCAGTGAAGCGCCTGCGCGACCGCGACCAGTTGCACGCTGCCGTCAGCCAGCGCGGTGCGCTCGCCGGGCTCGACTGCGAGGCTGACATTGCCCTTCTCGCACTGCGCCCAATGCTGGGCCAGCTGGTTCGCGCTCGGCTCGGTGGCGTGCACATGGGCGAAGCGCGATGCCAGGCCGCGCGTGGCCTGACCGCTGCCACAGCCGGGCTCCCAGACGTTGGCGCTGGCGGGGACGACGGCGGCGATCGTGTCGAACAACGCGTCCGGGTATTCCGGCCGCGCCTGCGCGTAGGCATCGGCGATGCCGGAGAAATGATCCTTGAACGTGGATTGCGTCGTTGCCGGGTCCGTGGTCATGACGGCCTCCTGGGGGTGTTTCCGGGTCGCGCGATGGCCGCGCTAGCCGCCAGGTTGTGTCCCTGCGGCGGCCGGTTGCGGCCGCAACAGCAGCCGCACGTCCTGGCCAATGTAGCGGGACTCGACGATGGCCATGTTGAGCTTCTGTGACATCGAATCGATGGCGAGGCCATCGAACAACGGTCGTGCGCGTTCGCCGAGCAGCACAGGCGCGACGTACAGCAGAACTTCGTCGACCAGGCCCGCGGCCAGGAACGCACCGGCGAGCGTGGCACCGGCCTCGAGCTGGATCTCGTTGATGCCGCGTTCGGCGAGAAGCCGCAGCACGGCATCGAGGTCGAAGCGACCCTCGCGCACCGTCACCGCCGCCAGCTGCGCCTGGATGCCGCGCGGTGGCTTTGCGTCGGGCGCGTGGATGTAGAGCGTCGGCGCATCGCCCTCGCGCACGCGACCGCGCGCGACGGTGGCCAGGCCCGGGTCGAGCACGACCCGCAATGGCGCGACGAACGGCGTGTCGTCTTCCATGCGTACGGTCAGGGCGGGGTCGTCGGCGAGCACGGTGCCGGCGCCCGTCACGATTGCGCCGGCGCGGGCGCGCCAATGCTGCACATCCAGGCGCGAGGCTTCGCCACTGATCCATTTCGACTCGCCGCTGGCGAGCGCGCTGCGCCCGTCGAGGCTGGTCGCCAGCTTCACCCGCAGCCACGGACGGCCGCGTTCAACGCGCGACAGGAAACCGCGGTTGAGCGCGCGCGCCTGCGCTTCCATCAATCCCCACTCCACCGTGATGCCGGCCGCCGTGAGCCGCTCGAAACCGGCGCCGTCGACCTGCGGAAACGGGTCGCGCATCGCCGCGACCACGCGGGTGACGCCGGCGGCGATCAGCGCGTCGGCGCACGGGCCGGTGCGGCCGGTGTGCGCGCACGGCTCGAGCGTGACGTAGGCAGTCGCGCCGCGGGCGCGCTCGCCCGCCGCGCGCAACGCGAATACTTCGGCGTGAGGCTCACCGGCGCGCTGGTGCCAGCCTTCACCGACCACTTCGTCGCCGTGTGCGATCACGCAACCCACCATCGGGTTGGGCCGGGTCGTGTAGGCACCGCGTTCGGCCAGGCGAAGGGCCTGCGCCATCATCGCGTGATCGATGGCGGTGAACGCCATCAGCGCTTCCTGCCGCGCGGCGTCGGCTCGGGTTCGCCTTCGAGCAACGGCAGCTGGCCCTCGGCGGAGCTGTCACTCTCGAGGCGGTCCAGTTCCTCGCGGAAATCGGCCACGTCCTGGAACGCGCGATAGACCGATGCGAATCGCACGTAGGCGACGTGGTCGAGCTTGCGCATCTCGGACATCACGAATTCACCGACGCGGCGCGACTGCAGCTCGCGTTCGGCGGTCATTCGCAGCTGGTGCACCACCGCGCGCACTGCCGCTTCGATCTGCTCTTCCGCGACAGGACGCTTCTGCAGCGCGCGATCGAAGCTGGCGCGCAGCTTGCGGGCATCGAACGCTTCACGCCGGCCGTCGCTCTTGATGATCAATGGCAGTTTGAGCTCGATGGTCTCGAGTGTGCTGAAGCGTTCGCCGCACGCCTCGCAGACACGACGCCGACGAATCGTGGCGCCGTCATCGGACACGCGCGAATCGATCACGCGCGTATCGAGGTGCTGGCAGAAGGGGCAATGCATCCGCTATTGCCCCGTTCCGCGCTGGCACCAGGTCATGCTGGCCGGCAGCATCGCACTGGCCGCAGGAGTGGTCATCCTCAGCCGTAGACCGGGAACTGGCGGCACTGCTGCGTCACGGCATCGCGCACGGTGGCGATGACCTTGTCGTCGCCCGGTGCGTCGAGCACGTCGCAGATCCAGTTGGCCAGCGCCACGCAGTCGGCTTCCTTGTAGCCGCGGGTGGTGACGGCCGGGGTGCCGATGCGCAGGCCCGAGGTCACGAACGGCTTCTGCGGGTCGTTCGGCACGGCATTCTTGTTGACGGTGATGTGGGCCTTGCCGAGCGCGGCTTCCGCATCCTTGCCGGTGACGCCCTTGCCGATCATGTCGATCAGCATCAGATGGTTCTGGGTGCCGCCGGAGACGATCTTGTAGCCGCGCTTGATGATGGTCTCGGCCATCGCCTGCGCGTTCCTGACCACTTGCTGCTGGTAGGTTTTGAACTCGGGCTCCAGCGCTTCCTTGAACGCAACGGCCTTGGCCGCGATCACGTGCATCAGCGGGCCGCCCTGGATGCCGGGGAAGACGATGCTCTGCAACTTCTTGACCAGGTCCTCGGACGGATTCTTCGCGACGATGATGCCGCCGCGCGGGCCGCGCAGGGTCTTGTGCGTGGTCGAGGTGACCACGTGCGCGTGCGGCACCGGGTCCGGGTACACGCCGGCGGCAACCAGGCCGGCGACGTGGGCCATGTCGACGAACAGGACCGCACCGACCTTGTCGGCGATGGCGCGGAAGCGCGCCCAGTCGATCTGCTGCGAGTAGGCCGAGAAGCCGGCAACGACCATCTTCGGCTTGTGCTCCACAGCGAGCTTCTCGACTTCGTCGTAGTCGATCAGGCCCTGGTCGTTGACGCCGTACTGGACGGCATGGAACAACTTGCCGCTGGCGTTGACCTTGGCACCGTGGGTGAGGTGGCCGCCGTGGGCCAGCGACATGCCCAGGATCGTGTCGCCGGGGTTGAGCAGGGCGAAATACACGGCCTGGTTGGCCTGCGATCCCGAATGCGGCTGGACGTTGGCGTAGTCCGCGTTGAAGAGCTGCTTGAGGCGGTCGATGGCGAGCTGTTCGGCCACGTCGACGTATTCGCAGCCACCGTAATAGCGCTTGCCCGGGTAGCCTTCGGCGTACTTGTTGGTCAGGACGCTGCCCTGGGCCTCCATCACGCGGGGGCTGGCGTAATTCTCCGAGGCGATCAGCTCGACGTGGTCTTCCTGGCGACGGGCCTCGTTGGCGATGGCCTGGGCCAGTTCATCGTCGTAACCGGCGATACGGGCAGAGCTGGGGAACATTCGCGAAACCTCGAACGGTGGGGATATCGGGTGGGATACCGGGAGCGGTACCGGGATATAACGTTGGGGCGGGCCAGCCAGGTGGCGCCGTCAGACCCCTGGATGGTAGCCCAGGCCTTAAAATGCGGCCAGCAATGCGACACCCGGACCTCCGGGCAACCACCCCCCACCCCCACCGGGACTGTCGATCGTGAAATGGCTTTTCGTCTTTCTGTTCCTTGCCAGCGCGTTCTACGTGCACTTCCGCGGCAGGGTGCGGCACCGTCCGGGCCGTCAGCTGCTGGACCATTCCACCTTCATGGCGCCGGTCAACGTGCTGATGTACGCGTTCTCGCGGGTGCCGACCACCGCCTTCATCCCTGAACCGGGCGACCATTTCCCGGAGCTGGAGCCGCTCCGCGCCAACTGGCAGGTCATCCGCGAGGAGGCCCGCCAGCTGCGCGAGATGCAGCACATCAAGGCCGCCGAGGGCTACAACGACGTCGGCTTCAATTCGTTCTTCCGCCGCGGCTGGAAGCGCTTCTACCTGAAGTGGTACGACGACGCCCACCCCTCGGCAGTCCAGTTGTGCCCGCAGACCACGGCCCTGCTGCGACAGATTCCCAGCGTCAAGGCGGCAATGTTCACCGAGCTGCCTCCGGGCGGCGAGCTGCGCCCGCACCGCGACCCCTTCGCCGGCTCACTGCGCCTGCACCTGGGCCTGGAAACGCCCAACGACGACGCCTGCTTCATCGACGTCGACGGCATCCGCTACAGCTGGCGCGACGGCCAGTGGACGATGTTCGACGAGACCTTCATCCACAGTGCCCGCAACGACACCCAGGTAAACCGGATCATCCTGTTCTGCGATGTCGAGCGGCCGATGAAGTACCGCTGGGCGCAGGCACTGAACCGCTTCATCGCCCGCAACCTGATCGCCGCAGGCGCCTCGCCCAATCAGGAAGGCGACAAGACCGGTGGCATCAACCGCCTGTTCAAGTACTTCTACGTCCTGCGCCTGAAGGCCAAGGGGCTGCGTGAACGCAACAAGACCCTGTATTACGGGCTGAAGTACCTCGCGGTGCTGCTGGTGGTGGCGTTCATCGTCTGGATCTGAACGAAGACAGCTGCCCGGCCATCCAAAGCCGAAGACCATGAAATGAACGGCCGAAGCGTCGTCCCCCGCGCCGGGGATTGCGCAGCAGCGGGCCATGGATGGCCCGCGCCCCGAATCGGACAAGGATGTCCGACTGAGGGGCGGAGCAATCCCCGGCGTGGTGGACGACGCCGTTCCGAAGGCAGCGGCACCATCGAAAGTCGCGATCAAGATGGGTCCCGGCGTTCGCCGGGATGACGGCATGGGCCTGGGTCCCGGCGTTCGCCGGGATGACGGTGATGGGGCGGCACGGGTACGGGCCTGGGTCCCGGCGTTCGCCGGGATGAGGTGAGGGCGCCAGATCGCATACGGGAGAGGGGTTTTAATTCCGTATAATTGCCGCTTCCCCGCCCTGCCCCAGGCCTCCCGGCCCGGCTCGGCGCGTCCCGCGTTCCGGAGTGACCATGTCGCAATACATCTACACCATGAACGGTGTCAGCAAGACCGTTCCGCCCAAGCGCCAGATCATCAAGGACATCTCGC
>DATDBK010000181.1:0-2490 GCA_036524935.1 Lysobacter sp. | reverse complement strand
CGATCGGGAACACCATCAGTTCCTTGTCCGAGCGCAACACCGCCGCGCTCGCCTTGACCAGCTCCCAACTGCGCGAGAACTTCTCGAACATCGCAATCCCCTTGCTGATCCCCCATGGATCGAGAGCGCATCCTCAGGCCGCGCGGCGGCCACGGCAAGTGGGCGGGAAGCAAAAACCTGACCGCCGCCCCACTCCGCCGGGAATGAGGGCGAACTCAGAGCGTGACTGACTCCCAAACCACTCCATGCTCCGGATGCGCCGTCCACAGCTGCACCAGGGTCTGCCCGCGCCCCGGCACGAGCACATCGGGCGCGATCTCCGCCAGCGGCCGCAGCACGAACGCGTGCTTCAGTTCCGGGCGCGGGATGCGCAGGTTGCCGGCACCTTCGAGCACGCGGTCGTCGAACAGGACGATGTCGATGTCGAGGGTGCGGTCGCCGTAGCGCGGGCCGCTGCGGTCGCGTCCGTGGCGGTCTTCCAGCGCATGCAGCCAGCGGTTGAGCGCCTGCGGCTCCAGATCGGTTTCGATGATGGCCGCGGCATTGAAGAAGTCCGGCCCGTCGAATCCGACGGCACGCGTGCGATACACCGACGACAGCACGACATCGCCGAAACGCTCGCGCAGCGCAGCCACGGCGGCGCGCAGGTGGTTGATGGCGTCGACGTTGCTGCCGAGGCTCAGGTAGGCATGGTTCATTGGCGAGGTTCAGCCCGCCGAGCGTTCGATGGACACGCCGACCGCACGCGCACCGCGCACCGCGCCCGGCTTGCTGAGCTTGAGTCGCACCTGCTTCACGCCGAATTCTTCGAGGATGATCGCCGCCACCCGCTCGGCCAGCGTCTCGACCAGCCCGAAGTCGGACTGCGACACGTAGTCGACGATGCGCTTGCTGACCGCCTTGTAGTTGAGCGTGTCCTCGATGGCATCGCTGGCCGCCGGGATGCGGTTGTCGAAGGCCATTTCGATGTCGAACACCAGCGGCTGGCGGATGCGCCGCTCCCAGTCGTAGATGCCGATCAGCGCCTCGATCTCGAGGCCTTCGATGAAGACGTGGTCCATGGGGGAGGCCGGCAGCGGTCAGTGTTCAGGGATGGGGAATGTAGCGTTGTCGGGCCGGAATCTCACGCCCGTCATCCCGGCGAAAGCCGGGACCCATTTTGCTTGTGGGGTACAGGCAACTTCCAGAATCAAAATGGGTCCCGGCTTTCGCCGGGATGACGGGGTGGGCTACCGCGAACCCACCACGTCCAGCGTCGCCATGTCCCACCGTGGCGTCACCCTCACCGCCAGGTCGCCGTGCTGGCCGGCCTGCAGGCGCAGGGCGCCGGCGAAGGCGATCATCGCGCCGTTGTCGGTGCAGAACGCCGGGCGCGGGAAGCTGACGCGGCCGCCACGCTTGCCCGCCATTTCCTCCAGCCGTGCGCGCAGGCGCTTGTTGGCGCCGACGCCACCGGCGACCACCAGCGTCTCGCAACCGGCCGCATCCAGCGCGCGCCCGCACTTGATCGCCAGCGTCTCGACCACGGCATCCTCGAAACCGCGGGCGATGTCGGCACGGGTCGTCTCGGACTGGTCGCTGTCGCGCCATGCCAGCAGCACCTGGGTCTTGAGGCCGCTGAAACTGAAATCGAGGCCCGGACGGTCGGTCATCGGCCGGGCGAACCTGAACGTCCCCGGCCGGCCCTGCTCCGCCAGCGCCGCCAGCTGCGGGCCACCCGGGTAAGGCAGGCCCATCATCTTGGCGGTCTTGTCGAAGGCTTCGCCGGCGGCATCGTCGAGGGTCTCACCAAGTAGGCGGTACTGCCCGATCGCCTCGACGTGCACCAGCTGGGTATGGCCGCCCGACACCAGCAGCGCCACGAACGGCGGCTCCGGGCGCCCGCGCTCGGGGTCGTCCTCCAGCAGCGGCGCCAGCAGGTGACCTTCCATGTGATGGACCCCGATCGCCGGCACGTCCAGCGCCCAGGCCATCGAGCGGGCCACGCCGGCGCCGACCAGCAGCGCCCCCACCAGGCCGGGGCCGGCGGTATAGGCGACGCCGTCGATATCGGCGGTGCCCAGGCCGGCTTCGGCGAGGGTCTGGCGGACCAGTGGCAGCAGCTTGCGGACGTGGTCGCGGCTGGCCAGCTCCGGTACCACGCCGCCGTACTCGGCGTGCAGCGCGATCTGGCTATATAAAGCGTGCGCGCGCAGGCCGGTGTCGGTGTCGTAGACGGCCACACCGGTCTCGTCGCAGCTGGTTTCGATGCCTAGGACTTTCAAGGAAGGGGTTCCGTGGCCGGGAGAAGCGTGCCGGCAACGCTCGCCAGGGTCTCTGGGAGCGCTTCCGGCCTTGGAATCAAGGACGTGTGCCCTTGATGGGGGAACCATGTTGCACCTTCAAGGCGGCCATCGCTATAATGCGCGGCTCTTCCCCGGCCTGACCGGGCCGGTTCCCGAAACGAGATTACGTATGCCCAGCGTCAAAGTCCGCGAAAACGAGCCTTTT
>DATDBK010000180.1:0-7068 GCA_036524935.1 Lysobacter sp. | reverse complement strand
ATGCGCATCGGATCGGTACGCGTAGCTTGAGCGACGCCGTGCGGATAGCCGGACACTAGCTTGTTCCCCAGAGTTGCGTGGACCGAACCTGCCGTGCGCCGGCAGTTGGTAGGCGCATAGTGGCAAGATACGACCTCACCTGCTGGCCCACTTTGAGCAATTGTGACTGATGTCGCGAAACACTTCTGACCTGAACCGGGATTTCGACCCGGCCCTGGCCACCCTGGACGCCCGCCGCTCGGTCCCGCCGAAGTAGCTGGGCGAGCCCGGCCCCGATCCGGACACCCTGATGCGCCTCTTGCGCTCGGCCGTGCGCGTGCCCGACCACGGCAAGCGCGTGCCGTTCCGGTTCATCAGCTTCAGCGGCGACGCCCGCCACGCCTTCGGCGAGCGCCTGGCGCAACGCAGCCGCCAGCGCGACCCGGAGGCCAGCGATGCGGTCATCGAGAAGGACCGGACGCGGTTCTCCCATGCCCCGCTGGTGGTCGCGGTGATCGGACGGCTGGGGCCTGACGAGAAGATTCCCGAGTCCGAGCGCTTCTCCACCGTCTCGTGCGTCTGCTTTGCCCTGCTCCAGGCCGCCCAGGCACTGGGCTATGGCGCGATCTGGCTGACCGGCTGGCTGGCCTACGACGCCCAGGTGGCGCAGTGGCTGGGCCTGGGTGAGCACGAACGCGTGGTCGGCTTCGTCCACATCGGGACACCGAAGCTCGATGCGCCCGAGCGCGAACGCCCCGACCCGGCCGAACTGCTCAGCGCGTGGTCGCCGACGTGAGCGACATCGACTTCGAGTTCGACAACGCCAGCGGGACGCCGGCTGCATCGCCAGTTGCGACCCTCTATCTGGTCGACGCCAGCATGTACGTCTTCCGCGCCTGGCACTCGATGCCCAACGAGTTCCACGACGCCGACGGCTGGCCGACCAATGCCGTGCACGGTTTCGCCCGCTTCCTGCTTGAGCTGATCGACCGCACTCGCCCGCAGCACATTGCCATCGCCTTCGACGAAGCGCTCGACTCGTGCTTCCGCAACGCGCTCTACCCGGCCTACAAGGCCAACCGCGAGTCGGCGCCGGAAGAGCTCAAGCGCCAGTTCGTGCACTGCAAGGCGCTGTGCAGCGCACTCGGCCTGGCCGTGCTGTCGCATGGCCAGTACGAAGCCGACGACCTGATCGGCAGCGCCGTGCATGCCGCGCGCGGCAACGGCTTCCGTTCGGTGATCGTCTCGGCCGACAAGGACCTGTCGCAGTTGCTGGGCGACCACGACGAGCAGTGGGACTTCGCCCGTGGCCAGCGCTGGGGCGCGGCCGGCGTACCCGAACGTCATGGCGTGCAGGCGCGGCAGATCGCCGACTACCTGGCGCTGACCGGCGATGCGGTCGACAACATCCCCGGCGTGCCCGGCATCGGCGCCAAGACCGCGGCGGCCCTGCTGGCGCATTTCGACACGCTCGATGCCCTGCTGGCACGCGTGGAGGAAGTCCCGTACCTGCGCCTGCGCGGTGCCGCCAGCGCGGCGGCGAAACTGCGCCAGCACCGCGAACAGGCATTGCTGTGCCGGCAGCTCACCACGATCGCGCTGGACGCGCCGCTGGGCGATGGCAGCCTTCCGTTCGCCCGCGGCAACGGCGATGGCGCCGGTCTGGGCGCGCTGTGCGAGGCGCTGCGCTTCGGCCCGATGACGCGGCGGCGGCTGTACCAGTCGGCCGGCCTCGACTTCGTGGCGTCACAGGCCCCGGCGTAGCATCCAGTCACACACGACAGGCATCCGATGAACGATCAGGCGCAAGAACCGCTGGAAACCCTGTACGAAGGCCCGTGGCTGCGCATGCGCCGGCGCGGCCGCTGGGAATATGTCGAGCGCACGCACGGTGACGGCATGGCGGTGATCGTCGTCGCGGTGACGCCAAGCGACAACGTGCTGTTCGTCGAGCAGTTCCGGATTCCGCTCGGCGCGCGCACGATCGAGATGCCGGCGGGGCTGGTCGGCGACGACCACGCCACCGACACGCTGGAAGCGGCGGCGCGGCGCGAACTGATCGAGGAAACCGGCTGGTCGGCACAACGTGTCGACGTGCTGCTGGTGGGGCCGACGTCCGCCGGAATGAGCAACGAACGCATCGCGTTCGTGCGTGCACGCGAGCTGAGCAAGGTAGGCAGCGGCGGCGGTGTCGACAACGAGGACATCACCGTGCACGAAGTTCCGCGCGCACAGGCACCGGCGTGGCTGATGCAGAAGCAGCGCGAAGGCTACGAGCTGGACCTGAAGCTGTGGGCGGGCCTGTGGATGATCGAGCACAACCCGGACGGATCGCCGGCGGACTGACGTCCACCGGCGACATGCCACGGGTGACCGGGACTGCCGCGCGAGGCGTCAGTCCCGCATCTCTTCAAGCTCCATTCCCTTGGTCTCGCGCACCGACGTCAACACGAACACCAGCGAGCCCAGCGCGAACAGCGCATACAGCCCATAGGCGAACGACAGGCCGATCTCGGCCAGCGACGGGAAGCTGCTGGTGATGATGAAGTTGGCGATCCACTGTGCCGACGCGGCGACCGCCAGCGCGATCGCGCGGATGCGGTTCGGGAACATCTCGCCCAGCAGCACCCACACCATCGGGCCCCAGCTCAGGCCGAAGAACACCACGTAGGCATTGGCGGCGACCAGCGCGACCATGCCCCACGGCTCAGGCAGGCGGAGCTCCGCGCCACTGCCGGTCGCCTGCGAGAAGCACCACGCCATCAGCGCCAGCGTCACCGCCATGCCGGCCGAACCAATGGTCAACAACGGCTTGCGCCCGATCCTGTCGACCAGGGCGATCGCGACCAGCGTCACCAGCACGTTCACCACCGAGGTGACCACCGTGATCGTGAACGAGTCGGCCTCGCTGAAACCCACCGAACGCCACAACGTCGACGAGTAATAGAAGATCACGTTGATGCCGACGAACTGCTGGAACACCGACAGTGCGATGCCGATCCACACCACCGGCAGCAGCCCGGCACGCGGGCCACGCAGGTCCTTGAGGGTGGGACGGAATTCCGAACGCAGGCTGTCCTGGATGTCGGCGACCTTCTGGTCGAGTGCCGCTTCGCTGTTGAGTCCAAGCACCTGCCGAAGCACATCGCGCGCCTCGCGCGGTCGACCGCGCGCAATCAGGTGACGCGGTGACTCGGGCATGCCCAGCACCAGCGCGCCGTACACCAGTGCCGGCACCACCGCGACCAGGAACATCCAGCGCCACGCCTCAAGCCCGAACCACAACTTGCTGGCGGCGCCACCGGCCACACCGGCCAGCCACGCGTCGCTGAGCAGTGCCATGAAGATGCCGAGCACGATCGCCAGTTGCTGCAGCGAACCCAGGCGCCCGCGCACGGCTGCCGGCGATACTTCGGCGATGTAGGTCGGTGCGATCACCGAGGCCACGCCAACGCCGATGCCACCGACCACGCGCCAGAACATCAGGTCCCACACGCCAATCACCAGGCCCGAGCCGAGTGCGCTGACCGCGAGCAGGGCCGCCGCCACCTGCATCGTCCGCACGCGGCCCAAGCGATCGGCAAGGAGGCCGGCATACCAGGCGCCCAGCGCGGACCCCAGCAGCGCGCAGGACACGGCGAAACCGATCTGCGCCGCGCCGAGGCCGAAGCCGCCACGGATGGCATCGACGGCACCGTTGATCACCGCGGTGTCGAATCCGAACAGGAAACCGCCCAGTGCGGCGGCGGCGGATATCAGGACCACTCGTGCAGTGACGTGTTGTTGCTCGGACTCGGCGATCGCGCTCATGCAACTCCCCCGGGGCCGCCTGCTGGCGGCTGTCGGGCGATTCTGCGCGAGCAGGGGGCGTGCTGTCCTTGAATACGTATGCAGCGCCCGCTCCCGCTGCGCCTCAGGCGAAGCGGTCCGTCGCCTTCACCAGCGCATCCACGTTCTCGCCCTCGAACGCCGAGTGCCCCGACGCGGGCGTGATCACCAACTCACCCTTCGGCCAAGCCTGCTTCAGGTCCCACGCATTGGCGACCGGGCAGACGACGTCGTAGCGGCCGTGCACGATCACGCCGGGGATATCGGCGATGCGGTGCGCGTCGCGCAGCAACTGGTCATCGACCTCGAAGAATCCACTGTTTACGAAGTAATGGTTCTCGATGCGCGCGAACGCGAGTGCGAACTGCGGATCCTCGTGGCTGGCGGCGAAATCGGTGTCGACATGCAGGAAGCTGGTCGCACCCTCCCACACGCTCCATGCCTTGGCGGCGGCCAGGCGCGTGGCTTCGTCGGACGACGTCAGGCGACGATGGAACGCGCTGATCAGATCGTGGCGCTCGACTATCGGGATCGCCGCCAGGTAGTGCTCCCATGCATCGGGGAACAGGCGCGAGGCGCCCTCCTGGTAGAACCATTCCAGCTCCCAGCGGCGGAGCATGAAGATGCCGCGCAGCACCAGCTCGGTCACGCGCTGCGGATGCGCCTGCGCGTACGCCAGCGCCAACGTCGAACCCCACGAGCCGCCGAAGACCTGCCACTTGTCGATGCGCAGCTTCTCTCGCAGCGTCTCGATGTCGGCGACCAGGTCCCAGGTGGTGTTGTCGACGAGGTCGGCGTGCGGCGTCGAACGGCCGCTGCCGCGCTGGTCGAACAGCACGATCCGGTACTTCGACGGGTCGTGGAAGCGCCGCATCTTCGGGCTGCAGCCCGCACCGGGACCGCCGTGCAGCAACACCACCGGCTTGCCGTCGGGATTGCCGCACTGCTCGAAGTACAGCGTGTGGCGACCGTCGACCTGGAGGGTGCCGCTGTCGAAGGGTTCGATCTCGGGATAGAGCGTGCGCATCGAGGAGCCTCGGCGGGCAATTTCAGGGGTGGGCAATTCTAGGCCACAAGGCCCCGGGTGCGGCCTTCGGCCTTGCCCGGGCTACACCGGCCCGTGCCGCAATCCCAACGCACATCCCGGGTGCGGCCTTCGGCCTTACCCGGGCTACACCGACCCGTGGCCCGTAGCCCGGGTAAGCGCAGCGCACCCGGGACCGCGCGCCCCGCAATTCCCTGCACTCATCCCGGGTGCGACCTTTGGCATTGCCCGGGCTACGGTTGGCGTCCAAACGTTACCCGGTCGCGGCCTTCCCAGTCCTGCGCGGTTGCGACCTCGACAAATCCACAAGCCAGCATCAACCCGCGCACCGCGGCGCCCTGCTCCCATCCATGTTCGATCAGCAACCACCCGCCCGGCAGCAGGTGCGCCGGGGCATCGGCGACGATGCGTCGTATCGCATCGAGGCCATCGGAGCCCGACGCCAGTGCACTGCGCGGCTCGAAGCGCAAGTCGCCCTGCTGCAGGTGGGCATCGTCGTCGGCGATGTACGGCGGGTTGCTGGCAATCAGCTCGAAACGCTCACCCGCCAACGGCGACAGCCAGTCGCCGTGGCGGAACTCGATCCGCCCCAGGCCCAGCAAGCGGGCGTTCTCGCGCGCCACCGTCAGCGCGCCCTCGCTCACATCGACGGCGACGACCCGCGCCAGCGGCCGCTCGTGCGCCAGCGCCAGCGCGATGGCACCGGTGCCGGTGCCGAGGTCGGCAACGTTCAGTTCACGGCCCGTGGGCAGGCGTTCCAGCGCCAGTTCGACCAGGCGCTCGGTCTCTGGCCGCGGAATCAGGGTTGCCGGCGTGACCTGCAGATCGAAGCGCCAGAAGCCGCGCTGACCCAGCAGATAGGCGATCGGCTCGCCCGCCAGCCGCCGCGCCAGCAGACGCTCGAATCCGGCGGCGGCGTCCGCTTCCGGCAGGTCTTCGCCGTGCGTGTACAGCCAGGTCGCCGACACGCCCAAGGCGTGCGCCAGCAGGCGCTCCGCCTCGGGGCGGGCTTCGTCGCCGGGCAGTCGCGCGGCGGCTTCGGCCAGCATCCGGGCCACGCTGGGCCGGCGGACCGCTGAATGGGTGGGTTTGCTCATCGCGGCATTGTCGCGTGCAGCGCCGGGCAGCGCGAGGCGGCCGCCTTGACGCTGGCGGAAACATCCGCACCTCAGGATGGATACGCGCCGCCTATCCACCCGTCACGCCATAGGCACAGCCTATTGAATCAATTCCATCAATCAACTTGATGGATTAACGCGCGATCCCTAATCTCTCTCCATCGCTTCCACCCACCCCGCATAAGGAATCCCCTGATGTCGCTGATCAACACCCAAGTTCTGCCGTTCAAGGCCACCGCGTACAAGAATGGCGAGTTCGTCGAAGTCACCGATGCCACCCTCAAGGGCAAGTGGTCCGTGGTGTTCTTCTACCCGGCCGACTTCACCTTCGTCTGCCCGACCGAGCTGGGCGACCTGGCCGACAACTACGCCGAGTTCCAGAAGATGGGCGTGGAGATCTACGGCGTGTCGACCGACACCCATTTCACCCACAAGGCCTGGCACGACACCTCCGACACGATCAAGAAGATCCAGTACCCGCTGATCGGCGATCCGACCGGCGTGGTCACCCGCAACTTCGGCGTGATGATCGAAGAAGCCGGCCTGGCAGACCGCGGCACCTTCGTGATCGATCCGGACGGCAAGATCCAGATCGTCGAGATCAACGCCGGCGGCATCGGCCGCGATGCGTCCGAGCTGCTGCGCAAGGTCAAGGCCGCCCAGTACGTCGCCGCACATCCGGGCGAGGTCTGCCCGGCCAAGTGGCACGAGGGTGAGAAGACCCTGAAGCCGTCGCTGGACCTGGTCGGCAAGATCTAAAGCCGTTCCGAATAGCCCCTCTCCCGCCTGCGGGAGAGGGGCTGGGGTCAGGGCCCGGCGCCCGCCCCACCCGTCCGCCCCCGCGGACCCGGCCGGCCAGATGCCCGCCAGTTTCCTTTTTGGATGTCGCGACGTTCGGGCAGTTCTCCCTCCCTCCCTGCCCGGGCGTTCGCGGCGTTCATCCCGGACAAAGAAGTCCCGAACAAACGATGGAGCCGTCCCCCATGTTGGATGCCGATCTCAAGACCCAGTTGCAGGCGTACCTGGAAAAGGTCACACAACCAATAGAGCTGGTCGCCTCGCTCGATGACGGCGAAAAGTCGCGCGAGCTCGAGGCCC
>DATDBK010000179.1:0-7960 GCA_036524935.1 Lysobacter sp. | reverse complement strand
CATGCAAGAGTAGGTCATCGCCAGGGGCTTTACCCCAAAACCCCCAGCCGAAAGGTTGGGGGTTTTTCTTTGCGCGCGCGAAAGTTAATAACCGCGCCAACGCGGATTACCGGCCGGTACCGGCAAATCCCCGGGTGCGCTGCGCTTACCCGGGCTACGGGGATCCATCGTGTTGCCTGCCTCCCGGGTAAGCGAAGCGTACCCGGGGAGAAGACGGCCGCTACAGCAGCGTCGGCGGCTCGCCACCGATGATCACGACGTCGGCGGGGCGGCGGGCAAACAGGCCGACGCTGACCACGCCCGGGATCTGGTTGATCGCCTGCTCGAGGGCGACCGGGTCGACGATCGCCAAGCCGTGGATGTCGAGGATCACGTTGCCGTTGTCGGTGACCACGCCATTGCCGGCGGCATCCTGACGCCAGACCGGTTGGCCACGGGTCATCGCCAGGATCTCGCGGGCGACGAGGCTGCGTGCCATCGGAATCACCTCCACCGGCAGAGGGAACTTGCCGAGCACGTCGACGCGCTTGCTGGGATCGATGATGCAGATGAACTTCTGGCTGGCCTCGGCGATGATCTTCTCGCGCGTCAGCGCGGCACCGCCGCCCTTGATCAGGCGCTTGTGCGGATCGCACTCGTCGGCGCCGTCGACATACAACGACAGCGGGCCGGTTGCATTGAGGTCGAGCACTTCGATTCCGTGTGCGCGCAGGCGCTGAGTGCTCTGTTCCGAGCTCGAGACCGCACCCTTGATGCGGTCCTGGACCCGGGCCAGCGCGTCGATGAAGAAGGCGACCGTGGAGCCGGTGCCGACGCCGACGATCATGCCGTCCTCGACGTACTCGATGGCTTTTTCGCCTGCCAGGCGCTTGGCTTCGCTCATGGTTTCAACTCTCTGGTATCGGGTATTTCACTTCGTTGTCGCCCCGGCTGCAGGGAGGCTATTCCAGCGACAGCAGGTACTTCCACTGCGCCGCCTGGACCGGGAACACCGACAGGCGATTGCCCTTGCGGATCAGCGCGAAGTCCTCGCCGAGCTTGTCGGCATGCTGCTTGATCTCGTCCAGGGAAATGGTTCGCGCAAGCTTGCGATCGAAGCCGACGTCGACCAGGAACCAGCGCGGTTGCTCGCGCGTGCTCTTCGGGTCGAAGTAGTCGGATTTGGGATCGAACTGGGTCTCGTCCGGGTAGGCCTTGCTGGCCACGGTGGCGACGCCGACGATGCCCGGAATCCCGGTGTTGGAGTGGTAGAACAGCACGCCGTCACCGATCTGCATGCCATCGCGCATGAAGTTGCGCGCCTGGTAGTTGCGCACGCCGTTCCACGGCTCGGTGCCGACCCGCTTGAGGTCGTCGATGGAAAAGGCGTCCGGTTCGGACTTCATCAGCCAGTAGCGGCGGCGTGCGGTCATGCGGTGGCCCTGCTGCTGCAGTCGATGGTCGTCGATCCGGTGCAAACCGCGTCGAGGGCGACGTCCCAGTCGGCGCGATCGAGGCTGTCGACGCGTTGTGTGTCGAAGGCTGCCCCGACCAGCCATGGCGGCGCCGGGCGCTGGTGGCGGAAAGCGAAGCTGCGATCGTACCAGCCACCGCCCATGCCGAGCCGGTGGCCGCGGTCGTCGAAACCCACCAGCGGCGTCACCACGAGGCTCATCTGTTCAGGCTCGAGCAGCGAACTGGGCGACACGTCGGGCTCGGGAATTCCGTGGCGGTTGCTGACCAGCGGGTCGCCGGGCCGCCAGGGCGCGAAGCGCAGCCGGCCATCCTCGTGCAGGACCGGCAGGCAGTACACGCACTCGCGCGGCAGCCGCAGCTGCCAGACGTGCAGGGCGATTTCGCCGTCGGTGGCCCAATAGCCGGACACGTATCCGGTGGCAGGCACGAAGGGCAGCGCCAGCAGCTGCGCGGCCACGCGTTCAGCGGCGGCGATGCGGTCACCGGCGCTGAGGGCGCGGCGACGGTCGCGAAGTTCGCGGCGTAGCGCCGCGCGGTCAGCCGTCATGCGGCGCTCGATCCTTTGCTGCGGCGGGCGCGGGCGCCGGCCGGGTGGGGACAGGATAAACGGGGGCGGAACAAATGGGGGCAGGACAAAAAAGATCGGGCGCGAAGTCGCGCCCGGTCTGGAGGGCGACGCCGGCGAGGCAGATGCCCCGGCGATCGCCACCGATGAATGAGTAGTCCTCCGCCGATGGCGATGCCTGCGAAACGACCTTGAACCCGGGGTTCAAGTGGGAACGCTTGGATGCCTTCGGGCTTCCCGCTACGAGGCGGACTTGCACTCCGGGCCTCCGTCGCGCCCCCGGTGTCGTCAATAAGGGACAAGGCGAATGTTTGCGCACGCTGTCGCGTACAGCAGAGGACGTTTGCGAAGTATAGCGCGCACTCTGTGAAGTGCGTGCCCGCTCGTCGGTATGGGAGTGGAACGGTTCAGTGCATGCGCGTGCACACGCACTGATTCCTGCCGCGATGCTTCAGCGTGCAGGCAGATCGAACAGGTCGTCGAGGCGGCGATGCAGGTCGGTCAGCGTGCGCGAGAATTCGCGATCGCGGCTCACATGCTCGTTGCGCAGTTGTTGCAGGTCGTGGGCGAGATTGAGCGCGGCCAGCACGGCGACGCGATCGAGCGCGGCCATGCGGTTGTTGCCGCGGATCTCGCGCATCTTCGCATCAAGCAGTTTCGCCGCCGACAGCAGGCTGTCGCGCTCGTCGGGTTCGCAGCCGACGGTGTACTCGCGATCGAGCAGGCGGATGCTGACCGGTTCATTGGCGCTGCTCATCGTGCGATGCCCTCGATGCCGGGTCGCGTCGATTCAGCGCTCGATCCCGCGCTTGATCCAATGCTCGATCCAATGCGCATCAGGACGTGACTCACGTGTGCTGCTCCAGCGACTTCAATCGAGTGATCATCGCCTCGACACGGGCGCGTGCCTGTTCGTTCTTGGCAAGCAGCGCCGAGCGTTCTCCCATCAGCTGTTCCTGCTGCTGGCGCAGGCTGCGGTTCTCCTCGCCCAGCCGGCGGGAGCGCTCGGCAAGCTGCTCGACCCGGTCGGCCAGCGACTTGAGTTGGGCGAGAAGTTCGGCTTGGTCCATGCCGCGAACGATAGCAGGGCGCGGGGGCCGGTCAAGGGCGGCTGCCCGACAACGCGACCCCGGTTCACGCAATGGCAGGCCGATCAGCCGCTGCGATCAGCCCCGGCGCGATCAGCCCGGGGAGCTGACCGTGCCCACCGTGCCGGTGCCCGCGGGTACCGATTGCGGGGTCCATGCGCGGATGAAGGCCAGGCAGTCGGCTGCCTCGAGTGGCCTCGCCAGCCAGTAGCCCTGGATCTCGTCGCAGCCGCGACCGCGCAGGAACTGCATCTGCGCTTCGGTTTCCACGCCTTCTGCGATTACCGTCAGGCCCAGTGAATGCGCCATCGCGATGACCGTGGTGGTGATCGCCTCGTCGTCGGCGTCGCGGGTCAGGTCGCCGATGAATTCCTTGTCGATCTTGAGCGTGTTGATCGGCAGGCGCTTGAGGTAGGCCAGCGACGAATAGCCGGTGCCGAAGTCATCGATCGCCAGGCCGACGCCGAGCGAGCGCAACGCATCGAGCGTCGCCGAGGTCTGGCCGGCGTTGGCCATGATCACGCTTTCGGTCAGCTCCAGCTGCAGCATCTCCGGCGGCACGCCGCTTTCGACCAGTGCGCGCGCGACCTGCTTGGGCAGGTTGCCGCGCAGCAGCTGCAGCGCCGACACGTTGACTGCCATCGTCAGCTGGTCCAGGCCGTTGTGGCGCCAGCGCTTGAGCACGCCGCATGCTTCGCGCAGCGCCCATTCGCCGATGTCGAGGATCAGGCCGCTCTCTTCGGCCAGCGGGATGAACTGCGCCGGCGAGATGTCGCCCAGTTCGAAACTGCGCCAGCGCAACAGCGCTTCCACGCCGGTGATGCGCGACTGGTCCAGCGACAGCTTGGGCTGGAACACCAGGCGCAGTTCGTTGCGGTCGAGCACGCCGCGCAGCGCTGCCGAGATGGTCGCGCGACCGCGAATCTCCACGTCCATCACTTCGGTGTAGCGCATGAAAGTGCGGCGACCGGCGGCCTTGGCCTGGTACATCGCCGTATCGGCGTGCTTGAGCAGGTCGGTCGGCACCAGCGCATGGTCCGGGTACAGGCTGATGCCGATCGACGGCGAGATCACCACGTCATGGCGCTGGTCGATGTCGAGCGGTGTTTCGAAGGCGACCAGCACGTCGCGCGCGACCTGCTCGGCCTGCTCGACCTGTTCGAGGTTCTCCAGCAGCACGGTGAACTCGTCGCCACCGAGGCGGGCGACGGTGTGCTGCGGGCCGACCGCCTGCTGCAGGCGGATCGCGGCGGCACGCAGGATGCGGTCGCCGGCGGCATGGCCGAGCGAGTCGTTGATGTCCTTGAAGCGATCCCGGTCGAGGAACAGCATCGCGATGCGGCTGCCATGGCGGCGCGCACGCACGATTGCACGCGACAACCGCTCCGACAGCAACGCGCGATTGGGCAGGCTGGTCAAGGTGTCGTAGTTGGCGAGGTAACGCAGTTCCTGCTCGGCGCGCTTCTGGTCGGTGATGTCGCCGAGCACGGCGACGTAGTGGCCGTGTTGGCCGCCGGAGTCGAGCACTTCGCTGCCCTGGAACCAGCACAGGAACTCATCGCCGTTCTTGCGCTGCTGCCAGATCTCGCCGGACCAGCGACCGTTGCGGCGCAGCTCGCTGCGCACGTGCTGGTAGAACGCCGGATCGTGCTGGTCGCTGTCGAGCAGGCGCGTCGGCCGCCCGATCACTTCCGTGTCGGCATACCCAGTCATGCGCGTGAATGCCGGATTGACCGAGACGAACTGGAACTCGCGGTCGAACACGGCGACCGCCTCGATCATGCTGTTGAGTACCTGGCCGGCGATCAGGCGGTCACGCTCGGCGCTGCGGTTGGCGGTGATGTCGCGGGCGGTACCGGCCACGCGCACGGCGCGACCGCTGGCGCTGCGCTCGACGACACGTCCGCGTGCGCGCATCCACACCCACTTGTTGTCCTCGCGCACGCGGTGTTCGGACAGGAACAGTGCAGCGTCCCCGCGCAGGTGGCGCTTGAGCTGTTCGACCGCCTGCGGCTGGTCTTCGGGATGGATCTGCAGGTTGGAGTCGACCAGCGTCTGCACGCCCAGGTCCGGGGTCAGGCCGGCCTGGTCGTCGGCACGGGTGCGGCGCAGCACGCGGCTGTCGAGGTCGTAATCCCAGAACTGCTCGCCCGATGCCCACAAGGCCAGCTTCAGGCGTTCGTCGCGCTCGCGGATCTGGGCGAAATAGCCACGCTCGCGGCGGCGGTCGCGGTGGCGGCGCCAGGCCAGCACCAGCACCATCGCGAAGGCGGCCAGGACCGCGCCGGCGATCACCAGCGGATGCCGCCACAGCGGCGGCGCGATGCGCACCGGGATCTCCAGCGTCTGCTCGTTCCAGACGCCGTCGCGGTTGGTGGCCTGGGCGAGGAAGGTGTAGCTGCCGGCGGGCAGTCGCGTGTACGTGATGTCCTGCTGGTCGCCGTTGTCGATCCAGTCCTTGTCGAAACCGTCCATGCGGTAGCGATAGCGGATGCCGGCGGCGGGCGCGAAATCGAGCGAGCCGATGCGCAGCCGCAGCAGGCCGGCAGCATCGGGCAGTTCGAGCTGCGTGGGCTGCCACAGCGCCCGCGGCTCGGATGTCGCTTCGTTGCCGACCCACGCACCGAGTAGCTTCAGTGGCGCGGAGTAATGCGAATCGACGATGCGGGTCGGGTCGAAGACGTTAAGGCCGCGGACGCCGCCAAAGGCGATGCGCCCATCGCTGAGCTGCGCCATCGAGCCGCCGTGGAATTCCAGGTCCTGCAGGCCATCGGCGAGGCCGAAGCTGCGGGTGCGCTCGCTGCCGATGTCGAAGCTGATGATTCCCGCCTGCGTGCTCAGCCACAGCCTGCCGGCCGGACCTTCCGCAATCGCGAACACTACCGGCACCATGTTGCTGTTGAGCGTGCCCGTGAGCGGGTGGGCAAAGCTGACGCTGCCGTCGGCGCCTTCGACGACGCGGCTGAGGCCGGCATGCGTGCCGACCCAGAGCGTGCCGTCGCGGGCCAGGTGCAGGGCGCGCACGCGATTGCCGGGCAGGCTGGCGGCGTCGTCGCTGGCATGGCGGAAATGACGCAAGCGGCCCGTGCCGGGATCGAGCACGTCGAGGCCGTCGCCGGTGCCGATCCAGACGTGGCCATGGCGGTCTTCGGCGATCGCGTGCACGACCGGATAACTCAGGCTGTTGGGGTCGTTTTCACGATACGGGTAATGGCTGAGCTTGCCGCTGTCGGGAGCGTAGTGGAACGCGCCGTTGCCGCTGCTGCCGATCCACAGCGAACGGTCGCGTGCCACCGCCAGCGAGCGCAGCGGCTGGCGCTCGAGGCCCGGGATATCCAGCGCGCGCGCGCGCCGGCGTTGCGGATCGAGCCGGTACAGGCCGGCATCGGTGGCAACCCATAGCTCGTCCGGGTCGGCCGGTGCAAACGCGGTCACGCGCCGCGAGGTCGCTTCATCGGCGAGCAGGGCGGTCAGGTCGTCGAAGCGATCTTCCGCCGGTGCATAACGCAGCAGCCGTGCGTTGTCGGTGCCGAGCCAGAGCGCGCCATCCTGGGCCTGGGCGACGGTGCGGATGCTGTCGGCTGACGCAGGGCTGTGCGAGGAGCGCGGATGCTCCAGGTTGAAGACGTAGCGGAAACGCGTGCCGCGCGGATCCGCCACCGCGACGCCGCGAAACTGTCCGCCGACCCAGAGCATGCCACCGCGGTCGACCAGCATCGCGTTGACGGCATCGTCGGGGAGGCTGGCCTCGATGCCGGGCTCCTCGTGGACTTCCACTTCCGTGCCACTGCCCGGGTCGAAGCGGCGCAGGCCGTAACCGTAGACGGAGAGCCACAGCTGATGATCGGGGGTCTGCACGATCGCCCGGACGGTGGTCGCGTCGGGGTTTTGCGACGTCGACGGCGAAAGCGGCCAGGCACGCACCAGTTCCCGGCCATTGCTGTGCAGGCGGTACAGGCCATCGTTGCGGCCCACCCACAGTTGTCCGCCCTGGTCCTGCAGCAGTGACAGCACCGCTTCCTGCGGGCCGATGCGCTGGACCGTGCCGGCCGGGTCGATGCGATGCAGCCCGAGCGGGCCGCCATACCAGGCCATGCCGTCGCGAGTCGCCAGCAGCGTTTGCCGGGCCGGCGCGCCGGCCGGCTGCGACTGCAGCGACAGGACGGTGTGGCGCGTTCCGCTGTCGGGATTCAGGCGTTCCAGGCCGGCTGCGGTGCCGACCCAGAGCTCGCCGCGATAGGGCAGCACCGCCACCACCTGGCGATGGGGGTGGGCGGGTGCCGACGCCGAATATCGGCGGATCTTGCCGTTGCCCAGGTCGAGCCGGCTCAGGTACTCGGAATAGGTGCCGACCCACAGGGCGCGGCCGCCATCGAGCGCGAGCGCGGTGATGTTGCTGTCGGGCAGGCTCTCGGGGTCGCGCGGGTTGTGCCGGTAGGGCAGGTAGCGCTGGCCGTCGTAGCGGTGCAGGCCGCCCTGGGTGGCGACCCAGACGAAGCCCTGCTGGTCCTGGACCATGGCCGTCACGGTGTTCTGCGTGAGGCCGCGCTCGCTGCCCAGGGGTGAGAAGTAGTAGTCGCGGGTCGCTGCCGCTGCCGGCGCGGCCGCCAGGGCCAGCGTCAGTGCCAGCATCAAACCCGGGCCGGCAAGCCGGACGAGCCACATGGGGAAGCTGCAGGCTGGGGAGGGCGGACGCACGGACACCCGGGGTTTTGAGTATTGCAGCGCGCAGTGTAGGCAAGCGTTCACTCCGGCAACAAGACGCGGCTGCATTGCTACACTCTCCCGACTCCCCCGAGCCTTGTCCCGTGTCCGAAATTGAACTGCCCGACCTGACCGCCATCGAGGCCGA
>DATDBK010000178.1:0-2492 GCA_036524935.1 Lysobacter sp. | reverse complement strand
CGCGGCGTTCAATGGAGCGGGAGACGGGAATCGAACCCGCACCATCAGCTTGGAAGGCTGAGGTTCTACCGTTGAACTACTCCCGCGCCGGAACCTACCTGCTTGGGTACTGCGCCGATGGATGGTAACGCCATCGGTTTGTTGCCTGCCGCACTTGCTTGCTACTGCCGACCTTGCGACCGGGTGAATCCTGGTGGAGGGAGGTGGATTCGAACCACCGAAGGCGTAAGCCAGCAGATTTACAGTCTGCCCCCGTTGGCCGCTTGGGTATCCCTCCAAAAGAGCCCGCAATTTTGGGACCGGTTGGCGGGGTTGTCAACGCCGATTACACATCAATTTTCACGATTGCGGCAAAAACTCTTCAAAACCCGTCCGCGAGGCGGCAAGCACGCGGACGGAATCCGATCAGACGTTGAAGCGGAAGTGCAGCACGTCGCCTTCCTGGACGCGGTATTCCTTGCCTTCCAGGCGCAGGCGCCCGGCATCGCGGGCACCGGACTCGCCCTTGTACTTGATGTAATCGTCGTACCCGATGGTCTCGGCGCGGATGAAGCCCTTCTCGAAATCGGTGTGGATCACCGCCGCTGCCTGCGGTGCGGTCGAGCCCGACTTCACAGTCCAGGCACGCACTTCCTTGACGCCGGCGGTGAAGTACGTCTGCAGCCCCAGCAGCTTGTAGGCGGCGCGGATGACCCGGTTCAAGCCCGGCTCGTCGAGGCCCAGGTCGGTCAGGAATGCGTCGCGGTCGGCATCCTCGAGCTGGCTGAGCTCTTCCTCGATGGCCGCGCAGACCGGCACCACCTCGGCGCCCTCGGTCACGGCGCGCGCGCGCACGGCGTCCAGGTGCGGATTGTCGTGGAAGCCGTCCTCGAGCACGTTGGCGACGTACATGACCGGCTTGAGGGTCAGCAGGAACAGGTCGCGCACCTGCAGCTTGTCGTCTTCGGACAGGCCCAGCGCGCGCGCGGGCTTGCCCGCATCCAGGCCGGCACGGACCCTGCCGAGCACCTCGACGCGGATCTTGGCGTCCTTGTCGCCGGTCTTGGCCGTGCGCTCGGCGCGCTGCAGGGCCTTTTCGACCGATTCGAGGTCGGCCAGGGCCAGCTCGGTGTCGATCGTGTCGATGTCGGAGATCGGGTCGATCCTGTTGTTGACGTGGATGACGTCGGTGTTCTCGAAGCAGCGCACCACGTGGGTGATCGCGTCGACCTCGCGGATGTGGGCCAGGAACTTGTTGCCCAAGCCTTCACCGCTGGCGGCGCCGGCAACCAGGCCGGCGATGTCGACGAACTCGACCGCGGTCGGGATGCACTTCTGCGGCTTGACGATCTCGGACAGCGCATTCAGGCGCGGATCGGGCACCGGCACCACGCCGACGTTCGGTTCGATCGTGCAGAACGGGAAATTGGCCGCCGCAATGCCGGCCTTGGTCAGGGCGTTGAAGAGGGTCGACTTGCCGACGTTAGGCAGGCCGACGATGCCGCATTTGATGCCCATGACGCTTTCTCGCTCTGTTGCGATGCCGGCGCGGCCGGCATCGAGAATGGGGGTGGAACTCAGGCCCGCGGCGTATGCAACCGCTTCATGGCCTCGTTGAAGTCACCGCTCACCGCCAGCGGCAACACGTCCTGGGCGTCGTCGATGGCGCGCAGGATCTGCGCCTCGTCGGCGCTGCCGGGACGGCCGAGGACCCAGGAGGTGACCCTGTCCTTGTGGCCGGGGTGGCCGATGCCGATCCGCAGCCGATGGTACTTGCCATGGCCGAGCAGCTGGCTGATGTCGCGCAGGCCGTTCTGGCCGCCATGGCCGCCGTCGAACTTGATCCGGGCCACGCCCGCGTCCAGGTCGAGCTCATCGTGGGCGACCAGCATCTGCTCCGGCTCGATCTTCCAGTAGCGCAGGGCCGCGGTGACCGACTTGCCGGACAGGTTCATGAACGTGGCCGGCTTGAGCAGCCAGACCGGCTGGCCGGCGATGTCGACCTTGCAGGTCTCGCCGAACAGCTTGGATTCCAGACCAAAGCGGCCGCCCAGGCGCGAAGCCAGGGCGTCCACAAACCAGAACCCGGCGTTGTGCCGGGTCCGGAGGTGTTCGGCGCCGGGATTTCCCAGGCCGACAATGAGGCGCAAACCGGCAGCCATCAGAGAATCTCACGCAGTGGCCTGCCCGCAGATGCGGGCAGGCGCACGGGACGTGATTACTTCTCGTCCTTCTTGGCGGCCTTGGTCGCCGGCACTTCGGCCGGGGCCTCTTCCGAAGTTTCCTCGGTTTCGACGCGACCGTGCTTGGCCATCACGACGGCAACGTCGTGTTCCTTGCCCAGCTTCAGTTCCGGCAGCTCGACGCCCTTCGGCAGCTTGATGTCCGACAGGTGGACAACGTCGCCGACGGCCAGCTTGGCCAGGTCGACTTCGATGAACTCCGGCAGGTCCTTCGGCAGGCAGCTGACGGTGACTTCGTTGAGCTCGTGGGTGATGACCACGTCGGCGGCC
>DATDBK010000177.1:0-28245 GCA_036524935.1 Lysobacter sp. | reverse complement strand
GACGTTCTTGTCGCCGTAGACGTTGTCGACGCGCGCGACCGGCGGCCAGTACTTCTGCAGCTTGAGCGAGGGCAACGGGAACGCAGCGAGTTCGCGCGGATAGGCGTGGGTCCATTCGCTGGCGCTGACCGACGTCGCGGTGTGCGGCGCGTTCTTCAGCGGATTGTCCTCGCGGTCGAGCTTGCCTTCCTCGATGGCGCGGATCTCGTCGCGGATCTGGATCATCGCGTCGATGAAGCGGTCGAGTTCGTGCTGCGATTCGGACTCGGTCGGTTCCACCATCAGCGTGCCGGCGACCGGGAAGCTCAGGGTCGGGGCGTGGAAGCCGAAGTCGATCAGGCGCTTGGCCACGTCCTCGGCGCCGATGCCGGTGGCGTCCTTGAGCGGGCGCAGGTCGAGGATGCACTCGTGCGCGACCAGTCCATTGCGGCCGGTGTAGAGCGTCTCGTAGTGCGGTGCCAGGCGGGTGGCGATGTAGTTGGCGTTGAGCAGCGCGACCTGGGTTGCCTTGCGCAGGCCTTCGGCACCCATCATCGTCACGTACATCCAGCTGATCGGCAGGATCGAGGCCGAACCAAAACTCGCCGCCGACACCATGCCGACATCGCCCTCACCGCCGAACGTACGCGGCAGGAACGGAGCGAGATGCGACCTCACCGCGCACGGGCCGACGCCCGGGCCGCCGCCGCCGTGCGGGATGCAGAAGGTCTTGTGCAGGTTCAGGTGCGACACGTCCGAGCCCCACTTGCCGGGCTTGGCGACGCCGACCAGTGCGTTCATGTTGGCGCCGTCGGTGTAGACCTGGCCACCGTGCGTGTGCACGATCTCGCAGATCTTGACGATGTCTTCCTCGAACACGCCGTGCGTGGACGGGTAGGTGATCATCAGCGCGGCCAGGCGCTCGCTGTACTTCTCGGCGGCGCGCTGGATGTCGTCGACGTCGACGTTGCCGTTGGCATCGCACTTGGTCACCACGACCTGCATGCCGCACATCTGCGCCGAGGCCGGGTTGGTGCCGTGCGCCGATTCCGGGATCAGGCAGATGTCGCGATGGTCGTCGCCGCGCGAGCGGTGGTAGGCGCGGATCGCCAGCAGGCCGGCGTATTCGCCCTGCGCGCCCGAGTTCGGCTGCAGGCTGACGGCGTCGTAGCCGGTGCACTCGACCAGCATCGCTTCCAGGCCGTCGATCAGCTGCTTGTAGCCCTGTGCCTGCGTGGCCGGGGCCAGCGGATGCAGGTTGCCGAACTCCGGCCAGGTCACCGGGATCATCTCGGCGGTGGCGTTGAGCTTCATCGTGCAGCTGCCCAGCGGGATCATGGTGCGATCCATCGCCAGGTCCTTGTCGGCCAGGGCACGCATGTAGCGCAGCAGCTCGTGCTCGCTGTGGTGCGTGTTGAACACCGGGTGGGTCAGGAACGCGCTGCTGCGCTTGAGGCCGGCCGGCAGGGCTTCGGCGGTGGCGCGGTCGAGTGCGTCGATGTCGGAGATGGTGGCGCCGAACAGCGCGGCCACTGCGACCACGTCGGCGCGGGTGGTGGTCTCGTCGAGGCTGATGCCGACGCTCTGTCCGTCGATGCGGCGCAGGTTGATGCGCGCGGCCTCGGCCTTTGCGTGGATCGCGGCGGTGTCGACGCCAACCACGTGCAGCGTGTCGAAGAAGTCCGGGCCGACAGTGAGACCAGCCTGGCGCAGCGCGCCGGCAAGGATCGCGGCGAGGCGATGGGTGCGGCGGGCGATGCGGGTCAGGCCTTCGGGGCCGTGGTAGACCGCGTACATGCTCGCCATCACTGCCAGCAGCACCTGCGCGGTGCAGATGTTGGACGTGGCCTTCTCGCGGCGGATGTGCTGCTCGCGCGTCTGCAGGGTCAGGCGGTAGGCAGCCTTGCCCTCGGCATCGATCGACACGCCGATCAAACGACCCGGCATCGAACGCTTGTAGGCGTCGCGGCAGGCCATGAAGGCCGCGTGGGGGCCGCCGAAGCCGAACGGCACGCCGAAGCGCTGGGTGTTGCCGACGACGATGTCCGCGCCCCATTCGCCGGGCGCGGCGATCAGGGTCAGGGCAAGCAGGTCGGTGGCGACGGCGACCAGGCCGCCGCGCGCGTGCACGGCATCGGCCAGTGCCTTGTAGTCGTTGACCTGGCCGAAGGTGTTCGGGTACTGCAGCAGCACGCCGAAGCTGTCGATGCTGATGGCTTCGGCGTCGTCGGCGACGACCAGCTCGATGTCTAGCGGTTCGGCGCGCGTGCGCAGCACTTCAAGCGTCTGCGGGTGCACGCCGCTGGAAACGAAGAACACGTCCGACTTCGACTTGGCCGAGCGCTTGGCCAGGGTCATGGCCTCCGCCGCGGCGGTGCCTTCGTCGAGCAGCGATGCGTTGGCGATCTCCATGCCGGTCAGGTCGGCGCACATCGTCTGGAAGTTGATCAGCGCTTCCATGCGGCCCTGCGAGATCTCCGCCTGGTAGGGCGTGTAGGCCGTGTACCAGGCCGGATTCTCGAGGATGTTGCGCAGGATGACGTTCGGCGTGTGCGTGCCGTAGTAGCCCTGGCCGATGAAGCTGCGGAAGACCTGGTTCTGGTCGGCGATCGCGCGGATCTTGGCGATCGCCTCGACCTCGGTGATCGGCGCCGGCAGGGCCAGCGGCGACGGCGACTTGATGTTGGCGGGCACGATCGCATCGGTCATCGCATCGAGCGAATCGAAGCCGACCACGCCGAGCATCTGTGCGATTTCAGCGTCGTTGGGGCCGATGTGGCGCTCGAGGAACGCGCCGTGGTGCTCGAGATCGAACAGGCTGGTGTCGCGCAGGGAAGCAGGCTGGGTCTGGCTCATTGGCAGGGGCGTCCGTTAGTCACGTGCATGCCGCACGTAGGGCGCCCCTCTGTCCTTTTGCCTGAGAGTTTGGAAGCGTGCCACCCGGTGACTGGGCAGCGGGGGAGGGTGCGCTTCGTGCCCCTTCGGCGCCGGATTGAACCGGTCTCTCCAGAGTTGTTAGGCACGCGGCGGTAATGGGGCCTGAGCGATTACGGGCGATTGCGCCTTCGGCAGCAGCCTGGCCGTATGTTCCGGCTGGCCGCTTCTCCCACCGCGTGCTTGACCGGTGAATTATAGCCGGTGTCGATGCGGTTCCGGGCGACAGAAGGCGCTGCCGAGTGGAAGCCCCCCGGGACCTGTTCCCTGTTCAGATTCGCCGCCGGCGCCGTACCATGCTGGACCGCCCACACGCTGGGCCGCCGGCGACGCCGGTCTCAGGAAGCGAGCAGTCTATGAACGTCGAGACCCAGCCGGCCGCATTGCCAGAGGTCACAACCGCGACCGCCAGGGACGCGTCCACGCCCTGGGTGACACGGGCATGGAAGCGCATGCTGCGCGAGCCGAGCCTGTTGTTCACGGTAGCCTACGTGTTCGTCTCGTTCATCGGGCTGTGGGCGAACTACTGGTTCTATCGCGGCTTCGACCTGCCGATCCTCGAGTACATGCAGGCCAGTGACTACCTCGTGGCCGGCCTGCGCGATCCGGTCTATGCGCTGCTGCTTCTCAGCTCGGTGCTGCTGGCGCTGATGGTGTCGTGGCCGGAGACCTTCCGCCGCGACCATCCCGCACGCGTCGTCGAGCTGCGCAGGCGCTGGTGGGGGCGGATGGTCTTCATGAACGTTCGCGGGATGTACTGGAAGGGTGTTGGTCTGGCGCCGGAGACCGGCATCGTGCTGGCAGTGTTCGGGGGCGTGGTGATGGCTTCGGCGACCTACGTCGCGTACAAGGCCGACCACATCCGTGAGGGCACCGCAGGCAACCGGGTCGAAGTGACCCTTGCGGGTGCGGCGGCGCCGCTGCCGCATGGCGCACGACTGCTCGGCACCAGCGGTGCGTTCGTGTTCCTGTGGTGGCCGCACTCGCACCGCGCCGAGGCGGTGCCGATCGAGAGCATCGGGCGTCTGCAGAACCTGGCGCCGCCGCCACCGCGTGCGCCCCCAGCAGCGCGGCCCTCCAGACCGGCTGCAGGACGCAACGCCATCCACACACCCGCTGCCGCAACGCCGCCTGCACGAGCGAGGGGTATTCTTTGCGCCCCGCATGCAGGAAGCACGACATGAGCGCTGCTCCGTTCCGACTGCTGCAGCTTGACCACGTCGTGCTGCGCGTGCGCGATCCGGCGGCGATGGAGGCGTTCTACTGCGATGTACTCGGCTGCAACGTCGAACGCCGCGTGGACGCAGTGGGCCTGGTGCAGATGCGCGCGGGAAATTCGCTGATCGATCTGGTGGCCGTCTCCGGCAAGATCGGGCGCATGGGCGGTGCGGCGCCGGGTGCCGAAGGCCGCAACATGGATCACCTGTGCTTGCGTGCCGATCCATTCGACCGCGAGGCGATCGTGGCTTATCTCGAATCCAACGGCGTCCAGGTGGGCGAATTCGGCCGCCGCTACGGTGCCGAAGGCGAAGGCCCGTCGCAGTATCTGCTCGATCCGGAAGGCAATCTGGTCGAACTCAAGGGCCCGCCGGACGAAGTGCCGATCGATACGGCGGCATCCAACGCCAGCACCTGACCACCGCAATGCACCGTAGCCCGGGTAAGGCCGCAGGCCGCACCCGGGATGATTCGCGCGACCCCGGATGCGCTTCGCTTATCCGGGCTACGTTTCATCCAGCCCCGTAGCCCGGGTAAGGCCGCAGGCCGCACCCGGGTCGAGGTGCGGCACCCCGGATGCGCTTCGCTTATCCGGGCTACGTTTCATCCAGAGAACCCAGATGCCTACCGCTGCACCCGCACCTTCGCTGTCGATCTCCGTCCGCCTGCTGGCGTTGCTGCTCGGCGGGCTGGCGATGTTCGGGCCGTTCTCGATCGACACGATCTTCCCGGCGTTCCCGGCCATCGGCACCCAGTTCGGCGCCGACAAGCTGGCGATGCAGCAGACCATCAGCGTCTACCTGGTGGCCTATGCGCTGATGAGCATCGTCCACGGGCCGCTGTCGGATGCGATCGGGCGCCGTCGCGTGATCCTCGGCGGGCTGACGGTGTTCACGTTCGCCTCGGTCGGTTGCGCGCTGTCCACGGACCTGACCACGCTGCTGGTGTTCCGCGCGTTGCAGGGGTTGTCGTCCGGGGTCGGCCTGATCGTCGGCCGCGCGGTGATCCGCGACGTGCTGCACGGCCACGACGCACAGCGGCTGATGAGCCAGGTGTCGATGATCTTCGGCGTGGCGCCGGCGGTAGCACCGGTGATTGGTGGCTGGATCCTGGGCTGGAGCCACTGGCCGGCGATCTTCTGGTTCCTGGTCGCGTTCTCGCTGGTGCTATTGGTATTTACCTGGCGGACGCTGCCGGAAACCCATCCGGTCGATGCGCGCCTGCCGATGATCCCGCGCCGCTTGCTGCGCGATTACGTCGCCATCGCCACCAACCCGCGTTTCCAGCGCCTGGCCGCGGCCAGTGCCTTCAACTTCGCCGCGCTGTGGCTGTACATCGCCTCGGCACCGGCGTTCGTGCTCGACGTCCTCAAGCTCGACGAACGCCAGTTCGGCTGGTTCTTCGTACCGATGATCAGCGGCATGGTGCTCGGCGCGTTCGTGTCGGGGCGCGCGGCGGGCAAGGTCAGCGGCGAGAAGCTGGTGTCGATTGGTTTCGCCTGCTCGGCCGTGGCGATGCTGCTGAATCTTGGCTACAACCTGTGGACCGATGCGCCGCAGGTGCCGTGGGCGGTGCTGCCGATGATGCTCAACGCGTTCGGCATCGCCCTGGTGTTCCCGATCGTGACGCTGGCGATCCTCGACATGTACCCGCGCCAGCGCGGTTCGGCTTCGTCGATGCAGGCCTTCACCGGCCTGGTGCTCAACGCCCTCATCGCCGGCGTGCTGTCCCCGTGGATCAGCGATCACATGCTGTGGATGGTCGGCGTGGCGAGCGCCTTCCTGCTGGTGGCGTGGGGGTTCTGGCGCTGGGAGGCGAGGGTGGTGCAGGCGCGGTGCCAGGGCGAAGCCAGTGCGACGGTGCCGGAAGAAAGCCTTTAAGCCCGCGAGCACTACGTAGCCCGGGTAAGCGAAGCGCACCCGGGGTCCATCACGCCCGATCCCCGGGTGCGGCCTGCGGTCTTACCCGGGCTACGGGTCCAACGTAGCCACAAAGCGCACCCGGGTCCGTCGGTCACGCCTCCCGATACACCCGGCGCAGCAGCTCGTGGAAATGGTGCACCGCATTTTCGCGCAGTGGATTCAGGCGTCCCGGCTGGTACGAGCCCGACGCCATGCCGCGCTGCACGTCCTCGCAGATGGTGAGGTCCTCGAACTGCACTTCATCGCTGAAGTTGAGATCGGCCAGGCGCCGATCGGCGGCCTCCTCCGACTCATCCATCGCGTAATAGAAGTCGAACTCGACCCGGCACCTGTCTACACCCTTGGCGATCACGCGATTGGTCTGCAGGCGGCCCGGGACGATGTTGAGCATCGTGTTCGGCCACATCCAGTAGTACAGAGCGTCGCCGCTGCCGTAGAGGTCCTCGCCACTCTCCAGCGGGCTCCACTGCAACGAGTACCAGTCGTGGGTCTCGGTCTTGTAGTTGCGGTAGTCGAGCAACCGGTTCAGCCCGGGGTGCACGTGCGGGACGTGGTAACCCTCCAGGTAGTTGTCGATGTAGATCTTCCAGTTGCAGTTGATGTCGTAGCCGACGCGGCGGTGGTGGCCGTAGCGTTCCAGATGCCGGTCGGCGCCGAGGCGCTCGTCGATGCCGGCGACCAGTGCGTCGAAGTCGATCGCGTGTTCGCCATCGACCGCCGCGAACACCAGGCCCTGCCACACCCGTACCGCCAGCTGCGGCAGCCTGACGTCGCCGACGTTGAAGTCGGGCGCCGTGCCCATCTCCGGCGCCGAGCGCAGCACGCCATCGAGAGTGTAGGTCCAGCCGTGGTAGCGGCACCGCAGCGACTTGGCGGCCAGGCCATCGCAGGCCGCCAGCGGGCCGGCGCGGTGGCGGCAGACGTTGTGGAAGACGCGGATCTGCTCGTCGGCGCCGCGTACGGCGATCACCGGCAGGCCGTTGAAGTCGGCGACGACGTGGTCGCCGGCGTTCTGCAACTGGCAGACGTGGGCCAGGATCTGCCAGCCGCGATCGAAGATGCGTTCGCGGTCGAGAGCGACCGTGCCCGGGTCGGCATAGAACCGCGCCGCCAGCGAGGTGGCGCGGTCGGCGGGCTGGGCGGCGAGGACGGCGGCGTCGAGCAGGTCTGGGCGGTTCATCGGGCAAGTATGCCTTCACTGCCACCGGTCTTTCTCCCTCTCCCGCTTACGGGAGAGGGGCGGGGTGAGGGCAGGCCGCCAGTCAGGCAGAGGCACCCTCATCCCAACCCTTCTCCGCATGCGGGAGAAGGGCTCAAGCCAGTGCGGGAGAAGGGCTATTTCTGCTGCGCGGCCACCCGCGCCTCAACATCCGCCAGCATCGCGTCCAGATGGCTGCGGTCGTACACGCGGCCCTTCAACACCACGGTGTCGATGCGACGCGCCGCGGCGATGTCCATCAGCGGGTCGGCATCGAGCAGCACCAGGTCCGCGGCTTTACCGGTGGCAAGCGTGCCGTGCGTGTCGTCGTGGCCGAGGAAGCGTGCGCCGTTGATCGTCGCCGCCTGCAGTGCCTGCAGCGGCGTCAGGCCATGCTTTACCAGCAGCGCCAGTTCGTCGTGCAGGCCGATGCCGGGGTAGTTATACGAATTGAGGAAGCCGGCATCGGTGCCGGCCAGGATCGTCACGCCCGCCTTCTGCAGCAGCGGCAATACCGAGGCATTGCGCTCGAAGCGGAGATGGCGCGCGGCGACTGCCGCCGCATCGTCCTTGGCCGCACGCTCGACCCGCCAGTTGTACGTCGCCTGCAGGCCGGGGCCGATGTACTTGAGGTAATCGTCGTTGCGATGGTCGTCCTGGTCGAGGTAGGCGACGACCTGGCTGCCGTTGAGGGTCGGGGTCACCGCCGTGCCGCGCCTGGCCATGCGCGCGTAGGTGGCGTTGGCCAGATTCACGTCGAAGGTGGCGTTCCACTGGCTCCAGGCGTCGCGGCTGGTCATCTCGCCGCGGGCGATCGCCTCGCCCAGTTCCTTTTCCTTTGGCGACCCCGCCTTGAAGGCGTAGTCGATGTGTTCGACCGAACTCAGGCCGGCGGCGCTGACCTCATCGATCGTGATCGGGTAGGGCACGTGTGCGGAGGTCTTCAATCCGCGTCGCCCAGCCTCCTTCACCGCAGCCATGAACAGCTCCGGCGACAGCGTGTTGTCGGTGATCTTGACGAAGTCGACCTTCCAGCCCTGCAGCTTGCCCAGCGCCTGGTTCAACTCGGCGATCGTGCCGATCTCGAGGTCGCCGGGCCAGATCGATTTGTAACCTTCGATCTTCGGCCCGGAGGTGAAGATGGTCGGGCCGAGCAGCGTGCCCGCAGCGGTGGCGGCGCGCCATTCGAAGACGCTCGGGCTCAGGTCGCCGGCGGCGTCGCGGACCGCGGTGATGCCATGGGCGACATACAGCGGCAACAGGTTGCGGTTCTCTTCGATCAGGGCTTCGCCGCCGCCGAAGTGCATGTGCATGTCCCACAGGCCCGGGATCGCGAACTTGCCATTGGCGGCCACCGTCTGCGCGGCTTCGAAGCGGCTGGCACGGGCATCGTCGACGATCGCCACGATCCGCGACCCGCGCACCGCGATGGCCTGGTGCGGATGCCGCTTGCCGTCGACCACGTCGATGACAGTGGCATCGCGTACCAGCAGGTCGACATGCTCGCCGGCGTGGAGCCCGCCAGCGGCCAGGGCCAGGGCGAGGGCGGAGGACAGCAGGGGCTTGTTCATCGTCGGGCGCTACGGGGCGGCAATGCAGGCGGGCGCCAATTGTGGACGCGTTGGCCGTGCGGCGCAGTGGCCGCGGTCACGGGGCCTGCCAACGCCCATGCTAGGTTTCGCCTGTCACCACAATCTGCAATGTCTGCAAAGGATCGGCGATGCGCGTGCATTTCCATGGGGCGGCTGGCGAGGTTACCGGTTCACTGCACGAGGTCGAGGCGGCCGGCCGGCGCCTGCTGCTCGACTGCGGAATGATCCAGGGCAGCCCCGAGGCGGAACGGCGCAACCACGAGTCCTTCCCGTTCGACCCGGCCACGCTCGATGCGCTGCTCATCAGCCATGCCCACATCGATCACATCGGCCGGGTGCCGCTGCTGGTGCGACGCGGCTTCAAGGGGCCAATATACGCGCAGGAGGCCACCGCCGAGCTGATGCCGGTGATGCTGCTCGATGCCGCATCGATCACCGAAGGCGACGCCGAACGCGCCAACCGCCATCGACGCCACGGCGAGCCGGAAGTGCTGCCGCTGTACACGCGCGACGACGTGCACGCGGCCATGGCGCAAGCGCGCACGCTGCCCTACGACCAGCGCAGCGAACTGCTGCCCGGAATCGACATCGCCTTCCGCGAGGCCGGCCACATCCTCGGATCGTCCAGCGTCGAAGTGTGGGCCGATGGCCGCAAGCTGGTGTTCTCCGGTGATCTTGGCCCGAAGGGCACTCCGATCCTGCGCGACCCGGCCAGCATCGACCGCGCCGACCTGGTGCTGATGGAGTCGACCTACGGCGATCGCCTGCATCGCGATCGCGCCGAGACGATCCGCGAACTCGGCGACATCCTCGACACGGCGTGGCGCGAGGGCGGCAACGTGCTGATTCCCGCGTTCGCGGTCGGACGCAGCCAGGAACTGCTGTACTGGTTCGCGCGGCACTGGGACGCATGGCAGCTGGCGCGCTGGCAGATCTTCCTCGACAGCCCGATGGCGGCGAAAGTGGTCGACATCTACGACCGCCACGCCGAACTGTTCGATGAAGATGCGCAGCGTGTGTGGCAGGACAAACCCAATCCGTTCCGGCTGCCCAACCTGCACGTCACCGCGTCGCGCGAGGAGTCGATGGCGATCAACCGGATCGAGCGCGGCGCGATAGTCATTGCCGGGTCGGGCATGGCCAACGCCGGCCGCATCCTCCATCACTTCCGCCACCGCCTCGATCGCCGACAGACGCATGTGGTGTTCGTCGGTTACCAGGCCGAAGGGACGCTCGGACGCCGGCTGGTCGACGGGGCTTCGTGGGTGCGCATCCATGGCTCGGACGTGCGGGTGAACGCGCAGCGCCACACCGTCGGCGGCTTGTCGGCGCACACCGACCAGAAGGGCCTGATGGAGTGGTATGGCGCCATTGCCGAGCATCCGCCGCTGGCGCTGGTGCACGGCGAGGACAAGGCGCGCGAAGCGTTGGCTGGTGAAATCGGAGAACGGTTCGGCAGGCAGGCGGTGCTGGCGCGGCCGGGGATGGTGCTGGAAGTCTGAGTGTCGCCCCCGGGTGCGCTGCGCTTACCCGGGCTACTGACCTTCACGTGTCGCCCGGGTCCGCTGCGCTTACCCGGGCTACGGCCTTTCACGCGTAGCCCGGGTAAGCGCAGCGCACCCGGGGCATCAAGTGCGGTGTCGCAGCGCCATGGTTTCCCAGACGGCCACCAGCACGAGCACGCCCGTCGTCGCGATCCCCAGTGCTAGCGCCGACAACACGTGCGAGTACGCGGCAGGCGCGAGCGCGGCCAGCAGCAGTACGCCGGCGCAATGCGACAGTGGCGGTGCACGGCGGTCATGACTGACCCACTTGAACAGCGCGTTGCCAACCAGATACAGCGCCGGTCCACCGATGATCGCGGCGATGCCGGCATTGCTGGCGTGGGCGGGATGGGACAGGACGAGTTCGTCGGCGACGGCGCAGACGATCACGCCGCCGATGATCGGCAGGTGCAGGTAGGTGTAGGCCAGCCGCGCCAGGCGACCCGGGTCGTCGGAGTGCGAGATGCGGTGGCTGGCGCGCTCGGCGCCGGTGTCGAAATAGATCCACCACATCGCCACGCTGCCGAGGAATGCGCTGACGAATGCGATCAGCGTCGGCGCGGTCCAGGCCTGTCCGGCGAAGGTCGCGCCAGTGACGAGGACCGATTCGCCCAGCGCGATGATCACGAACAGCGCACAACGTTCGGCAAGGTGGTGCCCGTCCACGTCCCAGTCGAGCGTGCTTGCGTGTCCCAGTCCCGGCACCCAGAAGTACAGCGCCGGCGATGCGTATTCGATCGCGACGGCGACCAGCCAGCAGCCGGCGCGTGCCGGACCCTCGGCCAACCCGCCAAGGATCCAGAACAGCCCCGACATGGACAGCCACACGGAGATGCGCACAAACGTCCGGTAGTGGCCTTCGCTGTCGTCGCGCATCAAATACGCGACGAATACACTGCGGCCGACCTGCATCGCCGCGAACACCACACCGAAGACCAGCCCGCGATCGCCGAATGCCTGTGGAATCGACGAGGACAGCAGCAGGCCGCCAAGCATCAACGCGAACAGCATCACCCGCACCGGGGCGCGTTCCGGGTCGAGCCAGTTGGTGACCCACGACGTGAAGATCCATAGCCACCACACCGCCAGGAACAGCAGCAGCGTCTGCAGCGCGCCGTGCACGCTGAGGTCGGAAAGGAGGGCGTGCGAAAGCTGGGTGACCGCGAACACGAACACCAGGTCGAAGAACAACTCGACCATGGCAACGCGGTTGCTGTCGTGCTGGCCGCGTGGCCGCAGCAGGGAAGTGGTCATTGCGTCAGGGGATCAGTGCCGGCGGTGACGGTTGGCGAATGCGAGCAGCAGCAGTGCGCCGATGATCGACACATTCTTCATGAAATGCAGCAGCTGCGCGCCGCGCTCTGGCCCGGCCAGCGACCAGAACGGGTGCGATACCAGGGCATCGACCAGCATGGCGATGGCGGCCAGCGAGGCGCTCCAGCGCAGCTGCCAGCCGGCAGCGATCAGCAGGCCGAGCACCAGTTCGGCGATGCTGGCAATGATCGTGGCGCTGCCGATCGGGTCGCCGCCGGCCCAGGTCAGCAGCCGGTAGCTGCCCATGGCGATGAACACGCTGGCCACCAGCACCCGCCCTGCCAGCCATCCGGCATTGCGTTCCATGAGTCCGGTCCGTGTGGATTTGCCCGAAGGGTCGCATAAACCGCCGGCCGGCGCGGCGAGGCCCGCCAAAGCGCCTCGCGGCCCCCGACCTCCGCTGGAGCCCCTCTCCCGCTGGCAGGAGAGGGTTGGGGGTGAGGGCAGTGCCTTAACCGCCAGCCCTCGATCCGCCCCCCGGACTGGCAGCCGACCCGCCTTTCGCGTAGAGTCCGCCCCGTTCAGCGCACGGCTGCCTCCCGCAAGGGTACGTTTCCCAGGTATGCCCGCCGTAGGCCCAGCACATTGGGCCAGTCATCACGGCTTTTATCCCGCACGTCTTTCGTCGCGCAGACACGGCCCGGAGCATCCGGCAGCCGTCCAATTCGATCGCTCACAGCGCGGTTTTAGGGAACGCTGGAGTCATCACCGCGACAATCGATCGCGCGTCCGCGTTTTTGCGTGGGCGTGACGGGCGTCGCGAGCACAAGGAGTTCCACCACATGACGTTCGAAACCCTCGGGCTTTCGCCCGCGCTGCTGCGCGCGCTCGCCGACCAGAACTACACCATCCCCACGCCGATCCAGGCCGAAGCGATCCCGCTCGCCATGGCCGGCCACGACCTGCTCGGCGGCGCTCAGACCGGCACCGGCAAGACCGCTGCCTTCGGCCTGCCGCTGCTGCAGCGCATGTCCAAGCAGACCCCGGTCAACGGCTTCCGTCGTCCGCGCGCGCTGATCCTGGTGCCGACCCGCGAGCTCGCGGTGCAGGTCACCGAGAGCCTGCGTGGCTATTCCCGCCACGTCCGCCTTAGCATTGCCGCCATCTTCGGTGGCGCCGGCATGGGCCCGCAGGTTGAGCTGTTCCGCCGCGGCGTCGACGTGCTCGTCGCCACCCCGGGCCGCCTGATCGACCACATGGAGCGCGGCACCGTCCGCCTCGATGCGATCGAAGTGCTTGTGCTCGACGAAGCCGACCGCATGCTCGACATGGGCTTCCTGCCGGCCATGAAGCGCATCCTTGCCAAGCTCCCGCGCGAGCGTCAGACGATGCTGTTCTCGGCCACGTTCGAGTCGCAGCTCAAGCAGCTGGCGCTGGAGTTCATGCACCATCCCAAGCAGGTGCAGGTCGCCGCGCAGAACACCATCGCCGAGACCATCGTCCACCGTGCCCACCCGGTCGATGTCTCCAAGAAGCGTGACCTGCTGGTGTCGATCCTCGCCGCCCGCCACACCGATCGCGCGATCGTGTTCGGCCGCACCAAGCACGGCTGCAACCGCCTCGCCGAGCAGCTCGAAGAGTCGGGCCTGGCTTCCGTCGCCATCCACGGCAACAAGAGCCAGGCGCAGCGCCAGAAGGCCCTGCGCGACTTCAAGTCGGGCAAGGCACGCGTGCTGGTCGCCACTGACGTCGCCGCGCGCGGCCTGGACATTCCCGACCTGCCGCTGGTCATCAACTACGACCTGCCGATGGTCGCCGAGGACTACGTGCACCGCATCGGTCGCACTGGTCGTAACGGCGCCAGTGGTGAAGCGCTGTCGCTGGTCGCGCCGGAAGAGGGCGGCCTGCTGCGCCAGATCCAGCGCATGCTCAAGGCCGACATCGAGCTGGTGTCGGTGCCGGGCTTCGAGGCCAGCCGTCCGATCCAGATGAACGCGCCGATCCCGAACCCGCGTGGCGCCAGCCAGCCGCGCAAGCCGGCGCATCGCCCGCACGGCAAGCCGGCCGCGCGTCACGCGCACGCTGGTCCGAAGCAGCATCGCAGCGGCGAGCGCAGCGGCGGCCAGGCCGGCCGCGGTTCGCGCAGCGGCTTCAGCGGCTGATAGCCAGCTGCAAGCACGAGTGAAAGCAAAAGCCCCGGTCGCGAGACCGGGGCTTTTTCGTGTTCCGTAGCCCGTAGCCCGGGTAAGCGAAGCGCACCCGGGGTCTCGCGACGCTCACGTCACCGGCTCACGCCTCCGGCGGATCCGAATCCAGCACCTGCACGGGCGCACCACCGGTGGTCGTGTCGGTCATCTTCGCGTCGGTGACCAGCATCACCACGCCCGGACTCAGCAGCGGCAGTACCGCGGCGACGAAGTCGTGCGGGATCACTACGCGATTGATCGTTTCCGGCCCGAGCAGCATGCCGGACTGGTCAGTGCCACCGGGGATGCCGATCGCGCTCCAGTTCGGCATGCGCGTGCCCGGCAGGAGCGGGTTGTCGACGGCCAGGTAGCCGTCCTTGACGATGTACGCGTGCGTGCCGAGTGGCAGTTCCGGATTGCGGATCAGCAGCCGCGAGCGACCGATCTCGATGCCATTGCGGAACACCACCACGCGCTGGTCGCCGCCGCTGAGCAGGATCGACACCGGTCCTTCGGTCGACAGCTCCGGCCGCCACCGCCATTTCTGCCCGTCTTCCAGATGCGGCATTGCCGCCTCGGCACCGGTGTGCGGATCGATCGGGCTCAACGCACCCGGATGCACCACGTCCACCGGCGACTTGCCTTCCTCGGACACGACCACGGTCATGCCCATGTTCGAGGCATCGAACAGCAGCCGCGCGAATTCGGAGGGCAGGTGCACGCAGCCATGCGACTCGGGATAACCGGGCAGTCCGCCGGCATGCAGTGCGACACCGTCCCAGGTCAACCGCTGCATGTAAGGCATCGGCGCGCTGTTGTACTTGCTGGAGCGGTGGTCCTTGTCCTTCTGCAGGATCGTGAACACACCGGTCGGCGTCTCATAGCCGCGCTTGCCGCTGCTGACGGTGGTGACGCCGATCGGAATGCCGTTGCGATAAACGTAGGCGCGCTGCTCTGTGAGGCTGACCACCACCGCGAGCGGGCCCATCGTCTTGTTGTCGCCGCCCCAGATCCACTGCCCGGGCTTGAGCTGCGCCGGCGACGTGGTGGCGGGGCTGGACTCGCGCGCACCCCACGACGGCGCGGCCGCGCCAGCTGCGGTGCATACGAGCAAGGCAAGCGAGAGGAAAAGCAGGCGGGGCGAAAGCAGGCGGGATGACAGCAGGCGGGATGACAGCAGGCGGGATGACAGCGGGCGATACGACGGCATCAGGCAATCCATTCTTTGATGTGCGCAAAGCCTAGCGCAGGCATGGGCAGGCGACAGCAATTCCGCGCCAGTCGTGTCTCAACCCGACGGCGGACGTGGCGCGGTGTCGTGGTGCACGACGGTATCGTGCCTGAGCCGCGCGGCCGGGCAATTGAGCAGCGCCGAGCGCGCCAGCCAGGCCTGGTCCGGGAAATACGAGAAGACGAACTGGCCGCCCTTGAGCAGATCGATCATCGGCCGGGCGACGGCATTGCGCACCGCGGGGCACCCCCAGCTGCGACCGAGGCGACCGATGCGCTTGCCCTGCGCCGCATCGACGTACGGAGCGCCGTGCATCACGATCGCGCGCGCCATCGCCGCATCGTTCACGCCGGGCTCCAGCCCCTGCATGCGCAGCGAGTAACCGTTCTTGCCGGTATAGGTGTCGGCGGTGACGAACAATCCCAGGCTCGACTGATGGCTGCCATCGCGGTTGGAGAAGCGCGTGGCGAGGTTATCGCCGGAGCCTTGCCCGTGGGCGACCACTTCTTCGTACAGCAACTTGCCGGCGGCGAGATCGAACACCCACAGCCGCGGCAGCAGCGACGGGCGGCTGTAATCGATGACCGCCAGCCGCCGCGCGGCAGCCCCGACGCCGCTGGCCTGCGCGCATTGCATCGCTGCCTGCGCCAGGTCGAGGACCTTCGGATCCGCGCCCGGGGCCAGGCGCGCCAGCGGTGAAGCCGGGAGCGACGCAGCTGCCACCGCCGGCGACAGCTTCGACGCGACGGGCTCGACCGGCTTGCGCGTGGCGAGACCGGGCGTGGCCGGCAGCAGGGCAGCGGCGGCCAGGAGGAGGGTGCGGGGCTTGAACATCCGGCAATTGTCGTAAGGCATTGCTGAACAAAGTATTTTGCGGCTGAAATTTGGAATTCAAGCTCGACCCGGGCTACGTCAGGCGAAGCGCCAAAAAAAACAGGCCGGCATGAGCCGGCCTGTTTGCTGTTGCAGGTGACGCGGAATCAGCCCTTCTTGGACGCGATCCAGCGATCGATCTTGGCTTCGAGTACGCTCAGCGGCACTGCGCCGTCCTTCAGCGCTTCGGCGTGGAACTCGCGGATGTCGAACTTCGGACCCAGCTCCTTCTCGGCCTTCGCACGCAGCTCCTTGATCTTCAGCTCGCCGATCTTGTATGCCAGCGCCTGCCCCGGCCAGCCGATGTAACGCTCTGCCTCGGCAGTGGCCTGGGTTTCGCTCTCGGCGGAGTTGTCGAGCATGTACTTGATCACCTGCTCGCGCGTCCAGCCCTTGCTGTGCAGGCCGGTATCGGTGACCAGACGGATCGCACGCCACAGCTCGTTCTGCAGATAACCGAAGTAGTTGTACGGATCCGTGTACACACCCAGATCCTTGCCCAGCGACTCCGCGTACAGACCCCAGCCTTCAGCAAACGCAGTTTCGCCACCGAAGCGGCGGAACGCCGGCAGGTTCTTCAGCTCCTGCTGCAGCGCAAGCTGGAAATGGTGACCCGGAATCGCTTCATGCAGGTACAGGTCCTCGGCATCCCACGTCTTGCGCGTCGGCAGATCGTAGGTGTTGACGTAGAAGATGCCCGGACGCGTGCCGTCCTCGCTCGGGGTCATGTACTCGCCGCCGGCAGCGGACTGCGCGCGGAACGGCTCGACCGGACGGATCTCGAACGGTGACTTCGGAATCAGCGAGAACTGCTCCGGGATCTTCTGGTTGATCTTCGCCTCGAGCGCGCGGTAGTACTCCAGCAGCGCCTTCTCGTCCTTGAAGCTGAATTGCTTGTCGGTCTGCATGAACTTGAAGAAGTCCTGCATCGAACCTTTGAAGCCGACCTGTTCCATGACCTTGTGGATCTCGCCATGGATGCGCGCAACTTCATCCAGGCCGATCTTGTGGATCTGCTCCGGGGTCAGGTCGGTGGTGGTGCTCTGCTTGGCGTTGAAGGCATACCACTCGGCACCGCCCGGCAGCTTGTCCAGGCCAACCGTGTCGCGGGTCTTGGGCAGGTAATCGTTCTTGATGTAGTCGCTGAGCTTCTTGTACGACGGCATCAGCTGGTCGGCGATCATGGCGCGGTACGCGTCGGTCAGGCGCTTCTTGTCGGCGTCGGGGAATTCCTTCGGCATCTGCGTGATCGGACCCCAGAACAGCGTGTCCTCAGGCTTGGCCTTGATCAGCGCATCGAGCTGCGGGATCACCTTGACCATCAGCGCCTTGGGCTGCACCACGCCGGCGGTGACACCTTCCTGCATGCTGGTGATGGCTGAGTCGAACAGCGTCGGCAGCTTGCTGGCGCGTGCCAGCCAGTTGTCGTAATCCTTGACCGTCTTGAACGGCTGCGCGCCGGTGCCCGAGCCCAGCTGCACGGCCAGCGACGGCAGCGAGTGCATCTGGTTGATCGGCAGCTGCCAGTCCGGGTACTTGAACGAATCCAGCGTGTCCTTCGCGTCCTCGACGAAGATCTCGTAGCTCAGCAGGTCCTGGCCGCTGAGGCCGTCGCTGCCGATCGCTTCGATCTTGGCCAGCCACTCGCTGGTGAACTGCTTGGTCTGCTCGCGGTACTGCGCGGAGAAGTAGTCCGGCAGCTGGTCGTTGTAGCGCGGATCACCCTGGAAGGTGGCGGCGAGCGGGTTGAGCTTGAGGTTGGCTTCCCAGTAGTCGGCGTACAGCTTGTTGAGCTGGTCGGCCTTGGCCTGGGACGTCTGGGTGGCAGCCGGCGCGGCCGGTGCGGCCGTTTCGGTGGAGGGCTTGCAGCCTGCGATCGCAGCGGTGACGGCGACGGCAAGCAGGAGCGGGCGAAGCTTCATGGGTGGATCTCCTGGTGAATGCAGGGTCTTGAGCCCTCTCCCGGGTGCGGGAGAAGGTTGAGGTGAGGGTGGCGCGCGGCGTCAGCCGCCAGCCTTCTCCGAAACGATCCAACGGTCGATCTTGCCCTCGAGGATCTCAAGCGGCACTGAACCGTCCTTGAGCACCTCGGCGTGGAAGCGGCGCACGTCGAACTTAGGCCCCAGGGCCTTCTCGGCGCGGTCGCGCAGTTGCTGGATCTTCAGCTCGCCCATCTTGTAGGCCAGCGCCTGCGCCGGGATCGCCATGTAGCGTTCGGCTTCTGCGGTGGACTGGGTCTCGCTCTCGGCGGAGTTGTCGAGCATGTACCTGATCACCTGCTCGCGGGTCCAGCCCTTGCTGTGCAGGCCGGTGTCGACGACCAGGCGGATCGCGCGCCACAGTTCGTTCTGCAGGTAGCCGAAGTAGTTGTACGGATCGGTGTACGCGCCCAGGTCCTTGCCCAGCGACTCGGCGTACAAACCCCAGCCTTCACTGAAAGCGGTCTCGCTGCCGAAGCGGCGGAACTTGGGCAGGTTCGTCAGCTCCTGCTGCAGGGCCAGCTGGAAGTGGTGGCCGGGGATCGCTTCGTGCAGGTACAGGTCTTCCGCATCCCAGGTCTTGCGCGTCGGCAGGTCGTAGGTGTTGACGTAGAAGATGCCCGGGCGCGTGCCGTCCTGGCTCGGGCGCTGGTAGGAGCCACCGGCCGCGGACTGCGCACGGAACGCCTCGACCGGGCGGATCTCGAACGGCGCCTTCGGCGTCAGCGAGAACTGCTGCGGGATCTTCTCGTTGATCTTCGCTTCCAGGCCGCGGTAGTAGGCCAGCAGTGCCGGTTCGTCCTTGAAGCTGAAGCGCGGATCGTTCTGGACGAACTGGAAGAACTCCTTCATCGAGCCCTTGAAGCCGGTCTGCGCGATGACCTTGCCGATCTCGCCGTGGATGCGCGTGACTTCGTCCAGGCCGATCTGGTGGATCTGCGCCGGGGTCAGGCTGGTCGTGGTCGAGTTGCGCGCATTGAACGCGTACCAGGCCGCGCCATTGGGCAACGCGTCGAGACCGGACGTGACGCGCGTGGCCGGCAGGTACTCAACGTTGAGGAACGCGCGCAGCTGGCGGTAGGCCGGCATCAGCTGGCCTTCGATCGTCGTTTTGTATTCGGCGGTCAGGCGCTGCTTGTCGGCATCGGAGAAGCCGGCCGGGAAATTCTTCACCGGGTTCCAGAACAGCGTGTCCTCGGCCTTGTCCTTGATCAGCGCGTCGAGTTGCGGGATCACCTTCACCATCAGCGCGCGCGGCTGAACCACGCCGTTCTTCATACCTTCGCGGCTGTTGGCGATCGCCTGCTCGAACAGCACCGGCACCTGCGCCGCGCGCTTGCGCCAGTTTTCGTAGTCGGCCGGCGTCTTGAACGGCTGCGCGCCGGTGCCCGAACCGAGCTGGGCGACGGTGGCGGCGAAGTTGTAGAACTGGTTGACCGGTTGCTGCCAGGTCGGGAACTGCTCGGCTTCCAGCGACTTCTCGCGGTCGCGCACGAAGATCTCGTAGCTGAGCAGGTCCTGGCCGGCGAGGCCGTCGCCGCCCGCTGACTTCACCGAGTGCAGCCAGCGCGTGTTGAAGTCGTGCATCTGCTGGCGATACGTCGCCGACAACGTGTTGGGCAACTGGTCGTTGTAGCGGTTGTCGCCCTGGAAGGTGGCCTGCAGCGGGTTGAGCTTCAGCAGCTCTTCCCAGTACTGCTCGTAGAGGACGTTGAGTCGCGCGGCCTTGGCCGTCTGCGATGCGGTTGCCGGAGTGTCGGCGGCGAAGGCCGGAGCGGCCGCGGCCGTGGCGAGGGTCAGGGCAAGGGCGAGGGCAAGCGGGCGCAGCAACGGCATATGGGATCCCCGGGCAAGGCAATGCCCAAGCATGGCCGAGGCGGGCGGGGGGCGCTTAGGTCGGAAGTCACGGAATGGGTGATCAATGACTCGCCCCGGGCTTACACCGCCGCCGCTTCCTCGCGCAGCTGCTGCGCCCGGGCCTCGCCCAGATAGCGCGTGATGCCAGCACGTACCAGGTAGATCAGCGGAATAAGCGCGATCGCTGCCAGCATCTTGTAGGCATAGTTGACCGTGCTGACGGCCAGGAACAGTGACGTCGGCCACTTCTGCGGCCCCAGCACGAAGGCGATGTAGAGCACGACGAAGCTGTCGACCAGTTGCGACACCGCGGTCGAGCCGGTCGCGCGCAGCCAGACCAGCTTCTCTCCGGTGATGCTGCGGATGCGGTGGAACACGGCAACGTCGATCAACTGGCCGAGCATGAAGGCGACCAGCGAGCCGGCGATCGTCCACAGCCCCTGGCCGAACACCGCCGCAAACGCGGCCTGGTAATCGCTCACGCCCTGCGGTTGCGCTGCCTTGACCCACCAGTCGGCCGGTGCGATGGCGATGGCCGCGAATGCGAACACGAAGCCATAGACGATCAGCGCGGCCGCCAGCCACGAGATCATGCGCACGCCGCGGCGGCCGAAGAACTCGTTGATGACGTCGGTCATCAGGAACACCACCGGCCATAGCAGCGTGCCGGCGGTGAAACTCAGCGAGCCGGTCTGGCCGAACAGGTTCCATTCCAGCGGCGCGATGCCGAGGGTGTCCTCGAGCGCGAAGATCTTTACGCCGATGAACTCGGCCAGCACCGCGTTGACGCAGAAGAACGCGCTCAGGACGATGAACAACCACACCGCGCGGTCGTGCAGCGTGCGTCCCTGCAGGCTCATGCCGCCGACCTCACTGGTATGGACTCATGCGCGCGGCGCGGCCGGTGGCGAGAACGGGATGGTGTCGGGGGACACGGCGCCACCGGAAATGATGAAGCTCATCGCCTGGTCGACGCTCCAGTCGGTCGGGGTGATCTTCTCCACCGGCACGATCTCGAGGTAACCGGAGGTCGGATTCGGTGTCGTCGGCACGTACACCGCAGCAAGCTCGCGGCCGGTGCCCTGTTCGCGCAGTACGCGGGTGACGAAGCCAATCGACTTCATCTCGGTGTGCGGGAAGTCGATCAGGACCACGCGCTGGGTGCCGTCGGGCTTGGTCTGGAGGATGTTGAGCAGCTGCCTCGCGCTGCTGTAGATCGTGTTGGCCAGCGGAATGCGCAGGATCAGTGTCTCGAACCAGCCCAGCATGCGCTGGCCGATCACGCGCCGCGCCATCACCCCGGAGAACAGGATCACCGCGACGGTCGCCAGCATCGCCAGCACGGTGGTGACCCACGGCTCCACCAGCCAGGCCAGCGACTGCGGGTAGGTCGATGCCAGGTTCTCCAGCACCGGCGCGATCAGCGGCTCGCTGATATCCGACAGCAGCACGAACACGAACTTGACGACGACCCAGGTCAGCCAGATCGGCAGGAGCGTGAGCAGGCCGGTGAGAAACAGCTTCTGCAGGCTGGGACGGATCGGGGCGGGGCGGCCGCCGGGGATGGGCTCGGACATGGCGCGGATTGTAGGGCACCGCCCGCGCTTGCGTGCCGGTGGCCAGCCCAACCGCCAGATGGTGCTTCAGCGCCTCCGGGTCAGCGCCTCCGAGTCAGCGCTCCTGTCTCAGCGCTCCCGGACCAGGCGGAAACTGACGTCGTCGTAGCCGCGTTCGGCCAGCAGGGTGCGATGGTCCTGGCGGCTGCGCCACGACTCGCCCGCGACCTGGCGCTGCTGGCAATTGTTGCCGCAGTCACGCAGCCACATCGACATGGCGCGGCTGCCGCTGTCGTTGCGAAGGTGGGCCGCTTCCTCGGCGCTGGGCAGGCGGTAGCGGCGGCCGGTCTGCTCGCTGTACCACTGCGCGTAGGCCTGGGCATCGTCGAGCGAGATGCAGACGACCGGGTCGTTCTCTTCCTGGCGGAAACCGGGCTTCTGCCAGTCGCGCGGATCGATCACGCGCAGCAGCGAGGCGCGCTCGCGGCACAACGCCGGCGTGCGGCCATTGGACGCGGCGAAGCGTGCGTACTCGCGACGCGAGATCGGCCGCGGCGTCAGGTTCATGCTCACCTTCGCGCTGGCCTGCGAGGTCACGTCGATGGTCGCTCCGCGAGCGAGTCCCTTCGGCAGCGCCTTGGCCTGGGCCAGCAGGCGGGGGTCGAGCTTGTGCGGCAGGTCCAGTTGCCCGGCCAGTGCGGTCGTGCGCTGCACTTCGGCCTTGTCGCGGCGCCGGACCGCCTGCTCGAGGCGGGCATCGAGGGCCTTGCCGGCCTGTTCGCGCAGCCCGGCCTGGGCCTTGGAATTGGCCGTGCCGGTCTGCTGGCCGAGGTTGTCCGCATGCGTCAGCAGCTCGCGGGCGCGCTGGTCCTTGTCCTCGCGGATGCTGCGCACGATCTGCGTGGACAGGGCCACGGTGAGGTCGTCGATGGCCGCGGCGACGTCGGGGTGGGTGCTGTCGGTGTGCCACGCCAGCAGGATGCTGTCGAGGGCATTGGCATCGTCGGGTTCGGTGAGGCGGCCGCGCGCGATCTGCTGGCGGGCGTCGTCGAGCGCGCGCTGCAGCGGTGCCTCTGGCAGCGGCTGCAGCATCGCGTCGGTCGGATCGTCGGTGCTGGATGCGGTGGGTTCGGTCATGGCGACCTGCGCCGCTGGCGGTGCGTCGCCATCGTCGTCGTTGCGACCGATGCTGAAGCCCAGTACCACCAGCGTCACCGCGGCGACTGCCAGCGCCGCCCACATCGGCGTCGCCCAGCGCCGCGACGGACGCAACCGCTCGAACACTTCCAGCGCAGCGGTCCACGGCTTGCGCTGCTGCACGGCGCGGATGGCGTTGGCCATCTGTGCGGCGTCCTGGAATCGGTGGGCCGCCTGCTTGGTCAGCGCGCGATTCATGAAGCGCTGCCAGTGATGCAGGTGTTGCGGCAGTTTCGGGATCGGATCCTGCGCGTGCATCACCGCCATCGACAGCGCGTCAGCGGCTTCGAACGGCAGGCGCCCGGTGAGCATCTCCCACAACAGCACGCCGAGGCTGTAGAGGTCGGCACGGCCGTCGACGTCTTCGCCGCGTGCCTGCTCCGGGGCCATGTAGGCGGTGCTGCCCACGGCCAGGCCGGCCGCGGTGACGCGCGGGCCGAAGCCGCGGCGCAGGGCGATGCCGAAGTCGGCGAGCAACACGCGTTCGCTGTCGTCGAACAGCACGTTCTCTGCCTTGACGTCGCGATGGACGACGCCGCGTGCATGCGCGTAATCAAGCGCCGAAAGCAGCGTCAGTGCGACTTCGAGCGCACGCGGTTCGTCCTTGCTCAGGTCACGCTGGCCGAGGTGGCCGCGCGGCAGGTACGGCATCGCGTAGTAGGGCAGGCCCTCGCGGGTGCGGCCGACTTCGTGAATGGTGACGATGTTGGGGTGTTCGAGGCGCGCGATCGTGCGCACTTCATTCTCGAAGCGGCGGCGACTGACTTCGTCGGCCAGTGCCAGCGGCAGCATCACCTTGATGGCGACTTCGCGCGACAACGCGATCTGGTTGCCCAGATACACGGTTGACATGCCACCGTGGTTGATCACCTTGTGCAGGTGAAAGCCGGTGATCTCCGGTAGTGGCGGTGCGTTGTCGATGTTGGATGCTGGTCCGGACATCGCGTCCCCCTGTCGCGAAACGGGAGCATACGCCGTCATTTAGCAAAGCTCACGACGCGATCCTCACATCTGGGATGTGAAGACAAATGTGATGACGCACAGCGTCAGTTTATGTCGAAAACAGGGCAAAAATGGCTTGTTTCAAGGCACTTCTGCAGCGTCCCGGTGCTTGGGTTTTTGTCTGACGTAGAGCTGTTTGCGCAGGCGAGCGACGACATCACCATCGCTGTCGATCACGTCGGTGTCGAACCATCGCAGTGTCTTGCTGCCAGTGGCGGTGGCCTGGCGCAGTTCCACCAGCGCGCGCTCGTCGAGACGGAAGTCGGCATGGACCGTGCCGCGTCCGGGCTTCACGAATTCGATCTCGGCGGCCTTGTCCCAGACCCAGTACCCGGGGCCGAGCGCGTTCATCGTCAGCAGCATCCAGAACGGATCGGTCATGGCGAACAGGCTGCCGCCGAAGTGCGTGCCGACGTAGTTGCGGTTCCAAGGGCGCATGCGCAGCTCGACATGGGCATGGCGGTAGTCGGCGGCGATGGCGGTGACGCGGATGCCGCTGAACAGGAACGGCGGCCAGAGGTTGAGACCGAGGCGCAGGTGGCTTGCTTTCATTCGTGGGGGAGCGGCGAGTGGGGCGGGTAGCCTGCCATACGGGACCGTATTGAGGAAGTCCCGCCCTCTGTCTCCCCGCCCTCTGTCGCCTAGAACAGCAGCGACGACATCTTCCGCCGGTAGCGGCCGACCAGGTCTTCGTCCTCGACCACGCGGAAGGCATCGATCAGGGCCTTGCGCGGCAGGCCTTCGGCGTAGGTGCGGTCGCGGCGGAGCATCTCCAGGAACTGCTCCAGGCCAGCCTCGGCATTGCCGTCGACGATGTGCAGGGCGCCCAGCAGGTGGCGGGCGCGCAGATCGTCGGGGTTGCTGGCGATGGAGGCCTCCAGCACGGCGGCCGGAGGCGCGTCCTTCAGCAGCGAGGCGAACTCGAGCCGCGAGCGGGCGCGCTGGGTGCGGTCGTCGGTGGCGAGGTTGGCAGGCAGGCCGTCGAGCAGTTGCTCGGACTCCTGTGCGGCGCCGGTCTTGAGCAGGGCGAGGGCCAGCTCGAGGCGGAGTTCGCCGGCATCGGGATTGGCGGCCACTTCACCGCGCAGGCGCACCACTTCCTCGTGCGGGTCCAGCACCGGCGCGGCGACTTCCTCCGCCTCGGGTTCGGCGGCCACACCCGGCTCGACGCCGTGGTGCTTCAGGAACTCGCGGATCTGGCCTTCCGGCAGTGCGCCGGGGAAGCCGTCGACCAGCTGGCCGTCCTTGACCAGGAACACGGTCGGGATCGAGCGGACCTGGAAAGCGCCGGCCAGTTGTGGCTCCTTGTCTACATCGACCTTTGCCAGCTCGAACCCGCCGTTGTAGTCGGCGGCAAGCTTCTCGAGGATCGGGCCGAGCGTCTTGCAGGGGCCGCACCACTCCGCCCAGAAGTCGACCAGAACCGGGGTCTGCAGGGACTTCTGCAGCACCTGCGCCTCGAAGGTGTCGGCGGTGGCGTCGAAGACGTAGGGGGAGGCGGATTCGGTCGTCATCGGCTGGGCTCGGTTCGGCTCGGTGGGTCAGGGGCAACAGATGGGGGCGGGCGCGCCGCCAGGCAAGCATCGCGGCGGCGGCGGGCACGCTAGCATGAAGCTTCGCACCGCCGACCCGCCGGACGCCATGAATCCTGCACGCCCCATCGCCACGTTGTTCGATCGCCACGCCGGCACGCTGGCCGTGCTGTGCTGCCTCGCGGCCATTTTCGCCTTCGCCGCCGCACACGCCCCGTTCTCGCACCTGCAGCATCCGGTCGCGCTGCTGGGCACACGCGGTGTGCCGGGGGCGCTGGCCTTCAACCTGTTCGGCTTCGTCCTGCCGGGGCTGCTGGCCGCGCTGGTGGCCGTGCGGCTGCGCGCGCGCCTGCCCGAAGGTGCGGGCCGCATGGCCGCGATCGGGACGTGGATGCTGGTGATTTCGGCGCTAGCATTCGTGGCCCAGGGACTCTTCCCGCTGGACCCTTCCGATCTCGACAATGCGCGCAGCCAGTGGCATGCGACGGCGTGGCTGCTGTGGTGGCTGTCGTTCGTACCGGGTGCGCTGTGTCTCGGGCTCGGCGTGCGTCGGCTGCCCGGATGGCGCGGGTGGGGCGGTTTCTTCATCGCAGCGGCGGCGCTGGCGGTCATCCTCAACGTATTGCCGACGGCGTGGCTGCCGGGGCCGCTCGCGCAGCGACTGCTGCTGGCGCTGTGGCTGTTGTGTGTGTGGTTGGAATCGCGCCGACGCTGACGCTGGTCACCGTCATCTTGGTGCTGCAGCTTCGGAACGGCGTCGTCGACCATGCCGGGGATTGCTCCGCCCCTTAATCGGACATCCTTGTCCGATGCGGGGCGCGGGACATCCATGTCCCGCTGCTACGCAATCCCCGGCGCGGTCGACGACGCCTCGGTAATTCATTTCCCGGGCTTCGGTGACCCTCACCCCAACCCCTCTCCCGCAAACGGGAGAGGGGCTCCCCGTCATTCCCGCGAAGGCGGGAACCCAGTGGCTTCAACGGCTCCGGCATTTGGGCAAATGCCGCGATCCAGCCGGTGTCGCAGCCTGCGAAAAGCCAACGTCCCTGGATCCCCGCCTCCGCGGGGATGACGTTGGCGGGGACGGATATGGCGACCTAGCGGGGCACTAAGAACCGCTGGCCGAAGACCATGAAACGAATCGCCGGAGCGTCGTCCGCCGCGCTGGGGATTGCGCAGCAGCGGGCCATGGATGGCCCGCGCCCCGCATCGGACATGGATGTCCGATTAAGGGGCGGAGCAATCCCCAGCGTGGCGGACGACGCCGTCCCGTAGGCAAAGCAGACCCGCAAACCACCATGGATCCCCGCCTTGCGGCGACGACGCCGATCCGCAGGCAAAGCAGACCCGCAAATCACAATGGATCCCGGCGTTCGCCGGGATGACGGAGGAGGGGGCTTACAGCGCCGCAGACGCCGTGTCGGTGCGTGAATCAGGCAGGCGATACACCTTGCCGTCCTTCATCACGAAATCGACCTTCATCACCACGCTGATGTCTTCGAGCGGGTTGCCGGGTACGGCGACGATGTCGGCGCGCTTGCCGCTTTCGATCACACCCTGGTCGTCGACGCCGAGCACCTCGGCGGCGCGGATCGTCGCTGCCTGCAACGCGACCGCTGCCGGGATCCCGGCCTCCGTCATGTAGATGAACTCACGCGCGTTGTCGCCGTGAGGGCCGACACCCATGTCGGTGCCGAAGCCGATCTTGACGCCGTTCTTGTAGGCGCGGCTGGCGGTGTCCTGGATCAGCGCGCCGATGCGCTGCGCCTTGGGTCGCACCACCTCCGGGAAATACCCATCGATCTTGGCCTTGTCGGCGACGAAGCGGCCGGCATAGATGGTCGGCACGTACCAGGTGCCCTTCTGCTTCATCAGCGACATCACTTCCGGGCTCATGTACGTGCCGTGCTCGATCGACGTGACGCCGCCGAGCACGGCGCGCTTGATGCCTTCCTCACCGTGGGCGTGGGCCGCGACGCGGTAGCCGTAGTCCTTGGCGGTGTCGACGATCGCCTTGACCTCTTCGACCGTGAACTGCGGTGCGTCACCGGACTTGGCGTACGACAGCACGCCGCCGGTGGCGGTGATCTTGATCACGTCGCTGCCTTCCTTGTAGCGCTGACGCACGGCCTGGCGCGCGTCGTCGATCGAGTTGATCACGCCCTCGGTCGGGCCGGGCGGGCCGATCAGGTGCGACAACGCGTCGTTGTAGCCATTGGTGGGATCGGCATGGCCGCCGGTGGTGGCAATCGACTTGCCCGCGGCCCAGATCCGCGGACCATCGACCAGGCCCTGATTGATCGCGTCACGCAGGTGCGGACTGACCTCGCCGCCGAGATCGCGCACGCTGGTGAAACCCGCCATCAGCGTCTTGTTGGAGAAGCCGACCGAGCGGAAAGCGAAATCGACCTCATCGAGGCGGAAGCCTTCCGAATAGCTCTGCTGGCTGGACTGGCTGCCCAGGTGCACGTGCAGGTCGGTCCAGCCCGGCGAGCAGGTATGGCCGGACAGGTCGATCCGCTCCAGCCCGGCGGTGTCGGCCTGGCCGTCGATGACCTCGCTGATCTTGCCGGAGCGAACGACGATCGTGTGCGGGCCCAGGACCTTGCCGGCGCGGGCGTCGAACAGCTGTCCGCACTGCACCGCGTAGCTGTCGGCGGTGGCGGCCGGCGAGGCGGCGAGGGCGGTGTTCATGGACAGTGCGAGCGTGGACAGCGCGAGCGTGGACAGGACGGGCGTGGTCAGGCGCATTCGGTATCTCCCCAGATGAAGCGCCTACTCTAGCCGGGCGGCGGACGCCGGCTCCTGGGCCATTGGTCGCAGATGGCCGTGGCGGCGGTCACGATTGGGTGTCGCGTCGCGGCCACCAGGCCTCCGGGACGCCCACGTCGCCGCGGCCGGAATAGCGGCCATTTGTGCACTGCGGTAGGCTTGGCGGTCTTCCCCCTGCTTGCCCGTGCCCAGTGTCCACCGAAGCCGCCAATACCGTCGCCGATCCGAACGCCACCGACATCCGGGCCTTCGATCCGCTTGCCATCGAGGCCGCCGCACAGGGCTATTGGGACGACACCCGCGCCTTCGAGGTCGACGAGCGCTCCGACAAGCCCAAGTACTACTGCCTGTCGATGCTGCCGTACCCGTCGGGCGCGCTGCACATGGGCCACGTGCGCAACTACACCATCGGCGACGTC